>NZ_FKLB01000013.1:0-217 GCF_900067035.1 Pseudomonas sp. 1 R 17
CCCATCAAGAACACCGCGTTTTTCCAGGTAAATCCTGATAACAGCTTTTGGGGCCGCTTCGCCGCCCGGCGCGGGGCAAGCCCGCTCACCACAAAAGCCAGGTCACTCCGGGCTGGATACATTCAGGCACCCGATGACGGGTTTTCTGCAATGGGATGATCTTTTGTGATGGGGCGCCCGCGTAGTGGTGAACGAGCTCTTTGTGGTGAGCGGGCTT
>NZ_FKLB01000060.1:0-127211 GCF_900067035.1 Pseudomonas sp. 1 R 17
CGCTGGGCTGCGAAGCGGCCCCAATAAGGTCACCGCAGAGTGCCAGAATCAATCGAGGTGAAGGTTTTGGGGCTGCTTCGCAGCCCAGCGCGGGGCAAGCCCGCTCACCACAGAGTTATGTGTGTTACTTTTGGGTCTTTCCAAAAGTGACCCGCTGTAAGAGCGGAACCGTAGGCAGCCGTGACCGCAGCAACGGATATGTACTCGGTCAACTCCAACGACATGGTCGGCCCGAAGGCCGCCACGAAAGTAAGCTGCCCATACTCAGGATTGCCTGACCACCGCGCGTCATCGGTCACAGAGCTGCGCCTTCATGTTTGCACCAAAACAAAACGGCACCTGGGTGCCGTTTTGTGTTCCACGCCCCGGCACGTTTACTTACGCGCTGCCTCCCACTGCTTGAGCAGGTCGCCGTAGGCCACGGTCTCGCCTTTCGGTTTCTCGTTGGCCAGTTTCGGTTTCGGCGCGCCCGGCTGGTCGAACCAGTATTGCGCGTCACGCTCGGGGTTCATTTTCGGGCCGCACACCGGTTGCACCTTGGAGCGCTCCAGGCGCGTCATGATCGCGTCCTGCTCCTTGGCCAGGTTGTCGAGGGCCTGTTGCGGGGTTTTCTCGCCGCTGGCGGCGGCGGCGATGTTGCTCCACCACAGTTGCGCCAGACGTGGGTAGTCCGGCACGTTGGTGCCGGTCGGGGTCCACTCGACCCGCGCCGGGCTGCGGTAGAACTCCACCAGGCCACCGAGTTTCGGCGCCATGTCGGTCATGGCCTGGGAGTTGATATCGGACTCACGAATCGGCGTCAGGCCGACGATGGTTTTCTTCAGGGACACGGTTTTCGAGGTGACGAACTGCGCGTACAACCAGGCCGCGAGTTTCTGCTTCTCCGGCGTCGACTTGAGGAAAGTCCAGGAACCCACGTCCTGGTACCCCTTCTTCATGCCTTTTTCCCAATACGGTCCGACCGGCGACGGCGCCATGCGCCATTTCGGCGTGCCGTCGGCGTTCACCACCGGCAGGCCCGGCTTGGTCATGTCGGCGGTAAACGCGGTGTACCAGAATATCTGCTGGGCGATGTTGCCCTGGGACGGCACCGGGCCGGATTCGGAGAAGGTCATGCCCGCCGCTTCCGGGGGGGCGTAGGCTTTCATCCAGTCCACGTATTTCTGCGTGGCGAACACCGCCGCCGGGCCGTTGGTGTCGCCGCCACGGGTGACGCTGGAGCCCACCGGGTGGCAGTCCTCCACGCGGATGCCCCACTCGTCCACCGGCAAGCCGTTGGGCAGGCCCTTGTCGCCGCCACCGGCCATGGAGAACCAGGCATCGGTGAAGCGCCAGCCCAGGGACGGGTCTTTCTTGCCGTAGTCCATGTGCCCATAGATGCGCTTGCCGTCGATTTCCTTGACGTCTTCACTGAAGAATTTGGCGATGTCTTCATAAGCCGACCAATTCACCGGCACGCCGAGGTCATAGCCGTATTTTTCCTTGAACTTGGCTTTCAGTTCGGGACGCTCGAACCAGTCGGCGCGGAACCAGTAGAGGTTGGCAAACTGCTGGTCGGGCAGCTGGTAGATCTTGCCGTCCGGCGCGGTGGTGAAGGAGATGCCGATAAAGTCCTTGATATCCAGGGTTGGCGAGGTAAAGGCCTTGCCTTCGTTGGCCATCAGGTCGGTGATGGATTCGGTCTTGCCATAACGAAAGTGCGTACCGATCAAGTCGGAATCGTTGACCCAGCCGTCATAGATATTCTTGTCGGACTGCATCTGGGTTTGCAGTTTCTCCACCACGTCGCCTTCCTGCAGCAGGTCGTGGGTCAGCTTGATGCCGGTGATTTCGCTGAAGGCCTTGGCCAGCACCTTGGATTCGTACTCGTGGGTGGTGAGGGTTTCCGACACCACGTTGATCTTCATCCCACGGAACGGTTCCGAGGCTTTGATAAACCACTTCAACTCCTCCAACTGCTGGTCGGCCGTGAGGGTCGACGGCTTGAACTCGCTGCCGATCCATTTCTTCGCCGCATCTTCATACGCATCAGCCCAGGCCGAAGCGCTCAAACCGCTGAGGGCCAGTACGGCGGCCAATGAAATGCTATGTCGCAGCTTATTGTTTTTATTCAACATAGAGACCTCCTGGTTAATTTCAAAAAGGACTACAAACGCCACAACCCTCTGTAGGAGCGAGTTTGCTCGCGAAAAACCCGAGGACACCGCGTACATCCAGAATGCCCGCGTTATCGTTGGCGATTTTCGCGAGCAAGCTCGCTCCTACAAGGTGTCGGGGCACTAGCCCCAACGCATCACACTCAACAGCCATACCAGGGAGAGCGCGGACGCTACCCAGATGCTCCAGTCGGTAACGCCGATCACCAGCAAATGCAGGTAGGCGCTGCCGAGAAGACCGATAAACAAGCGATCACCACGGGTGGTGCTGATCGGCAGGACGCCGCGCCGCGGAATGCTCGGCGAGCGCAGCTCCCAGGTGGTCATGCCCGCCAGAATCAGGGCAATGCCGCCAAAGAACAGTGCAGTGGGGGTGGTCCAGGCCATCCATTCCATCATCGACTCCTCAGACCCGGCCCAGGGCAAAGCCCTTGGCCACATGGTTGCGAACAAACCAGATCACCAGCATGCCGGGCAGGATGGTCAACACCCCCGCCGCTGCCAGCACCCCCCAATCGATACCCGACGCCGACACCGTGCGGGTCATCACCGCGGCGATGGGCTTGGCGTTGACCGAGGTCAGGGTGCGCGCCAGCAGCAGCTCGACCCAGGAAAACATGAAGCAGAAAAACGCGGTCACACCGATGCCGGAGCCGATCAACGGGATAAAAATCTTCACGAAGAACTTGGGAAAACTATAGCCGTCGATGTAGGCGGTTTCGTCGATTTCCTTGGGCACCCCCGACATGAAGCCCTCCAGGATCCACACCGCCAGCGGTACGTTGAACAGGCAGTGGGCCAAGGCCACGGCGATGTGCGTGTCGAACAGGCCGATGGACGAATACAGCTGGAAAAACGGCAGCAGGAACACCGCGGGTGGCGCCATGCGGTTGGTCAGCAGCCAGAAGAACAGGTGCTTGTCACCCAGGAAGCGGTAGCGCGAGAAGGCATAGGCTGCCGGCAACGCCACGCTCAGGGAAATCACCGTGTTCAGGCTCACGTAGTACAGCGAGTTGAGGTAACCGGTGTACCAGCTGGGGTCGGTGAAGATCACCTTGTAGTTGGCCAGGGTGAAATCCTGCGGAAACAGGGTCAGCCCGCCGAGGATTTCGGTGTTGCTCTTGAAGGACATGTTCAGCAGCCAGTAGATCGGCACCAGCAGGAACAGGATGTAGATCAGCAGCGGAATAACCTTGCGCTTGCTCATGTTGGCGGCCTCAGCGGTTGGCGTCGGAGTGGGTCATGGCGGTGTAGAACAGCCAGGACACCAACAGGATGATCAGGAAGTACACCAGGGAAAACGCCGCCGCCGGGCCCAGGTCGAATTGGCCTACGGCCATCTGGGTCAGCGTCTGACTGAGGAACGTCGTGGCATTCCCCGGCCCGCCCCCCGTGAGGACGAAGGGCTCGGTGTAGATCATGAAACTGTCCATGAAGCGCAGCATCACCGCGATCAGCAGCACGCTTTTCATCTTCGGCAACTGGATATGCCGGAACACCGCCCACGCCGAAGCCCGATCGATACGTGCGGCCTGGTAGTACACATCCGGGATCGCTCGCAGCCCGGAATAACACAGCAGCGCCACCAGTGAGGTCCAGTGCCACACATCCATCACCAGCACGGTGACCCAGGCGTCCATGGTGTTGGCCGCATAGTTGTAGCTGATGCCCAGGGCGTTGAGGCTGTAGCCCAACAGGCCGATATCGGCACGGCCGAAAATCTGCCAGATGGTGCCCACCACGTTCCACGGAATCAGCAACGGAATGGCCAGGATGATCAGCACCAGCGACGACCAGCGGCCCTTGGTCGGCATGGTCAGGGCGATGGCGATACCCAGGGGGATTTCGATCAGCAGCACGCAAGCCGAATAGATGAACTGGCGCAGCAGCGAGTCATGCAGGCGTGGGTCGAGCAGCACCTGCTTGTACCAGTCGGCGCCGACGAAGTAGCGGCTGGACTGGTCGAAGATGTCCTGCACCGAATAGTTGACCACCGTCATCATCGGGATCACCGCACTGAACGCCACCAGCAGGAACACCGGCAACACCAGCCACCAGGCCTTGTTGTTCTGCACCTTGTTCATGGCTGCACCTCCAGCAGGTAGTCGTCGGCATACACCATCAGCCACTGCGCGGGAAAGCTGATGGACGCCCTGCCCTCGGGCACCGGTTTGTCTTCGGCCAGGCGCACCTTGAGGGTGGCGCCGTCAAGGTTGAGGGTCATGATCTTGTAGGTGCCGAGGTCTTCGAGGTGAGTGACATCGGCCTGCAGGGCGTCAGGGTTGTACTCGTCCCACACGTGAATGAATTCCGGGCGGATCCCCACCTGCAGCGTCTTGTAGTCGCTGCCGGCAATGCGTTGCTGCAAGGCCTCGGATAACGGCAGAAGCGTACCGGCAAAGCGCACACCGCCGGCCTCGGCCTGCACTTCGATCAGATTCATCCCAGGGCTACCGATGAAATAGCCGACAAAGGTGTGGCTGGGCCGTTCGAACAACTCACGGGGCGTGCCGAACTGCACGATCTGCCCGCCGTACATCACCGCGATCTTGTCGGCGAAAGTCGAGGCCTCAAGCTGGTCATGGGTGACGTAGACCATGGTGATATTGAACTGCTCATGGATCTGCTTGAGCTTGCGCCGCAGCTTCCACTTCAGGTGCGGGTCGATCACCGTCAGCGGTTCGTCAAAGAGGATGGCCGACACGTCATCCCGCACCAGGCCACGGCCCATGGAGACTTTCTGTTTTTCGTCGGCGGTAAGGTTGCGGGCTTTTTTGCTCAGCAGGTTTTGCAGGTCGAGGACTTCGGCAATTTCCTGCACCTTGCTGTGAATTTTCGCCTCGGCCATGCCTTGGTTTCGCAGGGGAAAGGCCAGGTTATCGAACACGGTCATGGTGTCGTACACCACCGGGAACTGGAACACCTGGGCGATGTTGCGTTTTTCCGGGGTGAGGTCATTGACCACTTTGCTATCGAACAGCACCTGCCCTTCGGACGGGCTCAGCAGGCCGGAGATGATATTGAGCAACGTCGACTTGCCGCAGCCCGACGGCCCGAGCAAGGCGTAGGCACCGCCCTGCTCCCACACGTGGTTCATTGCCCGGATGGCGTAGTCCTCAGGGCCGCTCGGCGTGGGACTGTAGCTGTGCGCCAGGTTCTGCAAATGGATCTCGGCCATCAGGCAACCCTCGCGACGCGGCGCCCGGGGGCCTGGACCAAACGGCCCTGGCCATCGAACACAAACAGTTTATGGGTGGGGATGTACACGCGGATCGGCGCGTCGACGTCGTACTCATGCACCCCCGGCAGGTGCAGCACCAGCAGGAAATGCTCGCTGCGCACATGCAGGAAGGTTTCCGAGCCGCTGATCTCGGCGACTTCCACGGTCACCGCCAGTTCGAGGTCGTCGTCGTTGCTCGGCACCAGGCTGATATGGCTGGGGCGCACACCAAAGCGGAATTCGCCTTCGCCGATGGGACGCAGGTCAACGTTCAGCGGGAAGTGCACGAAATTGGCGAAGCTCACCTCGTTACCGCTGATACGCCCCGGCATCAGGTTGATCGGCGGCTCGGAAAACAGCTCGGCGGCCAACACGGTCTGTGGCTGGTGATACACCTCGGCAGCCTTGCCGCTCTGGATCACCCGGCCCTCGTGAAGAATGGTGGTGGTGCCGCCCAGGGCCAGGGCCTCGTTGGGCTCGGTGGTGGCGTAGATGGCAATGGTATGCCGCGCCTTGAACAGCTCGCGCATTTCCTGACGCAGCTCTTCGCGCAATTTGTAGTCCAGGTTCACCAGCGGCTCATCGAACAGGATCAGTTCGGCGTCTTTCACCAACGCGCGGGCCATGGCCGTGCGTTGCTGCTGGCCACCGGACAACTCCAACGGGTGGCGTTGCAGGAATTTCTCGATGCGCAGCATCCGCGCGGTTTCCAGCACCTTGCTCTGGATCAGCTCGTTGGACACACCGGCCTGGCGCAACGGCGAGGCGATGTTTTCGAACACGGTCATGGTCGGGTAGTTGATGAACTGCTGATACACCATCGACACGTTGCGCAGGCGCACCGGTTTGTGGGTGACATCCACGCCGTTCATCAGGATGCGCCCGCTGTCGGGCTTGTCCAGGCCCGCCATCAGGCGCATCAGGCTGGTCTTGCCGGACAGGGTGCGACCAAGCAAGACGTTGAAGGAGCCGGCTTCGAAGCGCAGGTTGGCGTCGTCGATCCAGGTTTGGCCTTCGACGACGCGGGAGACATGTTCCAGGGTCAATGACATGACACGACCTTTTTATTATTGGAATGAATCTGGCCAGTCGTCAGAGCGAGTTTCATGCCAAAAACGGCAGGTGCTTGATCCGCAAGGAAATGGGTGAAACGGGATATTCAGGAGCGAACAGAAATGAACAGGTCTGGCTGAACAACTGAACAATCCGGGGGTTGACAATGAACAGTTATGAACAACACTCTTTGAACCCGATTGACGTGGTTGCATCCGTTGATTGTGCAAGACCCCAAAACAATAAAAAGAAGGTCGCCCCATGGCCGAACCCCTGGCTCACGACACCCTTATCCAGGAATCCTGGCGCCGTTGCCGCGCCTTCGGCCTGGACCACCAGAGCACGCCCAGCTTCGATCAACTGCCCGCCGAGGGCATCAGCCAATTGCTGGAAAGCCAGCATTCCCTGGTGCAGACCACGCACGAGGAAGTCCTGCCCTACTACGAAAACATCCTGAGCAATTCCAACTGCCTGATCATGCTGGCCGACAACCAGGGCCAGGTGCTGACCAGTTGGGGCACCCAGCGCTTTATCGAGCCCAAGCTGGCCCGAGGGTTCAGCGCCGGCGCCAGCTGGATGGAGCGTTCCAGCGGCACCAATGCCATCGGCACCGCACTGGCCTGTGCCCAGGCGGTGCATATCGAACATGACGAACACTTCCTCAAGGCCAACCGCTTCATGACCGGCTCGGCAGCACCGATCTTCGATGCCCAGCGCGAAATCATCGCGGTGCTGGATGTCTCCAGTGACAGCTACCTGCCGCCCTCCCACACCCTGGGCATGGTCAAGATGATGAGCCAGACCGTGGAGAATCGGCTGATCCTCAACCTGTTTCGAGGTGAGCATTTCCAACTGACCTTCAACACCGGCCTGAGCAACCTCGACAGCCAATGGGCGGGCCTGCTGATCTTTGACGAGAGCGGCCAGGTGCTCTCGGCCAACCGCCGGGCCGACAACCTGTTGGGCATCAGCCTGTCGCGGGTGATGATCGACAGTTTGTTCAAGGTGTCGCTGCTGGAGTTGCTCAATCAACCGGAGGGCCTGCCCTTTTCGTTGCAGGCGGCGGGACGCAATCGCTTCCAGTGCCTGCTGAAGCGACCGAAGCAGATGCCGGTGCAGGCCCGCGTGTTCAGCGAACCCGTTGCGCCAAAGCCCGCCGCGATTGGTTTGAAGACCCTGCACTTTGGCGATGTGCGCGTGGAAAAAGCCGTGCGCCAGGCCGAGCGCCTGCTGGAGAAGGACATCCCGCTGCTGATCCACGGCGAAACCGGCGTGGGCAAGGAAGTCTTCGTCAAGGCCCTGCACCAGGCCAGTTCCCGCAGCCAGCAGGCGTTTATCGCGGTGAACTGTGCGGCGATTCCCGCCGAGCTGGTGGAATCGGAACTGTTCGGCTACGAAAAAGGCGCGTTCACCGGCGCCAACCAGAAAGGCAGCATTGGCCTGATCCGCAAGGCCGACAAGGGCACGCTGTTCCTCGATGAAATCGGCGATATGCCGCTGCCGACGCAAGCGCGCCTGTTGCGGGTATTGCAGGAGCGTTGTGTGCAGCCGGTGGGCAGCAGCGAGTTGTTCCCGGTGGATTTGCGCATCATCTCGGCCACTAACCGGGCCTTGCGCGAGCAGGTCCAGGCCGGGCGCTTTCGCGAGGACTTGTACTACCGCATCGGCGGCCTGACCCTTGAATTGCCACCGTTACGCGAGCGCAGCGACAAGCGTGCGCTGTTCCAGCAACTGTGGCAGCAACACCGGGAGCCAGGCCAGTGGGCCGGGCTCAGCGCCGAGGTGCTGGCACTGTTCGAACAGCACCCGTGGCCCGGCAACCTGCGCCAGGTGAGCAGCGTGTTGCAGGTGGCACTGGCGATGGCCGAGGAACAGCCGATCCGCCCGGAGCATCTGCCGGACGATTTTTTTGTCGATTTGAACGTGACGGCGCCACTGCCCGACAGTGAACACCTGGATGCCAGCATCGACCTGACCCAGCGCTTGAAGGCCGCTGGCGGGAATATTTCCCACCTGGCGCGGGAGCTGGGGGTGAGCCGCAACACCCTGTACAAGCGCCTGCGCCAGAACGAACGCTAGCGCGGCTTGACCACCACCAGCAGGTCGGTGAAGTACTCCACCTGGATCGGCAGGTTATCCGCCAGGGTCGACAGCGCCGCCGCCGTGTCATCCAGCTTGAACACCCCCGTCACCCGCAGGTTCTGCAAGGCCTGGGGGTCGAAGCGCAGCAGGCCGTGGCGGTAGCTGGCCAGGGTTTGCAGCACTTCGCTCAGGGGTTGGTCGTTGACCTTGAGCAGGCCACGGGTCCAGGCGTCCGGGTCGGTGTCGTCGGTGGCCTGGGGCGATTGGGCGCGACCATGGTCGAGGATCGAACGCTGGCCGGCAGTGACCTTGACCCCTTCGCTGCTGTCCCCTTTGACTGCCACGGTGGACTCGATCACCGTCACCACCGTCGTGCCGTCTGGCGCGCGCTTGACCAAATAACGCGTGCCCAGTGCCGTCGCCGTGCCTTGGTCGGTACGCACCACGAAGGGCCGCGTCGCATCCTTGGCCACGTCGACCCAGAGCTCGCCTTGCAGCAGTTCGATCACCCGTTGGTGGCCGTCGAATTTCACGTCCACCGCCGAGTTGCTGTTGAGTTGCAACTGGCTGCCGTCTTCAAGGACGATCTGGCGCCGCTCGCCCACGTCGGTGCGCTGGTCGGCCATCCACACCGGCAGGTGCGTAAGGCCCAGCCAGCCGCAGAGTAATACGCCGAGCACGCCCATCGCCTGGGCACCGCGCGCGCGACGCGGGGCAAATGCGCGGTTCAGGGCCACGCGTGCGGGTTGTGCAGGCAAGGCGTCGAGGCTTCCCCACAGCGCGCGCATGCGGTCGATGGCGACGGCGTGACGAGGGTCTGCCTGGCACCAGGCGTTGAAGGCCTGACGCTCGGCGTCGCTGACCTCGTCGTCGTGCAGGCGGGTCAGCCAATTTGCCGCTTGCTGGATGATCTGTTCGGAGTTCATGCCAGCGGGTCTGCCGCGTGCAGGCTGTGATAGCAGTGCACCAGGGCGCTGGAGATGTAGTTTTTGACGGTACTGGCAGACACGTCCAGGCGCGTGGCGATTTCGCTGTAGGTCAACCCGTCCAAGCGACTCAACAGGAAGGCTTCGCGGGCCTTGGCGGACAAGCCGGCAAGCATTTCGGCGATGCGTTCCAGGGCTTGCAGGGCGATATGGATCGCGGCCGGGTCGGGCATGCCGGCGTCCTCGCTCTGGATCACCAGGGCTTCCATGTAGGCTTTTTCAATGCGTCGACGCCGGGCGCCATCGATCAGCAAACGCCCCGCCGTGGTGGCCAGGAAGGCCCGGGGTTCCTGGATATTTTGCGGCTCGGCCAGCATCAGCACGCGGATGAAGGCATCGTGGGCCAGGTCGGCGGCGTGCTGGGAACACCCCAGTTTTCGGCGCAGCCAGCCCTGCAACCAGCCGTGGTGCTCGCGGTACATCGCCGTAAGGGTCTGCTGACGCACTGAATCGCCCAGCGCGGCCGGAATGTCATGCATGCGCAAAAGAGTCTCAAATGGGAAGAGTTACCAATTGCGCAAACAATGCCAGTAAAACGGTGTAGGAGCAAGGCCCTCCCCGTCGCAGCCCGCTCGCCACAGGGGGCTGGATAGCTGCGGCTTAGCGCCAGCTCCATGAGACACCGGTGTAGATCCCGCGTCCGTCCGCCGGGGTGGAGCGTGCGACATCCAGGCCCTTGTCGTCGTAGCCCGGCGTGACGGTGTTGGCGTAGCGGCGGTTGGTGAGGTTGCGCAGGTCGACCCAGGCTTGCCAGTCCTGCTTGGGTGCGTCGTAGCCGAAGGTCGCGCCCAGAAGGGTGTAGGACGCGGCGTAATAGGAATTGGCGTAATCCACCGCCACCCGCGAGGAATGCTCGGTATTGAGGCTGGTGTAGAAGCCCGTCGGGTGGCCGTAGCGCAGTTGCGCCTGATAGTAGTGCTGGGGGATGCCCGGCAAGCGGTTGCCGCCGAAACGGTCGTCGTCGCGGTAGTGGAAGTCGCTGAAGGTATAGGCCTGGCGCAGGTCGAGCTTACCGCTGCGGCCGCCGTCCCACAGCGGGCTGAGCAGGCCCAGCTCCACGCCCTGATGCACGGTGGGGCTGGCATTGGATTCGGCGACGATGGCATTGCTGGTCGAGGTCTGGGCCTGGGTTTCCACGGTGAGCAGTTCGTGGCGCACTTCGGAGCGGTACAGCGCCAGGTCCCACTGGCCGAGCCATGCGTCGCCACGGCCACCGATTTCCAGAGTGGTGGCAGTCTGGTTTTTCAGGCTGACGCCTTCGCGCTGTAATCCAGTGGCCGGGCCGCTGCCCGCTGGAAAGTATTTGTTGGAACCCCAGATCATCGACCACGCATGCGGCGGCTCGACCGAGCGGCTCAGGTTGCCGTACACCTGCAACTGCGGGGTGAAGTCATAGCGCAGGCCGATGCGCGGTGCGTAGTCCCAGTCATGCTGGCTGAGCGGCGCCTGGCCTTCGGGATAGGTGACCTGGGTTTCACGGCGGGTGTAGATCGCGGCCAGGCCGGTGGTCAGCCACAGGTCCTGGACCAGCTCCAGGTCATTGCCGATATGCAGCACGGTGTCTGACCCCAGGTAGCTGTAGTCGCGGGTCTTGGTGCCGGGGGCATAGGTTGCGGTGTTGCCGGCTGGCGTGCGCACGTATTCCGATGTGCCGTTGTTGGGCATCGCCTGGGTGGTGCGCAGGCCGAGGGTGGTTTTGCTGTCGTGGCCGAACAGCGTGTCCTGGCGGATGTAATTCAAGGTGCTGCTGATATCGGTGTAGGCCACCTTGAGTCGGTTGGTGCCTTCGCGCAGGTCCATCGGGTAATCGTGATAGGCCAGCCCGACTTCCAGGCGCGAATTGTCGTCCAACTGCAAGGTGGTCTTGTTGGCGATCCAGGTGGAACCCGGTTGCAGGCGCTTGGAATCGCGGGCAGCGTTGAGACTGTTGGCGGCACGCGGGTCGTGGCTGATCTGGGCGCGGGTGAGTTTGCCGGGGGTGTCGTTGGTGGTTTCGCGGTAGCGGAAATAGAAGCGGGTTTCCAGGTCCGGGTTGAAGCGGTAGCCGAAGTTGGCGGCCATGCCCTTGCCGGTGGCGGCGCTCTGGCGCTGGTAGCCGTCGGATTCCGAGTCGGTGAGGCTGATGTAGTAGTCGGCATCCCCCAGCACCTGGCCCGAACTGATCTCGCGCTGGGCATAGCCACGGCTGCCGGCTTCATAGCGCACTTGCAGCTTGGGCGCATCGTAGCCGGTATGGGTCACGTAGTTGACCGCGCCCCCCAGAGCCAACGCGCCTTGATCAAAACCGTTGGCGCCACGCAGCACCTCGACGCGGCTTTGCCACAGCGGGTCCTTGAGTTCATAAGGGGTGCCGCCGGGGCCGGTCAGCGGCAAGCCATCGAACATTTCGTACAGCCCTGAAGCATGGGCGCCTGGGCTGCGGTTCAGGCCCGAACCACGAATGGACAGCTTCACCCCTTCATTGTTTGCCGCCTTGGCATACACCCCAGGCTGGTACTTGAACACGTCTTCATTGGTGCTCACCCGCCCCTGCTGCACGCTGCTCATGTCGATGTAATTGGTAGCACCGGGCACGCTCTTGAGCTGCGCCTGGGCGACTTCGCCGGCGCCGGCCTCGGGCGTGGTAACTTCGACCGGCGCCAATTGCAGGTCTTCGGCGTGCACCAGGGAGCTAAAGGTCAGGGCGGCGAACAGGAACGGAGGTGGGCGCAGCAGCATGGGCGGATCCTTGGAATTCGGGGGCGTGAAAGGCTGGGCCGTCACGCGAACAGTGATGGGAAGACAACGATGCCCGCCAAGTCACGCCTTAATAACGGACCAGACGCTTCCCACAACAGCGTCGGACCGGATTTATTTTTTAAGTCCAAAATCGAATTAATACATGCAAACTCAGTATTTAAAGAAATAACCAGTACGCATTACTGTGGAGCCATCGAGTCACCTACGAGATCGCCTCCCATGCCTGCATCCGCCACCGTCATCGACTTTACCCTCCACCGCAAACGCCGCCAGGCACGTGCTGCGGCCGAGTTGATGTGGGCGATGTACGCAGCGCGCGCAGGGTTGGCGGTGTTTACCACCCACGCCGCAACGCCCAGCGATACACGCCGGGCGTAGGCCAATGAATTTCCTGCATGTGATTCCCGAACCGCCCGAACCGCTGCCCAAGCCCAACACCGATGACGATGTGATCAGCCTGTGCGTTGCGCATAACCTGCAACGCCTGCGCAGCAAACGGCACTTGTCACTGGACGCCCTGGCACGCGCCTGCAGCGTGAGCCGGGCAATGCTGGCGCAGATCGAATCCGGGCGCAGCGTGCCGTCGATCAAGGTGTTGTGCAAAATTGCCAAGGGCTTGAAGGTGTCGGTGGCGGCGTTCCTGGAAGACCGCGCGTTCGAAGGGGTGGAAGTGTTGCCGGCGCAGCAGAGCAAGCGACTGGTGAGTGCCGATGGCGCGTTTATCAGCCGCGCATTGTTTCCCTACGATACGGCACGCCAGTCCGAGTTCTACGAGATTCGCCTGCGGGCACTCGGCGAGGAAGTCTCCCAAGGCCACGGCCCGGGCATCCAGGAAAACCTGGTGGTGGCCCAAGGCGTACTGGAAGTCAGCGTCAATGACGAGCGCTACCTGCTGTCCACCGGCGATTCAATCCTGTTCTACGCCGACCAGCCCCACCGCTACCGCAACCCGGCGGACAGCGAAGCCGTGGCGTTCCTGGTGATCACCTACCCCGAGCGGCTGGACTAATCACGGCAAAAAAAACGCCCCGACTTATCGGGGCGTTTTTTCATCGCGCGGGACCTGTCAGCAGGTGCAGCACATCATCGGCATGCCGTTGCAGCTCATCATCATGGGCATGGCGCAGTCATTCATCATTTTGTTCATGAGCATGCAGCAGTTGTTCATCATGTCCATGCTCATGCCCGGCATCGGCATCATTTTGCACATCATGCCGTCAGCCATCATGGTGCATTCCATGACGCACTTCATCATCGGCATCGGCATGCCCATCATCGGCATCATGTTCATGCCGGTCATCATGGCCATGGCGTCGGCCGACATGCACATCATCGACATGTTGGCGCACTGCATCATCATCGGCATGCCGCAGTTCATCATCATCGCCATCATTTCGGCATTGGTCTTGAACTGGGCCATGTCCATGCCGGCTGCCGGCTTCATGGTGCACATCATGGCGTCAGCGGCCATTTCGCATTTCATGGTTGCCATCATCATCGGCATGCCCATCATCGGCATCATTGGCATGGAGGTGTTCATCGGCATCTGCATTGCATTCATCATGTTCGAAACTCCGTAATCGACAGGAAATGGCTAGGTTCTGGCGCCGATTCTAGAGAGACCGGAGGGCTGCGCAAGACGCCGGCAGAGCAGCAGGAATGGGTGTTCCCAGGCACGCTTAGTCGAACAAGACAGCTGTATTTTGCGTGATAACAGTGATTAGGACGCTATTGCGTTACTTATATCCGTTACCTTGCGGATATGGACGTCATGGATATTCGATTGAGGAATCTCGTCCAATCTTAAGGAAATAAACGGTCTAACGGATGACGCTAGCCGTCGGGCTTTTCCAGCGACTGCATCAATTCATCGGCCTCCGACCCTGGTGGTAGCCTGAACCCATGCATTTCATCAGTGGCCAGAATTTCCCCCAGAGCAGCGAGCAACTGCGCCTCTGTCGGCGAGTCTCGCAGCAATTTATGCGCGGGCAGCAACAGCTCAGAGGGAACGCCGTGAACGCTCGCGGCGTCGATCACAGCAAAGAGGATAAAGCGCAGGCGTATTTCGCGGTCCGTCGGCCAAGCCGTTTTTCGCTTACCCAAGGTAGGGCCTCGTTTTTTCAGAAAAATCCGAGGCTATTGCGCACAGGGAGGTGTTTCAAGCATCGGAATGCAAGATAGGCCGCTTCCTACATCCAAAGCAGAAACAGCATACCGAACAACCCAATTACTGCACGGGCAGGAAATTCATCAGCAACAAGCTTTGTGCATAGTTAAGGCCAATACGGCGGTAGCGCTCATCGAGCATCTGGGTCAACAGGTCCAGACGCGCAACAATCTTGCCGAATTCGACGGCGAAACTCAGGTTGCTGCCCTCCTCCGAGATCTCATTGGAAAACAGGAGCAGGACACCGTTTGCATCCTGACGCTTGCTGAGCAGCCAGGTGGCCTTCTCGATATTGCGCGCGGCATTGCTGACGAACTGCGGGTTGATCGAGTCGGTAATGTAGAACTCGGTACGCCCACCGTGGGCGGTCACGATCATACTGCCGATGGCATAGATAAACGCCCCGACCCGATCGCCCTGAAACTCAGGGCTCAAGGAGTAGCTCAGCGCCGCCAGGTCGCGACGCTCCCCGAGGGCGGGTAATGAGCGGCGCTGCTCAATGGCCAGGCGGATCTCCCGCGCAGCGCTCACCGCATCCGGATAACCCGACTGGCGCCACTGGTTGGGGTTACGCAGGTAGAGCTTGTTCATGAGCAAATACAGGCTTTGCAAGTTGTCGCGCATGCCCAGGGTCGCCATGCGATCGACACTGGTCTGAAAGAATTCATCGGGTTTGCCATCACTGAACTGCTTGGCGATGTCCCGCCCCTGCTGCTGGGTACAGCCACTGGCGCAGAGTATCAACACCACGGCCAGCCACAGGGGCCGAGGCACTCGTCGAGTCTTGAATAAAAGTAACGTGCGATCCATCGGCACCCGATCTGGTTCTTTTGCCCACGCGGGAAATCGGCAGGGCTGGGACAAAGATAGATTGGATAAATGAAAAAAAGTGCAATGGGTTGGGCATTTAGTTGTAAGCAGAGCCCGCCGGGGACTGAATCGGCCCAATCGTGAAAGATTCGTTTCAGGGCCTATACTCCATGGAACAGTTGCGAGTGTTGTGGGCGATCCAGGGAGGATCTACATCGCGTATGGCACTTCCCCCGCAGCTGTACAGGAGGGTCGCACAGATGAAACATCCCATTCGAGCTCAGATTTTTGTCCAGGTGATATGCCTGCTTTCGGTGGCTCAGCTTTTCTGCTGAGCCATGGGTCACTGCCTTTAAGATCAGCTGCGAGTGTGGCTGGGGCAGTTTTCGCCCTGTATTTGGGCCCATCAACTTAAATGCCATTGCTGCCGCAGTAGCGTTCGCGCGGGTTTCAAGCGCGGACGGCCCGACACTACGCGTCTGGTATTAACGCGAATGTTTCATTTATCCAGATTCACCAGCTCGTGCATCCGCGCCCCTATCATTCCCCGCAACCATTCAGCGTGAAACGCCATTTCGTCCAGAGAGATACCCTCACCCAACCGATATTCGAAAACCTTGTCCTTGGGTACCTGACCCACGAGGTGGAAATGCCCACAGCGATCAAACCGGGCGAGGACGTAGGGGCAGACGTAAATGATGTTGCTGAATGGCACCCGCACTTCGTAGGGCCTGCGGCCACGACGGATAACCGTGAGGCTAAGCAGTTGCTGGTTTTCATCGAACGTGAAGGCCTCCACATGAGGCGTAGAGGCCATCCAGGCAAACATCGCACCGATGAGCACTGCGGTACCGAGCATGAACAGGATGAGCGCCGACGTCGTAAAACTCGATTCAGCGCTGGGCGGCGTGCCCTGCAGCGCTCCGAGCCCGGCCAGGAGCAACATCACCAGCCCATAGCCCGGCAACAGCATCAGTAGCGCAATGTAGAACCCCAGGATCCCCCGACCACTGCCGCCAACGCTCGGTAGATCCGGGCCGTAATACCAGGTGGGTGGGTGCGCGACAGGGCTTCCAGTGCTTGGCGCTCCGGGAAGCGTGGCGACGAGGTGAGGTGGGTCTTGACGGTTCATCCAACAGGCTCCAGGGGTTGCAGCGTTCAATAATGGGCGAAAAGCCAGGAACCTTTGCGTTCCCCTCAAACCGTTAGTTGGACGCCCGCCTACGGGCGGCCTTACTTGAGCAGGGCAATCACCGCGCAGACAATCATGATCGCCAGCGCCGGCCACTGCATGGGCATGAAAAAGAAGTGATGGCGCACGCCATCTTCATGCACCTGCCGATTCAGGACAAAGCCCAGCACGGTATTGATGGCCGAGCCAATCCCCACACCCATCAACAGTTGCATCAGTGAGGTATTGCCGGGTTTGACGCTGGGGTCGGGCCACACCCCCATCAGCAGCAACACCATGGCCACCGGCGTGAACAGTGTCAGCCAGCCTGCGCCGCGATAGATCATCGTTTAATCCTCATGAATGACACGATTGGCTCAAGCCGGTTCGCGTGCTTGCTCTTCAGCCGCAAACACGGCATCGAGCGTGTTGAGGAACAGGTCATGGCTCAGAATGCCGGTGGCGATGGTCGACAACACGGGTTTGCCGCTCTCGTCCTTGATCACCACCTTTTCGGTCCAGGCGTTGAGGTCGACGGTACGCAGCGACGACATCGGCACCTTGCGCCCTTGGTATTCGAGGAGATCCTGGCTCACCACAATCGGCGTCGTGGTGATTTTGAGGAAGTTGCCGCTGACGCGCTTGCCCCAGACCTGCCCGGAGCTGATGCAATTGAACCTGACTGCCCCACCCGACTCCAGCGTCGCCAGCACCCCCGGCAGACGTGCACGTACGTGCAGCTCACGGACCAACCGCTGGAAATCGTGAAAACCCTTGAGGCTCTCGATCACTCGATGAAACGGCTCCGTGGCATTACGACGGTAGGCCACGTTGGTGATCATGCCGGTCAGCACAGTTTGCCCGGAGCCAAACAGATACAAGTCATCGATCTCGGCAAAGGCGGTGTATTCACGCTGATCGTTGATGATGCGCTCGATACCATGCTCATACACGTCGTAACGCGGCGCACGCAGTTTCCTGTGCCAGGCGTAAGCGGCAAATACACCCAGCCCGAGAACCGCCAGCAAAGCGCTGGTGGCGTAAATCAAGGTATGGGGGCTGCTGAAGCTGAAGGCCATGCCACGGGACGTCTGGAGGCTGACCGGCCCTTCATTGCCCGGTGGCAGGATCGTGCCCAGATACAACACAAACCCGGCGAGACCTAACAACACAACGCCAAATATCAAACTGAAAATCAGAAAACCCTTGCCGTGACGGAAACTGGCGATCAGTTCGCCGGTGGCGGAAGGCGCTTGGGAGGGGGATGACTGCATAACGCTTGCGTCCTTGTAATGGGGTTGCGCGCACCGCTGTTTATGCGGGGCCGATTGAACCCTGCCGTCATTGGGCGGGCTTGGCACGGCAGGTTGGAACATGGCCCATTAACATCGTTCCCCGTGCATATGGGTTAATGCCAACGGGTTCACAACGTTCGCGACATTGGGGCCGGAAACACGAAAGCCCCGCTAAGGCGGGGCTTTCGTTTAAGTCCTGGCGGGAAACCACGCCTGGGACCCTCGTCATCTTTCGGACAGTGCAGCGCTTGTTTCACCAGCTGGCAAAAGACGTCCCCGGACGTGGAATCATTATCGGGCTTGGCGAAGCACAAGCTCCGACAGACGGGTCTTAACTCGGAAGCAGAACTCACGAATTTGAAATTGATAAGCGGGCATAACCATGTAGTTTAAATCGGGACCCAATGAGTCTTTAATTTCCATGTATTTGGCAGTCTTGGCAGCAATGGCCTGGTATTGCGCCTCGTATTTATCGTAAGACGCTTTGTTGTAGACCTTTAAAACATCCAGTTCTTTACGGCATTGCTCAGCGCGATTTTGGTTCAAATTTGTTTCTGTTTCTGACTGAGCAGACTCCAGAGAAGCTGCTTTTGGGGCGTCAGCACTGGCGTTCGCAGGTGCAGCCTCGTATCGCACAGTCCACTTTTCTGGAGTCGAAGGTGCGACCTCAGGCGGTGCTTCCCGGACGACGGCAGGAGGTGGAGTCACATCAGGTTTTTCGGGAGTTTTCGTAGCGCATCCAGAGAGGGCAAGCCCTACCACTACAACGATGCCACACATTTTATCCATCGGTTCCACCAAGAGGTAATTACGGATGGCTGAGTCGTTAGGTTCTGGGTAAAAGTAATAACTCATTCAATGATCGAGTGTAATTTTTCTACCAGCCTCAAGGCGCTCAGCCTCTCTTCCTTGAGTGCGCAGATGAACGATAGTAGTAAAAAAATAAAAAGATGACGAGCAAAAGCTGACTGGAAAAACCACGAATTAAATGAGCCAGTGGAAGTGGCTTCAGTTGCTTGATTCAGGTCCCGGGCTGCATCGGCAATCATCAGTATTGGCTGCGCGAGTCTGCTACAGGGCACAGTAATCAGAAGATCGCCAAACCCCAGAAACGCAAAAGCCCCGCATAGCGGGGCTTTCGTTTGAATCTTGGCGGGAAACCAGGGATTCGAACCCTGGGAACGCTATTAACGTTCGCCGGTTTTCAAGACCGGTGCATTCAACCACTCTGCCAATTTCCCTTGTGCATCACAGGATTAGGGTAGCCCATCCTGTCTCAGCGGGCGCCATAATACCCGAATGAAACACACTGTCAAACTCTCGCCATCGCTTGTTACAGAGCGTCTGTTATGATCTTTGCGACTGAACGTTTCAAAACCGAAGGAGTGTCGCCATGCGCGAACAGAATTACGCAGTGAATGGTAACGCGCAGGCTGAGCAGCTTGAAGTCAGCCGCGTGTTGCGCAACACCTATGGCCTGCTCGCCCTTACCCTCGCATTCAGCGGCTTAATGGCGTTCGTGGCCCAACAGATGCACGTCGGCTACCCGAATATCTTTGTCGTACTGATCGGTTTCTATGGCCTGTTCTTCCTGACCAACAAGCTGCGTGACTCGGCCTGGGGCCTGGTGTCGGCGTTTGCCTTGACCGGTTTCATGGGCTTTATCCTCGGCCCGATCCTCAACCGTTACCTCGGCATGGCCGGTGGTGCGGAAGTGGTCAGCTCGGCGTTTGCCATGACCGCCTTGGTGTTTGGTGGTCTGTCGGCCTACGTGCTGGTCACACGCAAGGACATGAGCTTCCTGGGTGGCTTCATCACCGCGGGCTTCTTCGTGTTGCTGGCGGCGGTGGTGGCGGGCATGTTCTTCCAGATCAGCGGCCTGCAACTGGCGATCAGCGCGGGTTTTGTGCTGTTCTCCTCCGTGTGCATCCTGTTCCAGACCAGCGCCATCATCCACGGCGGTGAACGCAACTACATCATGGCGACCGTCAGCCTGTATGTGTCGATCTACAACCTGTTTATCAGCCTGTTGCAGATCTTCGGCATCATGAGCCGCGACGACTGATTTACTCGCTGCATAAAAAATGCCCCGTATCGAAAGATGCGGGGCATTTTTGTTTTCGGGGTATCAGTACTGGTTGGGTTCCATTTCCAGCTCGACCTTGAAACGCTGGGCGATGTCGCGCTGGATACGCTGGGCCAAGTTGGCAATATCGTGCCCTGTGGCGCCGCCATAGTTGACCAGCACCAGCGCCTGCAGGGCATGCACGCCGGCATCGCCGTCACGAAAGCCCTTCCAGCCGGCCTTGTCGATCAGCCAGCCAGCGGCCAGCTTCATCTGCCCATCCGCCTGAGGGTAAGCCACCAGGTCCGGATACTGTGCCTGTAACTCTTCAGCCAGGGCTTTGGACACCAACGGGTTCTTGAAGAAGCTGCCGGCATTGCCAAGCACTGCCGGGTCGGGCAATTTTTCGCTACGGATGCTGCAAATCGCGCGACTGACATCGCTCGGTGTCGCCTCGGTGATCCCCTGCCCTGCCAGGCGCTGCTGCACTGGGCCGTAGTCGAGCTTGAGGTGGCTGGCGCGGCTCAGGGCAAAGCGTACCCGCAGGATCAACCAGCGCCCGGTTTCGTGCTTGAACAGGCTGTCGCGGTAGGCAAAGTTGCATTCTTCCAGGCTGAAATCGCGCAACTCGCCCGTCTGGCGATCGAGGGCGGTCAAGCCGGCAAAGACGTCCTTGATCTCCACACCGTAGGCACCGATGTTCTGCATGGGGGCGGCACCGACGGTGCCGGGGATCAGGCTGAGGTTTTCCAGACCACAGAAGCCCTGCTCCAGGGTCCACAGCACAAACGGGTGCCAGGCCTCGCCTGCTTCGGCTTCGACCACCACCTGCACGCCATCATCCTGCAGCACGCGAATACCCTGGGTGGCCATGCGCAACACCAGGGCAGGAATGTCCTGGGTCAGCAGCAAGTTGCTGCCACCGCCGATCACCAGCAAGGGCAACGCCTGGGTCGACGCATAGGCCAGTGCCTCGCGCACATCGGCGTCACTGCGGGCCTCGGCGAACAGTCGGGCACGCACATCAATGCCAAAGCTGTTGAATGGCTTGAGCGACACCTGCGCCCGCACTTGCAAGGTCATAACCGCCCCTTCAATTCGATCACCAGTAAATCACACGCCCGCTCGATCAGGTCCAGGACCCGTTCGAAGCCTTGTTCGCCTTCGTAGTAGGGATCCGGCACCTCGTCCACTTCAGCCTCATAGCGCCGCAGGAACAGGTCCAACTCCGCCTTGCCCTGGCCGGGCTGCATGGCCTTGAGGTTGCGCAGGTTGCTGTGGTCCATGGCCAGGATCAGGTCGTAGCGCGCAAAGTCGGCGCGGGAGACCTGCCGGGCCCTCTGGGCCGACAAATCGTAGCCGCGCACCAGCGCCGCACGTTGGCTGCGCTGGTCCGGCGGGTTGCCGACATGCCACTCGCCGGTGCCGGCGGACGCTACGTCGACCTGCCCCGCCAACCCGGCTTCGCGCAATTTATGGCGCAGTACGCCCTCAGCGGTGGGCGAGCGGCAGATATTGCCCAGGCAGACAAACAGAACCTCCATCAGGCCCCCAGCAGGCGACGGACGCGCTCAAGGTCTTCCGGGGTATCGACACCCGCAGGCGGTGCTTCCAGAGCATCGCCCACGTGGATGCGTACGCCGTGCCAAAGGGCTCGGAGTTGCTCCAGGGATTCGGTATTTTCCAACCAGCACGGCCCCCAGCTGACGAAGTCATGCAGAAACCCCGCACGATAGGCGTAGATACCTATATGGCGACGATACGGCACGCCTTCCGGCAGCAGGTCAGGGTTCCTGGCGAAGGCGTCGCGCGCCCAGGGCAAGGTCGAACGGCTGAAGGTCAGCGCCAGGCCGTTGACATCACTGACCACCTTGACCACGTTCGGGTTGAACAGGGTGTCGATGTCTTCAATCGGCTCAGCCAGGGTCGCCATACGCGCTTCACCGTGGGCGGCCAGGTTGGCGGCCACCTGGTCGATCACGCCCGGCGGGATCAACGGCTCGTCGCCTTGCACATTGACCACGATGGCGTCTGGCGCCAGGCCCAACTGCGTGGCCACTTCGGCCAGGCGATCGGTGCCGGAGTTGTGATCTTCACGGGTCAGCACCGCTTCGGCGCCGA
Organism: Pseudomonas sp. 1 R 17; assembly: GCF_900067035.1. Taxonomy (NCBI): domain Bacteria; kingdom Pseudomonadati; phylum Pseudomonadota; class Gammaproteobacteria; order Pseudomonadales; family Pseudomonadaceae; genus Pseudomonas; species Pseudomonas sp. 1 R 17. Next base: position 21,866 of record NZ_FKLB01000060.1, read on the forward strand.
ACCCTTTGCAGGCTTCGATGATGCGCGGGTCATCAGTGGCCACCACGACACGCTCAGCGCTGCTTTTGCAGGCCTGCTCCCACACCAGCTGGATCATCGGCTTGCTGCCGATCAGTTGCAGCGGCTTGCCCGGCAGGCGTGTCGAGGCGTAGCGGGAAGGAATGACAACGGTAAAGGCTGTGGTCATTTATCCAGGCGCTCGTCGGTGGTCAGGGTGCGGGCTTCGCTTTCCAGCATTACCGGGATGCCATCACGGATCGGGTACGCCAGGCCGGCGCCCTTGCTGATCAGCTCGGTTTTATCGGCGCTGAGCTTGAGCGGGCCTTTGCAGATCGGGCAAGCGAGGATGTCGAGCAGTTTGGTGTCCATGAGTGTTTCCTGGAAAAAAGCGTTTAAGGCAAAAGACGGGCGGGCAGCAGGCGCATCAGCTGCGTGTCGAACCAGGCGACGAACGCCGGCGACGGCACCGCATCCACCGCAAGGTACCACCAGTCGGGCTGGGCAAAGGCGCGGCACTTCACCGCGTCCTTCTCGGTCATGACCAGTGGCAATGACGGGGTAAAACTCAAGACCTCGGCACTGTAGGGCGCATGGTCGGCGAAAGCATGGGGAATCGGCTGCCAGTGTAGCGTTTCGAGGGTGTTGAAGAAACGTTGCGGGTTGCCGATACCGGCAACCGCATGTACCTGCTGCCCCTCAGGAAAATACGCCAGCGACTGGCGCTCGCCGCTGTGCAGGTTGACCAATGCGGTAGGTTGCAGGCGAAATCCAAAGCCGTCGTCGCGATCCGAGCCAGCACCGTTGTAGAGCAGTGCATCCACACTGTGCAAACGCTCAACCGGTTCGCGCAACGGCCCCGCCGGCAGGCAACGGCGATTGCCCAGGCCCCGGGCGGCGTCGATCAGCACCAGTTCCAGGTCACGGGCCAGGCGGTAGTGTTGCAGCCCGTCGTCGGAGAGGATCAGGTCGAGGGTCTCGCTGGCAAACAAGGCCTGCACCGCACGACTGCGGTCGGGATCGATCATCAGCGGCACGCCGCAGCGCTGCACGATCAGCAAAGGCTCGTCGCCCGCCACCGTGGCGCTGTGGCTCGCCTCGACGCGCCATGGCAACTGCGGCGGCTTGGCGCCATACCCGCGACTGACCACACCCACCCGCAGGCCACTGCGCCGACAGTGTTCGATCAACCACAGGATCAACGGCGTCTTGCCGGTGCCGCCCACGGTGATATTACCGACCACCACCACCGGCACCGGCGATTGATAGATCTCGCCCTCTCCCGCCAGGAACCGCGCGCGCTTGCGCTGCACCACCCGGCGATACAACGATTCCAGCGGACGCAACAACGCCAGTGCCGGATGGCCCTCGTACCAGGCCTTGAGCAAACGATCGGACATGGCCATCAGGGTTGGCTCGCCGCCTCGACAGTGCTCATGCGCAGATGGCTGAAACCGAGCTTGCCGGCAGCGTCCATCGCAGTGATCACGGCCTGGTGCTGGGTCTTGCCATCGGCACTGATGGACAACGGCATCTTGGTATCGCCGCCGGACTCTTTCTCCAGGGCCGCCATGAGGCTGGCGAGGTCGTTTTTCTCGAGCACCTGGTTATTCACCGAAAACGCGCCGTCGGCGCTGATGGCGATGTCCAGTTGCTTGACTTCCTGGTCTTCGGCCGGCGAACCACTCACGGCTTCCGGCAGGTCGACGCGCAGTTCGGTCTGCCGGGTGAAGGTGGTGGTGACGACAAAAAACAGCAGCAGGATAAACACCACGTCGATCAACGACGCGAGGTTGATGTCGACATTTTCCCGTTGCTTGCGGCGAAATTTCACGCTTTGCCCCCAACCAGGTCCACATCACGGTCGCCCTGCACCACTTCCACCAGCTTGATGGCTTCCTGCTCCATACCGACCACCAGTTCATCGATGCGCCGCTGCAGGAAACGATGGAAGAACACCGAAGGAATACCGACCATCAGGCCCGCCGCCGTGGTAATCAGGGCCTTGGAGATACCGCCGGCCAGCACGGCCGCGTTGGTGGTCATGCCCGAGCCCATGAACGAGCTGAAAATATCGATCATGCCCAGTACCGTCCCCAGCAAACCGAGCAACGGCGCCATGGCGGCGATGGTGCCGAGGGCGTTGATATAGCGTTCCAGTTCATGGATGACCCGGGCGGCGGCCTCTTCGATGCACTCCTTCATGATCTCGCGACCATGCTTGGAGTTGGCCAGGCCGGCGGCGAGGATTTCACCCAGGGGCGAGTTGGCGCGCAGTTCCTTGAGTTTGTCCTTGTCCAGCTGCTTGTTCTTGATCCAGCTCCAGACCTGCCCCAGCAGATGCTCGGGGGTGACGCGACTGGCGCGCAGGGTCCACAAACGTTCGGCAACGATGCCGAGTGCGGCGATGGAGCTCAGGATGATGGGCAACATCATCCAGCCGCCAGATTTGACCAATTCCCACACAGTGAATGTCCCCTCGAAAAAGTGCGCCACTTTACCATATAGGTTCGGCGGCGGGGTTCGTCGGCCATGGACCCGTCTGTCCCAGGCGCCGGCCTTTGGCATGGCCGGCTCAGGGTAACGTTTCGCGCCAAAAACGGCGTTGACTACGCGCAACAGTGGGTGGCTGGAAAGCCCCTAATTGCACGCGCACCGCGCCCAGCTCGGCACTGTCGTATATCTGGCTGCCCAGTCGCTGGTAGCGCTCCACCACCTGCGGGTGAGGATGGCCGAACGCATTGCCACGCCCACGGGAAATCAGCACCGACGTGGGCGCCAGCCGCTGTAGAAAAGGCCAGGACGACGAACTGCGGCTGCCATGGTGAGGGGATTGCAGCCAGTCGGTGTGCACGGCCAACGAAGACGCGAGAAATGCTCGCTCGGCAGCCCGATCAATATCCCCCGTGAGCAGCAGCCGCTCACCATTGGCCTGGACCTGCAGAACACAGGACTTGGGGTTGCCATCAATCGCATCAGGCCACTGCCACAGCTCGAATGCCACACCGTCCCACTCCCACCGTTCGCCGCTGACACAGGGCTGGGTGGCGAGAAACGCGGGCAACCCTTCGGTTTCACCGCCCACGACACGCCGGATCGGCAACCCTCGGGCAACAGCCGACGCCCCACCGGCATGATCGGCGTCGGCGTGGCTCAGCAGCATCATATCCAGCGTCCCGACGCCGAGCTTTTTCAACGCGGGCACTACCACACGGGCACCGAGGTCAACCGTCCCCGAACGCGGGCCGGCATCGTAGAGCAACGTGTGATGGCGGGTACGCAGGATCAAGGCCTGACCCTGCCCGACATCCAGCTGCACCACCTCCACCCGCCCATGGGGCACGAGCTCGCGGGGTGGAAACACGGCCAACAACAGCAGCGGCAAGCCCAGTGGCCGAAACGGCACGCCGCTGGGCAGCAATAACAGCACCGCGCCGACCAGGCTGATCAGCCAGTAACCCAGGGGCACTTCGGCCGGTATCCAGGCAGGCATTAGCCCAGCGAGCCATGCCAAGCCCCGGAACAACTCGTCAAGCGCCCCACCCGCCAGCCACAACAAGCCCTCACCCGCATACGGCAGCGGCAACAATGTGCTCCCCAGCAACGCCAGGGGCAACACCACCAGGCTGATCCACGGCACGGCAACCAGGTTGGCCAGCGGCGCACTGACGCTGACGGGCAAGCCGAGCACCAGCAACACAGGAAACAGACCAACGGCAATCAAGCACTGGGGGCGTGTCCATGCCTGCCAGACACTCCACGGCCCCAAGCGCCCACCAAATCCCAGGACCAGCACCGCGACAGCCATGAAGGACAGCCAGAATCCGGGTTGCAGGCTGGCCAGTGGCTCCAGGATCAGCACGCCATTGAGTGCCAGCAACAACGGCCACCAGAAGCCCAGATGACGAAAGCGCAGGCGCCACAACAACACCAGCCCCACCATGACGCAGGCCCGTTGCACCGGCACGCCAAACCCTGCCAGCAGGCCGTACCCCAGCGCGGCGGCAAACGCCAGGCCGCACGCCCACGGCAGCCACGGCCAGGTGCGGGGCCAGCAGCCGTAGCGTGCAAGTAGCGCGACCAAGCCGTAGATCAACCCCGCCAGCAAGCCAATGTGCTGGCCGGAAATCACCAACAGGTGCACCGTGCCAGTGTCCTGCAACACCTGCCAGTCTTCGGCCGCCAGCCCGGAGCCATCCCCCAGCACCAAAGCCGCCAGGCCCGCCTCGCGGCCTTGGGCATCCACCGCCATCAGGCGTTGGCGGACCGTGTCACGCCAGGCATGACGCGCCGGCGCCAGGCGCTCACCATCCTTCACCGAGCCGGTGGCGCCAATGCGCTGGGCCAGCAGCCAGGCCTCCTGATCGAAACCGTGAAAATTGAGCAGCCCGGCAGGCCGTTTCAGCGTCAAGGCCAGACGCCAGCGCTCGTCACTGCGTACCGGCGGCCCGCCGTGCCAAAACACCCGGATGCGCTTGGGCAACCGGGCGTTGCGCGCCTGGCTGTCGGCCAGCTCAAAACGCACGCCCGTCCCTGTCTGCTGCGGCAACCCGGTTACACGGCCTTCCAGCCATCGCGTCTGGCCATCCAGCACCGGCCGTAGTCGATCATCCAGCGCCCACTGCGCGCTGATGCAGGCCCAGCTCAAACCCAGCAGGAAAAATGCCAGTGGCGACGTACGAAAAGGCAATAGCATCAATGCCAGCACCAACATGGCTATCAGCCACCCCGTCGACGGCAACGCCGGTAGAAAGCGCAAGGCAAGCAACCCCAGCGCGAGCGCGAACATCCCTGTCTTCATGACCCCTCCTTTTCAAGTGATCCACTCAGTCTTAGACGAGGGCCCAGCGTGTCCTATGATGTTTTGTCACAAAGTCTGAATTTTCTGTTTATAGAATGCGGGCATACTTGCCCCTCGAACTGACCTGGACCCCCTATGCCTCGGCGCTTATTCAAACGGTACATGCCCGACCCCACCAGTATCAGGGAACACAAGTCATTACAGTTTCTTGGCACGTTGCTGCACGACCCGAACCTCTGGCACCTGAATCGGCACTCCGTGGCACGCGCCATGGCCGTGGGTTTGTTCGCGGCGTTTATCCCGATCCCATTGCAGATGCTGCTGGCGGCAGTGCTGGCGATCACCGTGCGCGGCAATATGCCCATCGCCATCAGCCTGGTATGGCTGACCAACCCGATCACCATGCCGGTGGTGTTCATCTGCACCTACATGACCGGCGCCTGGCTGATGAATGTGCCACCGCGCAGCCTGCCCGACGACCTGACCTGGGAGTGGATCAGCGGCCAGTTGAGCACGCTGTGGCAGCCCTTCCTGCTGGGTTCGGTGGTGTTGGGGCTGGTGCTGGGCGCACTGGCCTACTGCCTGACCATGGGGTACTGGCGCTGGTGGGTCGCGCACCAATGGAAAAAGCGCAAGCAGCGCCGAGGCTGAGACCTATCGCGCCGGCAACCGCAGGTGCACACGCAGGCCCTGGCCGGTATTTTCCGCCCACAGGCTGCCGTCCTGGCGTTGCACGGCATTGCGCGCGATGCTCAGGCCCAGCCCGAAGCCACCATCGCCGGGCCTCGAACCGTCCAGCCGCGTAAACGGCGCAAAGATTCGCTCCAGATCCTGCTCATCGATTCCCCCGCCCTGGTCTTCCAACCAAAGGTGCCAATACTCCCCCTCGCGGCATCCATCCAGGCACACGACCCCCTCCGCCGGGGAATGGCGTATGGCGTTGCGCAGGATATTCTCCAGGGCCTGGGCCAGGGCATTCAGGTTGCCCCGTACCCAACTGTCGGCGCCCAGAAGGCAGGGCAGCCGCGACGCCGGCCAACCGCTTTCAAAGCACGCGTTCTCGCGCAGCATGTCCCACAGCGCCTGCACCTGAATATCTTCTTTGGGCAGCGGCGCCCGCTCGGTATCCAGCCAGGCCAGTTGCAGGCTGTCTTCCACCAGGCGCTGCATGGCATCGATCTCCCGCCCCAGCCGCTCACGCAGGCGCGCAAGATCCTGCTCACTGTCACAGGCCACCCGCAAACGGCTCAAGGGCGTGCGCAGTTCATGGGACATGTCCCTTAACAGCTGCTGTTGCAGCATCACCGTACCCTGCAAGCGCTCGGACATATGATCAAACGCGCGCCCCAGCTCGCCCAATTCGTCCTGGCGGCTGGTGGCGTCGTGGGACATCCGCGTATTCAATTGATCGGCACGCCATGCGTTGGCCTGCTCGCGCAGTTGATTGAGGGGCATGATCAGCAACCGATAGAGGCCGATGCACAGCAACAAGGTAAAGAGGCCGGGAATCACGCCGTTGGTCAGCACCCGCCAGAACAGTTGGTAGCGCCCCGGCATAAAACGCTGCGGCAGTTCAATCACCAGCGAACCGGCGCCCGGATCCACCGCAAACGGGATCTTCAACCACGGCAACCCCTTGACGTGGCGGCTGACCGGCCAATCCAGGCCCCGCAGAAAGGTCAGGCGCTGGCTTTCCGTGTCGGTCAGCGGGTAGCTGCTCAACGACTGCAAGTCATTGCCGATCACCCCGATCCACGTGCTTTCGCGCTTGCCCATTGCCTGCAGCCACGCATCAACGCCGGCATTGCCGCTCTGGTTCCAGGCCTGCTCGGCGCCGACCGCATAACCACTCAAGGTGCTCCTGGCCTCATCGGACAGGTAGGCGTTCTTTTGCTCCATGTACCGGCCCCAGGACCAACTGAGCCAGATCATCAGCAAACAGAAGGCGATCAGCAGGCAGGCGAGCTTCCAGAATAACGAGTGCCTGCCCGGCAGCCGTTTCAGTGATGCCTCAAAGCCCATCGTCGTGACCGCTCAGCACATAGCCCTTGCCCCACACCGTGCGCACCTCACGCTCGCCGTAGCCGATGGCCTTGAGCTTGCGGCGGATCTGGCTGATATGCATGTCGAGGCTGCGATCATGGGGCGCATAACCCCGTTGCAACACGTGCTGGTAGAGGAAGGCTTTGCTGAGGACTTCTTCAGCGTTGCGATGCAGGGTTTCCAGCAGGCGATATTCGCTGCGGGTCAGGCCCGCCCAGTGGCCTTGATGAAAAACATCGCACAGTTCATCGTCGAAACGCAGGGTGCGGGTATCCTCGCGCACGGGCTCAAGCGTCGGCAACGGGCGCCGATCCAGGGCCACCCGCCGCAGGATGGCTTCGATACGCACGCGCAGCTCTACCATGCTGAAGGGCTTTGGCAGGTAATCATCGGCACCCAGGCGAAAACCGCTGACGCGATCGGTTTCAGCGCCCAGGGCCGACATCAGGATCACCGGAATCGAATGGCTCCGGCGCAGATGGGTGAGGATCGACAAGCCATCCAGGCCCGGCAGCAGAATATCCATCAACACCACGTCGAATGCCTGGTCGCGCGCCATCTCCAAGCCCTGCTGACCGTTCTGGCACCAGGTGACCTGGAAGCCACAGCGCCCCAAATGCTCATGCACATAGGCACCCAGCACGGGGTCATCTTCAATTGTGAGGATACGGGGTAGGCCAACTGCTGCGGGATTCATTAGCGTCTGCAAGTCATTCTCAATCACTGATTATTCAAGATAACCCCGCCGCAGGCAATCGCCACACGGCGTCCAACGGCCCGAAGATTGCCCTCTGTCATTAATTTGCAAGATTCCAGGCCGCGCAAATGGCTACACTGCGCAGGTGGCGCGGGCCGGATGCCGGCGCGGAAGATTGATATCAGTGTGGTAGCAGGAGAGTGGCGTGCTTAAAAGAATGGGGATAAAAGGCCGCGTACTGTTGCTGACCTTATTACCGACCAGCCTGATGGCCTTGTTGTTGGGAGGGTACTTCACCTGGATGCAGCTCTCGGAGTTGCAGGCCCAACTGCTGCAACGCGGCGAAATGATCGCCGAGCAGCTGGCGCCCCTGGTGGCTCCGGCCATGGGCAGCAGGAATACCGACCTGCTGGAGCGTATCGCCACCCAATCCCTGGAACAGACGGACGTACGCACCGTGGCGTTCCTCGCGCCGGACCGCACGCCCCTGGCCCACGCCGGCCCGACCATGCTCAACCAGCCGCCGGTGGGTAACAGTTCCCACCTGCTGCAGCGCACCGGCAACGACGCCACGCGCTACCTGCTGCCGGTGTTTGGTCGCCATCGCAACCTGGCGGGCGATTTGATCCCCGATGAAGCCGATCGCCTGCTCGGCTGGGTCGAGGTGGAGTTGTCCCACAACGGTATGTTGCTGCGCGGCTATCGCAGCCTGTTCGCCAGCCTGCTGCTGATTGCCATCGGCCTGATCTGCACCGCAGCCCTGGCCTTGCGCATCAGCCGTACGATCAACGCGCCGATTGGCCTGATCAAGCAAGCGGTGGCCCAACTCAAGGACGGCAACCTGGAAACCCGCCTGCCACCCTTGGGCAGCCAGGAGCTGGATCAACTCGCATCGGGCATCAACCGCATGGCCGAAACCCTGCAAAACGCCCGGGAAGAATTGCAGCACAGCATCGACCAGGCCACCGAAGACGTGCGCCAGAACCTGGAAACCATCGAGATCCAGAACATCGAGCTGGACCTGGCGCGCAAGGAGGCCCTGGAGGCCAGCCGCATCAAGTCCGAGTTCCTGGCGAACATGAGCCATGAAATCCGTACGCCGCTCAACGGCATACTCGGCTTTACCCACCTGCTGCAAAAAAGCGAGCTGACCCCGCGCCAGCTGGACTACCTGGGCACCATCGAAAAATCCGCCGACAACCTGCTGGGCATCATCAACGAGATCCTCGATTTCTCGAAGATCGAGGCCGGCAAGCTGGTGCTCGACAGCATCCCGTTCAACCTGCGGGATCTGCTGCAAGACACCCTCACCATCCTCGCCCCCGCCGCCCATGCCAAGCAGCTGGAACTGGTCAGCCTGGTGTACCGCGACACGCCGCTGGCGCTGGTGGGCGACCCGCTGCGGCTCAAGCAGATCCTGACCAACCTGATCAGCAATGCGATCAAGTTCACCCGCGAAGGCACCATCGTGGCCCGGGCGATGATCGAGGACGAGCAGGAAGACAGCGTGCAACTGCGCATCAGCGTGCAGGACACCGGCATCGGCCTGTCCAGCCAGGACGTGCGGGCGTTGTTCCAGGCGTTCAGCCAGGCCGACAATTCACTGTCGCGCCAGCCCGGCGGCACGGGGCTTGGCCTGGTGATATCCAAGCGCCTGATCGAACAAATGGGCGGTGAAATCGGCGTCGACAGCACGCCGGGCGAAGGCTCTGAATTCTGGATCAGCCTGAACCTGCCCAAGACCCGCGACGACGTCGAAGACCTGCCCTGCGCGCCGTTGTTGGGCCATCGTGTAGCGGTGCTGGAAAACCACGACCTGGCGCGCCAGGCCCTGCAGCACCAATTGGAAGACTGTGGCCTGGAAGTAACGCCGTTCAATACCCTGGAAAGCCTGACCAACGGCATCACCAGCGCTCACCAGACCGAGCAGGCTATCGACCTCGCGGTACTCGGCGTGACCGCCAACGATATTCCGCCCGAGCGCCTCAACCAGCACCTGTGGGACCTCGAACACCTGGGTTGCAAAGTGCTGGTGCTGTGCCCCACCACCGAACAGATGCTGTTCAACGAGTCGGTACCCAACCCCAACAGCCAGTTGCAGGCCAAGCCGGCGTGTACCCGCAAGCTGCGCCGTGCCCTGTCCGACCTGATCAGCCCGCGGCCCTCCCGCAGTGAACCGGGTGAGCCGTTGTCCAGCCGTGCGCCGCGTGTGCTGTGTGTCGACGACAACCCGGCAAACCTGCTGTTGGTGCAAACCCTGCTGGAAGACATGGGCGCGCAGGTCCGGGCAGTGGAAAGCGGCTACGCGGCGGTCGACGCGGTGAAACAGGACACCTTCGACCTGGTGCTGATGGACGTGCAGATGCCGGGCATGGACGGACGCCAGAGCACCGAGGCGATCCGCCAGTGGGAAAGCGAGCGCCATGGCACGCCCTTGCCGGTGGTCGCCCTCACCGCCCACGCCATGGCCAACGAAAAGCGCGCCCTGCTGCAAAGTGGTATGGACGACTACCTGACCAAACCCATCAGCGAACGGCAACTGGCCCAGGTGGTGCTGAAATGGACCGGCCTGGCCCTGCGCAACCAGGTGCCGGAGCGCGCCGTCGAAGGCCTGGGCCCCGGGGTGCAATTGCCGGTGCTGGACCACGAGGAAGGCCTGCGCCTGGCCGCCGGCAAGATGGACCTGGCGGCCGACATGCTGGCCATGCTGCTGGCCTCCCTGGAAGCCGATCGCCAGGCCATTCACGTCGCCCGCGAGGCCAAGGACAACCTGGCCCTGATCGAACGCGTCCACCGTCTGCACGGCGCCACCCGCTACTGTGGCGTGCCGCAACTGCGCGCCGCCTGCCAGCGCGCCGAAACCCTGCTCAAGCAGGACGACGCCAAGGCCATGACCGCGCTGGACGAGCTGGACATGGCCATTGCACGGCTGGCCAGTGAAGCGCGGGTCAGCGCCTGAACTCATCAAAAAGGACGCCTTTGATGCGTGTGATTCTTTTCAGCAGCCAGACCTACGACCGCGACAGTTTCCTCGGCGAACCCTTGCCGCGCGGCCTGGAACTGCAATTCCAACCCGCCCGGCTCAACCTCGACACCGTCGCCCTGGCCGAACACCACGAGGTAGTCTGCGCCTTTATCAACGATGACCTCAGCGCCCCGGTGCTGGAACACCTGGCCAAGGGCGGCACGCGGTTGATCGCGTTGCGTTCGGCCGGCTACAACCATGTGGACCTGCCTGCCGCCAAACGTCTGGGCCTGACCATCGTGCGCGTCCCGGCCTATTCGCCCCATGCGATCGCCGAACACGCGGTGGCCCTGATCCTCGCCCTCAACCGCCGCCTGCATCGCGCCTACAACCGCACCCGCGACGGCGATTTCAGCCTGCATGGCCTCACCGGCTTCGACCTGGTGGGCAAGACCGTCGGCGTGGTCGGCACCGGCCAGATCGGCGCCACGTTCGCCAGGATCATGGCGGGCTTCGGTTGCCGGCTGCTCGCCTACGACCCGTTCCCCAACCCCCAGGTCCAGGCCCTCGGCGCTGACTATGTGAGCCTGCCGGAGCTCTTGGCCCAGGCCCAGATCATCAGCCTGCACTGCCCGCTGACCGCCGACAGCAAGCACCTGATCAATGCGCACTCCCTGGCGCGGATGCAACCCGGCGCCATGCTGATCAACACCGGTCGCGGTGGCCTGGTCGACACGCCAGCGCTGATCGAAGCACTCAAGGACGGCCAGCTCGGCTACCTGGGGCTGGATGTGTACGAGGAGGAAGCCCAGCTGTTTTTCGAGGACCGCTCCGACCTGCCCCTGCAGGACGACGTGCTCGCGCGCCTGCTGACCTTCCCCAACGTGATCGTCACCGCACACCAGGCGTTCCTTACCCGCGAAGCCCTGGCGGCGATTGCCGGCACCACATTGGCCAATATTGCGGCATGGGCCGATGGCCGGGCGCAGAACCTCGTCGAAGGATGATCAGCGGTCACATACCAGGCTCATGATCAGCAGGCACCCGTGATAGGATGCCGCGCCTATTTGGAGGATCCATGGCCGAACACGATTTCCGCTTCAGCTTGCTGAGCCCGCAACACACCCTGATCGAATGCCGTGCCCTGGTGCCGGGCCGTTACCAGGTCACCGGCAACGGTGGCTCGATCAAGCATGACGACGTGCTGATCGTCACTCTGCGCGGCAGTAAAACCTTGTCCATGCGCCTTACCGTCGAAGGTGACGCGCGCTACTCCATCCGCCCTGCCGGCCAGTGGGTCGCCATGGCCCGCGGGCCGAAGTTCGGCGAGCTGGAGATTCACACCTGGAAGGTCAACTGCGACAGCTGCGACACCGTGCTGGAGTTTGAATTCGCGGTGGAAACCAAGCTGACCAAGGAGCCGCTGCAACCGGCCGCCAATGCACGCATTGCCGAGTTGGGTTGGGCCAGCGAAGGCGACAAACATCGTTGCCCGAAATGCCAGAAGGCCGGGCAATGAAAGGCCTGCTTCTGCTCGCCGCCGTCGGTGCGGCCCTGAGTGGCTGCGCCGGTGACGCTGCCAAGCTCAAGCAGGATCACAGCTACGTGGTGGAGTGGATTGGTGAGCGGCCGTTGATGGATTACGCACACCTGACCGTCACCCTCGGCGCCGATGGGCGTGCCTACGGCAACGGCGGTTGCAACCACTGGTTCGCGCCGTACACCCTTGAGGGCGACAAACTCAGCTTCGGCAAGCTCGGCAGCACCCGCAAGCTCTGCGCCGAGGCCCTGATGGAGCAGGAACAGCGCTTCTTCCAGGCCCTGCAAGGCGTACAGCGCTGGGACATCTCGCCGATCGAGCAGACCCGCTTCTGGCCGACCGAAGGCAAGCCGATTCGCCTATGGCTCGAAGAGGGCTGATTCCACCGACCTACAGGTTGGTGAGATTTAAATAATGAGATGGGTTGGCAGGTGGGAAGTTGCTCGGCTGTAGATCTCGTGGGCACCGCTGGGCCCCTGTGGGAGATGTCGAGCTTTAGCGAGGCTTCGATGGCGGCGGCATGGTTGGCAGGTGTGTCGGCTGACACACCGCTATCGGGGCAAGTCGAATCGTCGCACCGCCCCTCCCACATTTGATCGGGGGCAATACTCTAGCCGCGCAAGGCCTTGAGCTTGGCCAACACCCCTTCCGCCGTCTGCTCACCCATCAACTGCTCGCGCACCTTGCCCTTGTCATCAATGATATAGGTCACCGGCAACGCTTCGCTGCGCGGAATCTCGAAGATCCCGTCCGGGTTCTGTGCCAGCACGGTGAACTTGATCCCCAGTTTGTCGCTGGCCTCTTTCAGCTCTGCACCCTGCACATTGTCGAAGTTAACCCCGAACACCCCCACGCCCTGCCCCTTCAACTGTTCCGCCAGGGCGTTGAGTTCGGGGATTTCCGTACGGCATGGGCCACACCATTCCGCCCAGTAGTTGACCACCAGCCACTGTTTGTCCAGGCGCTCGGCCGCGACCTTCTGGCCGTACTGGTCAACGCCGTAGTCATTGCCGCAGCCGCTGAGCAGCAGGGTTGTAATGATCGCCAATGCACCGATCAGTCGCCTTGTCATGGGGTATTCCTTCGCAAAAATGAACGTTGGCTGCGACCTATCGCCTCTTACGGTTTAAGGACAGGACGCCGCGCAGGTAGAATACCCGCCACCTTACGCAAGATGCGACCCGCACATGACCGATCTGACGCTTTATCACAACCCGCGCTGCTCGAAATCCCGCGGTGCGCTCGAACTGCTGGAAGCCCGAGGCCTCGCCCCCACCGTGGTGCGTTACCTGGAAAACCCGCTGAATGCCGCGCAATTGAAGGTACTGCTGGCCAAGCTGGGCATCAGCGCCCGCCAACTGATGCGCACCGGCGAAGACGAATACAAGGCCCTCAACCTGGCCGACGCCAGCCTCAGCGAAGCGCAGTTGATCGCCGCGATCGCCGAACACCCCAAGCTGATGGAACGCCCGATCCTGGAAACCGCCAATAAAGCCATCATTGGCCGTCCGCCAGAGAACGTGCTGGAGATCCTGCCGTGACTGCGCCGTATGTACTGGTGTTGTATTACAGCCGCAATGGCTCGGTGAGCGAAATGGCTCGGCAGATTGCCCGTGGCATCGAGCAAGGCGGGATGGAAGCGCGGCTGCGCACCGTACCGGCGATCTCCACCGAATGCGAAGCCGTGGCGCCGAGCATCCCGGACGAAGGCGCGCTGTACGCCAGCCTCGATGACTTGAAAAACTGCTCGGGCCTGGCCCTGGGCAGCCCGACGCGCTTCGGCAACATGGCCGCGCCGCTCAAGTACTTCCTCGACGGCACCAGCAACCTGTGGCTCACCGGTGCGTTGGTCGGCAAGCCGGCCGGGGTGTTCACCTCCACCGCCAGCCTGCATGGCGGCCAGGAAACCACGCTGATGTCGATGCTGCTGCCGCTGCTGCACCACGGCATGCTGATCACTGGCCTGCCCTACAGCGAACAGGCGCTGCTCGACACCCAGGGCGGCGGCACGCCGTATGGCGCCAGCCACCATGCCGGGCCGGATGGCAAGCGCCTGCTCGACCCGCATGAAATCACCCTGTGCCGGGCCCTGGGCCTGCGCCTGGCCAAGACCGCCACGCTGCTGGAGAACGGCCGTGGCCAGGAAGCCTAAGGTTCTACCGCCGCAAGCGTGGCTGGAGCCACGGGTCAAGGCGGCACGCGCGTTAAGCCTGCTGGCGTTTTTCGCCCTGGTGGGTTTGTTGTGCGGGTACTACCTGTTCGTCGCCGACCTGCACGGCGCACGCCCGTGGGTGATCCTGCTGATCGAACTGGTGCCGCTGCTGGTGCTGGCGCCGGGGATGATCATCGGCAGCGCGCGCGGGCATTCGTGGATGTGCTTTGCGGTGAACCTGTATTTCATCAAGGGCGCGCTGGCGGCGTATGACCCGAACCGGCAGTGGTTCGGGGTGCTGGAGATGCTGGCCAGCCTGGCGGTGTTTTGCACGGCGCTGCTGTATGTGCGCTGGCGGCACCAGTTGAACCGCCGGTTGGCCACACCCTAGAACCCGGTCAGTGATTCACCGTATAGGCCAGCATCATCGACAGCTGGCACATCGGCCGCCCACTCTCGGCATGCCACTGGTTGAACGCAGCCTGCACCGTGGCCAGGTCGCGCAGGCTGGTGGGTGCCTTGTCGACAATCTTCTGCGCATTCAATGCCGCGACCACGTCATCGCTCGGCACAAAGGTATCCTTGCCCACCATCCGCAAAAAGCGCGGGGCCGACAGCCCGCCCAGCTGATGACCGTGCTTGCTCAGGTATTTCCATAACCCGACGATATCGGTCACCGGCCAGTCGGCGATAAATGCGCCGAAGCTGCCTTTTTCCTGCTCGATGTCCAGGATCATCTGCGCATTGCGCGGCACACTCTTGAGCTTGCCCAGGTGACGGATGATGCGCGCGTCCTGCATCAGCCGCTCCAGGTGCTCGGCCCCCATCAACACGACTTTTTCCGGGTCGAAGCCGAAGAACACCTGCTCGAAGGCCGGCCACTTGGCATCCACCACGCTGTGTTTCAAGCCGGCGCGAAACACGCGCAACGCCAAGGTCGACAGGTAGCGATCATCACTGATCTTGCGTAACTGCGCCGGAGTCTTGGGCACCGGCAGGTGGGCGTCCAGCTCGGCCGCTGAACCGAAGCGATTCAGACAATATTCGTGCAGCCACTTGTAATCGCGCATGCCCTCTCCTGCTGTTGAATGCTGGCAATGGAATTGAAAACGGCGCCCGCGAGCGCCGTGTGTCAGAGCGTTGAATGAGCTCAGAGGTTCACAACATTGACGAAACGCGGCGCGGCGCTCTCATCGATTTTAAGGCTGGTGAAGTCGAACAGGTTGCGGTCGGCCAATTGCGACGGCTGCACGTTCTGCAGGCTGCGGAAGATACTTTCGGTACGCCCGGGGGTCTTGCGCTCCCAATCCACCAGCATGTCCTTGACCACCTGGCGCTGCAGGTTTTCCTGGGAGCCGCACAGGTTGCACGGGATGATCGGGAATTGCTTGAAGTCGGAGTAGGCCTGGATGTCCTTCTCGTTGCAATACGCCAGCGGGCGGATCACCACGTTGCGCCCGTCATCGGCACGCAGCTTGGGCGGCATGGCCTTGAGCGAACCGTTGAAGAACATATTGAGGAAGAAGGTCTCGACAATATCGTCGCGGTGGTGACCCAGGGCCATCTTGGTCGCCCCGATCTCATCGGCAAAGGTGTAGAGCGTTCCACGGCGCAGGCGCGAGCATAGCGAGCAGGTGGTCTTGCCTTCAGGGATCAGTTCCTTGACCACCGAATAGGTGTCTTTTTCGACGATGTGGTACTCGACGCCCAGCGCCTTGAGGTAGGCCGGCAGCACGTGCTCGGGGAAGCCCGGTTGTTTCTGGTCCATATTGACCGCAACGATGTCGAACTTGATCGGCGCGACCTTTTGCAGGTGCAGCAGCACGTCGAGCATGGTGTAGCTGTCTTTGCCGCCGGAGAGGCAGACCATGACCTTGTCGCCGTCCTCGATCATGTTGAAATCGGCGACTGCCTCACCGGCCAGGCGGCGCAGGCGTTTTTGCAGTTTGTTCTGGTTGACCGTAAGAGTGCCCATGGCGCTTGGATCCGCTGGAGGTGTGTGACGAAAAGCCGGGTATTTTACGCAAAAAAAACAGCTAAAGGGCTAACAGTAAAAGACCCCGCCGCGATTAGGCCCCCTGTTTACAGCGCAATTTGCTCTAAAGGCCCTACGGTTATTCCGGTCATCCCTTCCTATACTGCGACTTGAGGTCGCACACATATATCCAGACCTTTGTGGCCATCTGGCCCGTGGGCGCTCCGATGGGGGGCGATGGTAATAACGACAGGAGTGACTGGCATGATCCATCACGTCGTGGGGCTGTTTACCCATCCCGACCAGGAATGGCGGGAAATTCGTGGCGATAAAGAAGAAAGCATCGGCCACATGTACCTCACTCACACCCTGATTCTCGCGGCGATCCCCGCCGTATCGGCTTTTATCGGCACCACCCAGGTCGGCTGGGTCATCGGCAACCGCTCCCCGGTCATGCTGACCCAGGAAAGTGCGCTGTGGATGACTCTCATGTCCTACGCGGCCATGCTCGGCGGCGTGGCAGTGATGGGCGCGTTCATCCACTGGATGGCCCGCACCTACGACGCCAACCCCAGCATGGCGCGGTGCGTGGCGTTTGCCACCTATACCGCGACACCTCTGTTTATCGGCGGGCTGGCGGCGCTCTACCCGCATATGTGGCTGGGCATGGTGGTGGGCACTGCGGCGATCTGCTACACGGTGTACCTGCTGTATGTCGGCGTACCGACCTTCATGAGCATCGATCCGGATGAAGGTTTCCTGTTTTCCAGCTCGATACTGGCCGTAGGGCTGGTGGTGCTGGTGGCGATCATGGCGTTTACCGTGATTGTCTGGGGGCTGGGCGTAGGACCGATTTACACTAACTGACCCGTTCAATCGTGAAGGAAAGGCCACCGCAAGGTGGCCTTGTGCGTTATGCATGACCATTCGGCGCCTGACAGATTCGGAAACACCCCGCTTTGCGGCATACTGGACGCCTCTGGAGATATGTACAGCATGCCCGAGCAACTCAATACCCGCGTCGAAGATTGTTTCCTGCAAGCCGAATCCTTTTTCAAACGAAGCTTCAAACGCCCCCAGGTCAGCCTCAAGCTGCGGGGCCAGAAGGCCGGTGTCGCGCATTTGCACGAGAACCTGCTGCGCTTCAACCCACAGTTGTACCGAGAAAACAGCCAACACTTCCTGAAACAGACCGTGGCCCATGAGGTGGCGCACCTGATTGCCCACCAATTGTTCGGCGAACGCATCCAGCCCCATGGCGAGGAATGGCAACTGATCATGCGTGGGGTCTATGAACTGCCGCCGGACCGCTGCCACACCTATGCCGTGAAGCGTCGCCAGGTAACCCGCTATATTTATCGTTGCCCGTGTGCCGACAGTGACTTTCCGTTTTCGTCGCAACGCCATGGCATGGTGGCTCAGGGGCGGCGGTACCTGTGTCGGCGCTGTCGGCAGACATTGGTGTTTACCGGCGAAACCAGAGTGGAATAAAGGCCTCATCGGGAGCAAGCCCCCTCCCACATTTTGATCGTATTCACAGGCCTAATGTGGGAGGGGGCTTGCTCCCGATAGCGTCCGCCCAGCCACTACATAATCACCTTGGAGCTGCGCAGCTCGCTGATGCGCTGGGGGCTCAAGCCCAGCTCCGCCAACACTTCATCACTGTGCGCACCCACGGCGACGCCAATGTGCCGGGGCGCTGGCAACCCTTCCGAAAACTTCAACGGGCAGGCTATCTGCGCCTGGCTAGAGCCATCACCCCTGGGCACCTGGCTGACCAGCGCCCGCGCCTTCAACTGCGGATGGGCCACGGCTTCGCTGAGCGTCAGCACCGGCTCCACGCAGGCATCCACCCCGGTAAACAGCTCGCACAATTGCTCGAAACTGCGCTTCTCGAACTCCACCTGCAAGGCCTGCTTAAGCGCCGGCTGCTGCTCAGGCTTCAAGCCCTGCGCGGCCAACTCCGGGCGGCCCAACGCTTCACACAACTGCTGCATGAAAGCCGGTTCCAGGCTGCCGACCGACATCCAGCGCCCATCTCGGGAGCGGTAGTAATCGTAGAAACTCCCGCCATTGAGCACATGGCCCTCCCGCTCAGGCTCCACACCACACGCCAGGTAACCCGCGCCGGCCATGGCGTTCAGGCTGAACGAGCAATCGGTCATGCTGACATCCAGGTATTGGCCGACCCCGCTCTGCTGCCGGGCGATAACGGCCGCCAGCAGCCCCACCACCGCATGCAGCGAACCGCCGCCCACGTCCGCCAACTGCACGCCCAAGGGCAGTGGCCCGCTGTCCCGGCGCCCGGTGTAACTGGCGACCCCGGCCAGCGCCAGGTAGTTGATGTCATGCCCGGCGCGGTCCTTATAGGGCCCGGTCTGGCCATACCCGGTGATCGACACATAAATCAGCCGCGGGTTGATCGCCTTCAGCGCCTCGTACCCCAGACCCAGGCGTTCCATCACGCCGGGGCGGAATTGTTCGAGGACAATGTCGTAGTCCTTGACCAGTTCGCGCACGATCTCCAGCGCCTGGGCCTGCTTCAAATCCAGCGCCAGGCTGCGTTTGTTGCGGTTGAGATAGGCATGGCTGGCGGAAGTCCCCTGGTCATGGGGCGGCAGCACCCGCAGCAGGTCGATGCGCGTGGGGGACTCGATACGCAGTACCTCCGCGCCCATGTCCGCCAGCATCAAGGAAGCAAACGGGCCGGGCAGCAAGGTGGAAAAATCCAGCACTTTGAGGGACGCCAAGGGACCTGACATGGAGACTCCATTTGGGTTTCGGATTCCCACAGACTAGGCAGCCTGGCGCCTACCGGCAATCGTCAGAACGATCATCGAGGGTGACCGTTTTGATCATGGCGGGCTTTTTCGTGGCGGCGGCTTTATCATTGGCCCACGTTTGCTTGCAGAGTGTTCCATGAAGTTTGCGATTGCAGTGTTTTCCGCCGCCCATGCGCCCTCCTCGCGCCGCGCCCTGCTGTTTGCACAGGCGGCGTTGGCCGGCGGGCATGAGATTGTGCGGCTGTTTTTCTATCAGGACGGCGTCTACGGCGCCTCCAATAACATCGTTGCACCCCAGGATGAGCAGGACATTGCCCGCCAATGGCGCGAGTTGGTCAATGTGCATCAACTCGACGGCGTGGTGTGCATCGCTGCCGCCTTGCGTCGTGGCGTGCTTAATGCCGAGGAAGCCACGCGCTATCAACGCAGCGCGGCCAACCTGGATGCGCCCTGGGCATTGTCTGGCCTGGGGCAATTGCACGACGCCACCCAGGCCGCCGACCGCCTGATCTGTTTTGGAGGGCCGTGACATGTCAAAATCCTTGTTAGTGATCAGCCGCCAGGCGCCCTGGTCCGGGCCGAGCGCGCGCGAAGCGCTGGATATCGTGCTGGCCGGGGGCGCGTTTGATCTGCCGATCGGCGTGCTGTTCATGGATGACGGCGTGTTCCAACTGGCGCCGCACCAGGATGCCAAGGCCGTGCAGCAAAAGGACCTCAGCGCTAACTTGCAGGCGTTGGGCCTGTTCGGCATCGATGACGTATTCGCCTGCAGCCATAGCCTGGGTGAGCGCGGGCTGACGCAGCCGGCCAATGCCCAGTCGCTGGACAGCGAAGCGATCGCCAAGCTGATTGACCGTTACGACCAGGTGATGACCCTCTGATGTCGACTTTACATGTGGTGTCTCACTCTCCTTTTACCGATAGCCGCCTCGCCAGTTGCCTGCGTATCTGTAGCGCCGAGGATGCGATCCTGCTCTGCGGCGATGGCGCTTACGGGCTGCACGACCCGGCCCTGCGCACCAAGGGCGTGAAGGTGTTCGTGCTGGCGGAAGACATGCAGGCGCGCAATCTGCCGCTGCCGGATTGGGCCGACAGCGTGGACTACCCGGGTTTCGTGCAGCTGTCGCTCGACTACAGCAAGGTCAACACCTGGCTATGAACACCCTGACCGTAGGCGCGCGCACCCTCGAGCTGGACAAGGACGGTTACCTCGTCGACCTGAACGAATGGTCCCCTGAGGTGGCCGATGCCCTGGCCGCCGCCGAGGCCCTGGTGCTGACCCCGGATCATTGGCAGATCCTCGAACTGCTGCGCCAGTTCTACGCCGAATTCCAGCTGTCCCCCGCCACGCGCCCGCTGATCAAGTACACCGCCTTGAAGCTCGGCCCGCAAAAGGGCAACAGCCTGCACCTCAACACACTGTTCAACGGCACTCCCGCCAAACTCGCCGCCAAGCTGGCGGGCCTGCCCCGGCCGACGAATTGCTTATGACCGACTTTGCCCCACTGACCCTTGAAACCCCTGCCGAGCATCCGTTTGCGCAGTTCGTGCGCATCCTGGGCAAAGGCAAGCGCGGCGCGCGCAACCTCACCCGCGAAGAGGCCCGCGAAGCCATGGGCATGCTGCTCGACGAAAAAGTCGAAGACACCCAGCTCGGCGCCTTCCTGATGCTGCTGCGCCACAAGGAAGAAAGCCCGGAAGAACTCGCCGGCTTTACCGAAGCCGTGCGTGAACGCTTGAACGCCCCGGCACTGAATGTGGATGTCGACTGGCCGACCTACGCCGGCAAGAAGCGCCACCTGCCGTGGTTCCTGCTGGCGGCCAAGTGCCTGGCGCAACATGGCGTGCGCATCCTCATGCACGGCGGCGGCGCACACACGGCGGGCCGGCTGTACACCGAACAATTGCTGCAAACCCTGCACATCCCGCTGTGCCGTAATTGGCAGCAGGTCGGGACCGCGTTTGAACAAGGCAACCTGGCGTTTATCCCGCTGGGCGATTGGGCGCCGCAACTGCAACGCATGATCGACCTGCGCAACACCCTCGGCCTGCGCTCGCCGATCCACTCCCTGGCGCGCCTGCTCAACCCGCTGAATGCGCGCTGCGGCCTGCAAAGCATTTTCCACCCCGGTTACCAGGGCGTGCACCGCGATGCCAGCGGCCTGCTTGGCGATCATGTGATCGTGGTCAAGGGCGACGGCGGCGAAGTCGAGATCAACCCCGACACGATCAGCCACCTCTATGGCACCACCGGTGGCGAAAGCTGGGATGAAGAATGGCCTGCCCTCTCCGACCAGCGCCACGTCAAGCCGGCAACCCTGGAGCCTGATCACTTGAAGGCCGTGTGGCGCGGCGACGTAGAAGACAGCTACCCGCAACTGGCGCTGATCGCCACCATGGCCCTGGCCTTGCGCGGCCTCGGCCACCCACGGGAACAGGCGTTCGAATTAGCCCGGCAATACTGGGATGCACGGGACAAATCGATTTAATCGATCATTCACGCCCGGTCTTTGCGCTTTTAGTTCGAACTCATCCCTTTAGACTGGGCTCCAACGCTTATTAGCCAAGGAGCCAGTCATGGGTTTGCTGATCGAAGGACACTGGAAAGACCAGTGGTACGAAAGTAGCGCAGATGGCGCTTTCCAGCGCGAACAGGCCCAGCGCCGCCACTGGGTGACCGCCGATGGCCAGCCGGGGCCCAGCGGCGAAGGCGGCTTCAAGGCCGAGGCCGGTCGTTATCACCTTTATGTGTCCCTGGCCTGCCCCTGGGCCCACCGCACCCTGATCCTGCGCAAGCTCAAGGGCCTGGAAAGCGTGATCGACGTGTCCGTGGTCAGCTGGCTGATGCTGGAAAACGGCTGGACCTTCGACAAGGCCCACGGCTCCACCGGCGATAAGCTCGATGGTTTCGAATTCATGCACCAGCGCTATACCGCCGACACCGCCGACTACACCGGCCGCGTCACCGTGCCGGTGCTGTGGGACAAGCAGCTCAACCGCATCGTCAGCAATGAATCGGCGGAGATCATCCGCATGTTCAACAGCGCGTTCAACGGCCTGACCGGCAACACCCTGGACTTCTACCCTGAGCCGCTGCGCGCGACCATCGATGGGCTCAACGAGCGGATCTACCCGGCCGTGAACAATGGCGTGTACCGCGCAGGCTTTGCCACCTCACAAAAAGCGTATGAAAGCGCGTTTGATGATGTGTTTGCCGAACTGGATCACCTGGAGCAGCACCTGGGCGACCATCGCTACCTGGCCGGCGAGTACCTGACCGAGGCGGATGTGCGCTTGTTCACCACGCTGATTCGTTTTGATGCGGTGTATTACAGCCACTTCAAATGCAATCTGCGGCGGATTGCCGATTATTCGAACCTGTCGAATTGGCTGAGGGAGATGTATCAGTGGCCGGGCGTGGCCGAGACGGTGGATTTCACACACATCAAGGGGCATTACTATGGGAGCCACCGCACCATCAACCCGACGGCGATCGTGCCGAAGGGGCCGTTGCAGGCGTTTGATGCCGGGCATGATCGAGCGCGGCTAACCAGCAAAGGCATTTGGAGCTGATACAAAACCCGTAGGAGCGAGCTTGCTCGCGAAGAACTCAAAAACACCGCGTGCATTCAGGATGGGCGCGTTATCGTTGACGATTTTCGCGAGCAAGCTCGCTCCTACAGTCGATGTGTGCGCAGGTGCTCAGACTTGTGACTGGGCGCCTTCAAACCACTTCAGCTTCTCGCGCAGCACCACCACCTCACCGACGATCACCAGCGTCGGCGCATGCACTTCATGCTCCGCCACCATGCGCGGCAAGTCCGCCAGGGTGCCGGTAAACACGCGCTGGTTGGACGTGGTGCCCTGCTGGATCAACGCCGCCGGGGTATCCGCGGCACGCCCATGCTTGATCAGTTGCTCACAGATGATCGGCAAGCCAATCAAGCCCATGTAGAACACCAGGGTCTGCGACGGCCCTACCAGGTCACTCCAAGGCAGGTCCGACGTCCCGTTCTTCAAGTGCCCGGTGATAAAGCGTACCGACTGTGCGTAGTCGCGATGGGTCAGCGGAATCCCGGCGTACGCCGCGCAACCACTGGCTGCGGTGATCCCCGGCACCACCTGGAACGGGATGCCATGAGCCGCCAGTTCCTCGATTTCTTCACCGCCACGACCAAAGATGAACGGATCGCCCCCCTTGAGGCGCAGCACGCGCTTGCCTTGCTTGGCCAGGTCCACCAGTTGCTGGTTGATCTGGTCTTGCGGCACGGCGTGGTCGGCGCGGCGCTTGCCGACGTAGATGCGCTCGGCATCACGACGGCACAGCTCCAGAATCGCCGGCGCCACCAAACGGTCGTACAGCACCACGTCGGCTTGCTGCATCAGGCGCAGGGCACGGAAGGTCAGCAGGTCCGGGTCGCCCGGGCCGGCACCGACCAGGTACACCTCGCCCGGCGCATAAGGCGGTGCGCCGTTGACCTTTTCGATCAACAGACGCTCAGCCTCATCGCCCTGCCCGGCCAACTGACGGTCGGCAATCGGCCCTTGGAACACTTCTTCCCAGAACGCCCGACGCTGCTGCACATCCGGGTACAAACCTTTGACCTGGGCACGAAAGCGCGCCGCCAGCCCGGCCAACTGGCCGTAGGTGGACGGAATCCAGGTTTCCAGCTTGGCGCGGATCAAGCGCGCCAGCACCGGCGCATCGCCGCCGCTGGACACCGCGATCACCAAGGGCGAACGGTCGACAATCGCCGGGAAAATCACGCTGCACAAGGCCGGCGCGTCCACCACATTGACCGGAACGCAACGACGCTTGGCGTCACTGGACACTTGCGCGTTCAGTGGCTCGTCGTCGGTCGCCGCGATGATCAGGGTGCAGCCTTCCAGGTCGGCCTCCTGATAACCGCGCAGAATCATTTCCCCGCCACTGCCATGCACCAACTCACGCAACTGGTCTTCGATCTGGGGAGCAACCACCCGCAGCACTGCGCCGGCGTCAGCCAGCAGGCGGGATTTGCGCAAGGCAATCTCCCCCCCACCGACGACCAGCACACGACTGCCGCGCAGGTTATGAAACAGCGGCAGGAATTCCATTTAGCGGATGACCTCGACGCCCGCCATGTAAGGCTTGAGCACTTCAGGTACGCGGATCGAACCGTCAGCCTGCTGGTAGTTTTCCAGCACCGCCACCAGGGTACGACCTACAGCCAGGCCCGAACCGTTGAGGGTGTGCACCAGCTCCGGCTTGCCGGTTTCCGGGTTACGGAAACGCGCCTGCATGCGCCGGGCCTGGAAATCACCGCAGTTGGAGCACGAGGAAATCTCGCGGTATTTGTCCTGGCTGGGTACCCACACTTCGAGGTCGTAGGTCTTCACGGCGCTGAAACCCATGTCGCCGGTGCACAGCGCCAGGACGCGGTACGGCAGCTCCAGCAGCTGCAAGACGCGTTCGGCGTTGGCGGTCAGGCCTTCCAGGGCGTCCATGGAGGTCGACGGCTCAACCACTTGCACCATCTCGACCTTGTCGAACTGGTGCTGGCGGATCATGCCGCGGGTGTCACGACCCGACGCCCCGGCTTCACTGCGGAAGCACGGGCTGTGGGCGACGAACTTGAGCGGCAGTTGCTTGGCATCGAGGATCTCGCCCGCAACGATATTGGTCAGCGACACTTCGGCGGTCGGGATCAGGTACAGATCGGCTTCGCCATCGCGGCTGATCTTGAACAGGTCCTCCTCGAACTTCGGCAGCTGGCTGGTGCCCATCAGCGCCGGCGCCTGTACCAGGTACGGGGTGTAGGCCTCTTCGTAACCGTGCTCGCCGGTGTGCAGGTTGATCATGAACTGCGCCAGGGCACGGTGCATGCGTGCGATCGGGCCGCGCAGCAAGGCAAAGCGTGCACCGGACATCTTGGCGGCGGTTTCGAAATCCAGGCCGCCAGTCAATTCGCCCAGGGCGACGTGGTCCTTGATCTCGAAATCAAACGCTTTTGGCGTGCCCCAGCGACGCACTTCGACGTTGCCGTCTTCGTCTTCGCCAATCGGCACGGACTCGTGCGGCAGGTTGGGAATACCCAACAGGATCGAATCCAGCTCGGACTGAATGCCTTCCAGCTCGACCTTGCCGTCGGACAGCTCGGTGCCCATGCGCTCGACGTCCGCCATCAACGGCGCGATGTCTTCGCCACGTTGCTTGGCCTGACCGATGGATTTGGAACGCGCATTCCGCTCAGCCTGCAGTGCTTCGGTGCGGGTCTGGACGGTCTTGCGCTGTTCTTCCAGCGCTTCGATGCGCGCAACATCCAAGGCAAAGCCACGGGATGCCAGGCGGTCCGCTACGTCCTGAAGGTTGCTACGTAACAGTTTGGAATCGAGCATGTCGGTCTCTCGTTTATCAAAGTTTGGTCAAGGACAGGCCGGCCCAGGTGGCGAGCAGCCCGCCGAACACGCTGATGCCGAGGTACCCGAAGGCGACCAGGGCCTGCCCGCTTTCCAGCAGGCGCAGCGTATCCAGTGAAAAGGATGAAAAGGTCGTCAGACCGCCTACAAAGCCGACAATCAAGCCGGCGCGAATTTCAATCGGTACTTCCGGGCGCAACAGGAACCAGCCGTACAACAACCCGATGATCAGGCAACCCACCAGGTTGACCGCCAGGGTCGCCGCATAAAAATGCTTCGGCCAATGGGCGCTCACCCAAGTACCGGTGGCGAAACGCAATAATGTACCAGCGATGCCGGCTGCGGACACGGCAAGAATCGTCTTGAACACTACTTTCTCCGCTGTTTTGGGCTGAGGCGGTCGAGTTGGGCGAGGTGATTGAGCTTTTCACCGATCTTCAGCTCCAGGCCACGGGGCACCGGCTGGTAGAACGGCTGCGGCTCAAGCTCGTCGGGGAAATAGTCTTCGCCGGCGGCATAGGCGTCCGGCTCATCATGGGCATAGCGGTATTCATCACCGTAGCCCAGTTGTTTCATCAACTTGGTCGGCGCATTGCGCAGGTGCAGCGGCACTTCGAGGGAGCCGTGTTCGGCGGCCGCACGCAGGGCGGACTTGAAGCCCATGTACACCGCGTTGCTTTTCGGCGCGCAGGCCAGGTACGTGATGGCCTGGGCCACCGCCAGCTCACCTTCCGGGCTGCCGAGGCGCTCCTGCACTTCCCAGGCCGCCAGGCACAGGCTCAGGGCGCGCGGGTCGGCGTTGCCGATGTCTTCACTGGCCATGCGCACCACGCGGCGCGCCAGGTACAGCGGGTCGCAGCCGCCGTCGATCATGCGCGCAAACCAATACAGCGCGCCGTCCGGGTTGGAGCCGCGCACGGATTTGTGCAGCGCCGAAATCTGGTCGTAGAAGGCTTCGCCGCCCTTGTCGAAACGCCGACGCGTATCGCCGAGCAGGCTTTGCAGCAGGTCGACGCCAATCTCGCTGCCGTCTTCGGCCAGGTCGGAGGCGTTCTCCAGCAGGTTGAGAAAGCGCCGGCCATCACCATCGGCGGCGCTTAGCAGAATCTTGAAGCCTTCATCGCTGAGGCTCAGTTGGCGCTTGCCCAAGCCCTTGTCTTCGCTCAGGGCGCGGTGCAACAGCTTTTGCATCGCGGCTTCATCGAGGCTCTTGAGCACATAGACCCGCGCCCGCGAGAGCAACGCATTGTTCAATTCAAACGAAGGGTTTTCGGTGGTGGCACCGATAAAAATCAGCGTGCCATCCTCGACGTAGGGCAAAAACGCATCCTGCTGCGACTTGTTGAAGCGATGCACTTCGTCGACAAACAGGATGGTGCGCTTGCCGTACTGTCCGGCCTGCTGCTTGGCCACCTCGACGGCCTGGCGGATCTCCTTGACCCCGGCCAGCACGGCCGAGACCGTTTCGAAGTGTGCATCCGAGACTTTTGCCAGCAGCCGCGCCAGGGTGGTCTTACCCACGCCCGGCGGCCCCCAGAAAATCATCGAGTGCAGCGCACCCTGCTCCAGGGCTTCGCGCAAAGGCTTGCCGCGAGCGAGCAGGTGTTCCTGACCGACGTACTCATCCAGGTTGGTCGAGCGCAGGCGCGCGGCCAAAGGCTGGGCAATCGGGTCACTTCGAAACAGATCCATGGGCAGCGTTTGAAACCTCTGGGCAGTTTATTCCTGGATCACGTCGGCACCCTTGGGGATGTCGAACTTGAACTTGGACGCCGGTACCGGCTGGTTGGCCTTGACCCCGGAGAACAGGATATCGGTGCGCTGGCCGACGCTGTCGACCAGGCGCATGTTATTGATCACGCCGTTGCCGAACGACAGGGACAGCGTGTCAAACAACGTGTCCTTGGATTTCGGCTTGAGGGTGAACTCGATCACGTTGCTGGTTTGCTTGGAGGTGATGTCGAAGCTGTCGTTGATTTTCGACACATCGCCCGACAGCAGCAGCGCCGGCGTCTGGTTCAGGCGCGGGTCGAGCTTCTTGATGGTCGCCTGCTCCAGGTCCGGGTCCCACAGGGTGACTTTCTGGCCGTCCGAGACGATGGTCTGCTCGGCCTTGCCTTCGGTGTGCCAGTAGAACAACCCTGGGCGCTGCACGGCCATCTCGCCGGCGGTTTCCTGCAACTGGGTGCCACCGGCATCCAGGGTGAGCTGGGAGAAGCGCGCAGTCAGGGTCTGGGATTTGTCCAACAGGTTTTTCAGGCTGGCGACGGAGGCCGGGTCAGCGTGGGCCGAAACAGCGGTCAGGGCCAGTGCCGGCAACAACAGCATGCGGATAAGACGCATGGGAGTCCTCATTGAGTCGTAAGGGCGCGCCGCGTGCTGCCACGCGGCACGGAATCAGTCGCGCATCTGCCCGGGGGCGATGACTTCGCGCGAGCCGTTGGTGTTCATTGCAGTGACGACGCCAGCGTTTTCCATGGCTTCGATCATGCGCGCAGCGCGGTTATAGCCGATCTTCAGCTTGCGCTGCACCGCAGAAATCGAGGCGCGGCGGCTTTCCAGCACGAACGCCACGGCTTCGTCATACAGCGCGTCGGTTTCGGCATCATCGTCGCCACCGCTGCTACCACCGTCGAAGCCGCTGCCGGCCTCTTCGACACCGGCGAGGATGTCGTCGTTGTATTCGGGCGCGCCACGCAGCTTCCAGGCCTCCACCACGCGGTGCACTTCATCGTCGGAGACGAAGGCGCCGTGGACCCGGATCGGCAGGCTGGTACCCGGCGGCATGTAGAGCATGTCACCGTGGCCCAGCAGTTGCTCGGCACCGCCCTGGTCGATGATGGTCCGTGAGTCGATCTTGCTCGACACCTGGAACGCCATGCGGGTCGGGATGTTGGCCTTGATCAGGCCGGTGATCACGTCCACCGACGGACGCTGGGTGGCGAGGATCAAGTGAATACCGGCCGCCCGCGCCTTCTGGGCGATACGCGCGATCAGCTCTTCGACCTTCTTGCCGACGATCATCATCATGTCGGCAAACTCGTCGACCACCACCACGATGGTCGGCAGCTTGCTCAACAGCGGTGCTTCGTCGTGGATACTTTCGCGCTTGTACAGCGGGTCGGTCAGCGGCGTGCCGGCGTCCTGGGCTTCCTTGACCTTGGCGTTGAAGCCCGACAGGTTACGCACGCCCATCTTCGCCATCAGCTTGTAGCGGCGCTCCATCTCGGCAACGCTCCAGCGCAGGGCGTTGGCGGCGTCCTTCATGTCAGTGACCACCGGGCAGAGCAGGTGCGGAATGCCTTCATAGATCGACAGTTCGAGCATCTTCGGGTCGATCATGATCAGCTTGGCGTCTTCCGGGCCGGACTTGAACAGGATCGACAGGATCATCGCGTTCACGCCCACCGATTTACCCGAACCGGTGGTACCGGCCACCAGCAGGTGAGGCATTTTGGCGAGGTCGGTGATCACCGGCTTGCCGCCGATGTCGTGGCCCAGGGCCAGGGTGACCGGCGACTTGAAGTTGTCGTATTCGGGCGTCGACAGCACTTCGGAGAAGCGCACGATCTGGCGATCTTCGTTGGGAATCTCGATACCCACGGTCGTCTTGCCCGGGATCACTTCCACCACGCGCACGCTGGTCACGGCCAGGGAGCGCGCCAGGTCCTTGGCCAGGTTGGAAATGCGGCTGACCTTGACGCCGGCAGCCGGCTGGATTTCGTAACGGGTAATCACCGGGCCGGGATGGATCGAGTCCACCGACACCTCGACGCCGAATTCCTTGAGTTTGATTTCCAGCAGATGGCCGACGGCCGCCAGGGACTCAGGGGAATAGTTGAGCTGTTTCTTTTCGGCCGGGTCGAGGATCGAGATCGGCGGCAAGGTGCCTTCCACGGCGCTGTCGACAAACAACGGCGCCTGTTTCTCTTTCTGCACGCGATGGCTTGGCTCGGCCGGCTTGGGCGGCGCCGGGGCGATCACCGGCGGCACCTGCTTCTCGCGGTCCGACATGTGCTTGCTCAGGGCCTGCTCGCGTTCGATCAGGCGTTCCTTGACCTTGGCCTGCTCACGGCGGTCCGGTGTGCTTGGGGCCACCACTTCGTTGACGCGGGTATCCACCTCGCGCAACTGGGCCACCATGCGCTTGCGTTCGACCCGGGCGGCCCACCAGCGGTTGGCAGCGCCCTGGAACAGCTCCAGCAGGTCGAGGGTGATCTTGCCCGTCACGTCCATCACCTTGAACCACGACAGGTCGGTGAACACGGTGAGGCCAAACAGGAACAGCGCGATAAACATCAGGGTGCTGCCCTGGATATTCAGGGTCTTGCGCGCCAGGTCGCCGAGGCTCTCGCCCAGCGCCCCACCCGCGCCCGCCGGCAGGCCGGTGGGTGCGTGGAAATGAATATGCGCCAGGGCGGCACCGGACAGCACCAGGAATACCAGGCCGATCAGGCGCCACGAAAACAGCCAGCCGCTCCACTGCCACGGCTCATGACGCTGGCGGAAGATCTGCCAGGTCTTGATCGCCAGTAACAGCGGGAAGATATAGGCGAAGTAACCCAGCACCATGAACAGGATATCGGCGCTGTAGGAACCGGCAGGCCCACCGAAGTTCTGCACGTCTTCGATCTTGCTGTTGTGGCTCCAGCCCGGATCGTCCTTGCCATAGGTGAGCAAGGCCATCATCAGGAACAGGCACAGCGCGCCGATAGCGATCAGCGCGCCTTCCTTGAGTCGATAGTGCAGGTGCTGGCGCCAGGCCGGCACGACGGCTGCTTTAGGTGTTGCGGCGGATTTCTTCAAAACGGGTCTTTTCCTGCGCCTGTTAGCGCGTCCATCTGTTGAATAAGTGCAAATACTGCCCAATCCGAGCAGCTGAAAAATGAACGAACGTCGTGGAATCTACTTTTAACACTGGGCGATTGCTGGATGAAATGGCGATAACGCCACAATGGCCGCATTGTACGGGTTTGTGTTGCGGTTGCCACGCCACTTGGCTTTCTTCAGGCAGCATAGCCAATTGTGTGTCACAACATGTTCAATTTGAGCATGCATTGTCTTTGCTGACAAAGGCTTATGAGCTGTTTTTACCAATCCAGGCAAGCTTGGCAAATGGCCTGCATGGGCCAGACCCGATTACGACCACGCCTCACGCAGAGAGTTGCAGAAACACCCGCTCACGCTTATGCACGCCAACAGCCGATTCGGGCTGGCCCCACAGCGCTGCGTCGACAATAATCACACCCCTTGGGGCAGGCGATCCGCCTGCCACTCCCCTCCCCTTCCGCAAGCCTGGATGCCATGCTGACCTGGTTACAACGCGACTCACTGACATTTCCCCCGCTGGCCAAGGCCATGCGTGAACCCAATGGCCTGCTCGCCGCCGGTGGCGACCTGTCGGCCGAGCGACTGGTGCAAGCCTACCGCCACGGTTGCTTTCCCTGGTTCTCGGAGGGCCAGCCGATCCTCTGGTGGTCGCCGGACCCGCGCACCGTGATATTCCCCGACGAGCTGCATGTCTCCCGCAGCCTGGGCAAACTATTGCGCCAGCAGCGCTATACCGTGACCTTCGACCAGGACTTTGCCGCCGTCATCCAGGCGTGCGCCGCGCCGCGTGCGTATGCCGATGGCACTTGGATCACCGAAGGTATCCAGCGCGCCTATCTGGAACTGCATCAGCGCGGCTATGCACATTCGGTTGAGGTATGGGACGAAGGCGTGCTGGTGGGCGGACTGTATGGCCTGGCGATGGGCCAGCTGTTTTTTGGCGAATCCATGTTCAGCCGTGCCGACAATGCCTCGAAATTCGGCTTTGCTACATTGACCCGGCAATTGCAGGCCTGGGGCTTTGTACTGATCGACTGCCAGATGCCCAATGATCACCTGCATAGCCTGGGTGCTCGCGCCATTCCTCGCAGTGAATTTGCCGATTTCCTACAAGACCACCTGGACCAACGCAATTCCGGGCCATGGGTTTCTTAGGCGACATCCGCACACCTGGCTTACACTTATTTCAAAGCTTATCCGAGGGTTGATCATGACCGAGTTGGCGCGCTTGAAGTTTTATGCCACTCAACCCCACTCTTGCAGCTATCTGCCCGACGAGCAGGCCACCACGCTGTTCCTCGACCCCAGCCAGCCAATGGATGTGCACGTGTATGCCGATCTCTCGGAAATGGGTTTTCGACGCAGCGGCGATCATCTGTACCGGCCCCACTGCCAGAACTGCAATGCCTGCGTGCCGGCACGCATCCCCGTGGCGCAGTTTCTGCCGGACCGCAATCAGAAGCGCATCCTCAAGCGCAATGCCGACCTGACGGTGGCAGCTGCCAAGCCACGATTCACCGAAGAGTATTTCGACCTGTACCAGCGCTATATCGAGCAGCGCCACGCCGACGGCGATATGTTCCCACCCAGCCGCGACCAGTTTTCCACCTTCCTGGTGCGTGACCTGCCGTTCTCGCGCTTTTACGAATTTCGCGCGGACGGCCGTCTGGTGGCCGTCGCCGTGACCGATTTGCTGCCTAACGGCCTATCAGCGGTCTACACCTTCTACGAGCCAGCCGAAGAGCGGCGCAGCCTCGGGCGTTTCGCGATCCTCTGGCAAATCGGTGAAGCACTGCGCCTGGAACTGGAGGCGGTGTACCTCGGATACTGGATCAAGAACTGCAAAAAAATGAACTACAAGACCCAATATCGCCCCATAGAACTGCTGATTAATCAAAGATGGGTCACGCTTAACTAGAACCCCTTGGCTTAAACACCCTTTTTCGGGCACAATGCACGCCGCTTTTGCCTGGCGCAGTTGCACCGGGCCATTCACTGGATACCGAGGGCTTTACTGCATGTCGAAAGAAGACAGCTTCGAAATGGAAGGCACTGTCGTCGACACCCTGCCCAACACCATGTTTCGTGTGGAGTTGGAAAATGGGCACGTCGTAACCGCGCATATCTCCGGCAAGATGCGCAAGAACTACATTCGTATTCTTACCGGTGACAAAGTGCGCGTCGAGCTGACGCCCTATGACTTGAGCAAAGGGCGCATCACTTACCGCGCTCGCTAAGCAAGTCAATACAAAACGCCCGGTTATGCCGGGCGTTTTTGTGTGCATGGGATTTCTCCAACACCAAGGGATCCTGTGGGAGGGGGCAAGCCCCATTCTGAGAATTGCATTTCAAGACAGCAAAAAGGCGCCTTTCGGCGCCTTTTGCGTTATTGCAGAACGATCAGGCCATTTCAGCCGTGGTTTCGAACTCGAAGGTCAGCTCGCCATCCTTCAGGTCGATATGCACCACGCCACCATGGTCGGAAAGCTCGCCAAACAGGATCTCTTCGGCCAGCGGCCGCTTGATCTTGTCCTGGATCAGGCGCGCCATCGGGCGAGCGCCCATTGCCGCGTCGTAGCCACCTTCGGCGATCCAGCTGCGTGCCGCTTCCGTGACATCCAGTTGCACGCGCTTGTCTTCCAACTGCGCCTGAAGCTCGGTAAGGAACTTGTCCACCACACTCTTGATGACCTCATGGCTGAGGCGACCAAACTGGATAATGGTATCCAGGCGGTTGCGGAACTCCGGCGTGAAGCTCTTCTTGATCACTTCCATCGCATCGGACGAGTGATCCTGGTGGGTAAAGCCGATCGAAGCCCGCGCGGCCGTCTCGGCACCGGCGTTGGTGGTCATGATCAGGATGACATTGCGGAAGTCCGCCTTGCGCCCGTTATTGTCGGTCAGGGTCCCGTGGTCCATTACCTGCAGCAGCAGGTTGAAGACTTCCGGGTGGGCCTTCTCGATTTCATCGAGCAGCAGTACGCAATGGGGCTGCTTGGTAATCGCCTCGGTCAACAGGCCGCCCTGGTCGAAACCGACATAGCCCGGAGGCGCACCGATCAGGCGCGACACGGTGTGACGCTCCATATATTCGGACATGTCGAAGCGCACCAGCTCGATCCCCATGGCCTTGGCCAATTGCCGCGCCGCCTCGGTCTTGCCGACACCGGTAGGACCGGCGAACAGGAACGAACCGACAGGCTTGTCCGGCGACTTGAGGCCCGCACGCGACAGCTTGATCGCGGTGGACAGCGCGTCGATCGCTGCGTCCTGGCCGAACACGGTGAGCTTGAGGTCGCGCTCCAGGTTACGCAGCAGCTCCTTGTCGGAACTGTTGACGTGTTTTGGCGGAATCCGCGCGATCTTCGCGACAATGTCCTCGACCTGAGGCACGTCGATGCGCTTCACACGCTTCTCGACCGGCTGCAGGCGCTGGTAGGCCCCTGCCTCGTCGATCACATCGATGGCCTTGTCCGGCATGTGCCGGTCATTGATGTAGCGCGACGCCAACTCGGCGGCCGCACGCAGCGCCTCATCGGTGTACTCGATGCCGTGGTGCGCTTCAAACCGCCCCTTGAGCCCGCGCAGGATGCCGATGGTGTCTTCGACCGACGGCTCGGACACGTCGACTTTCTGGAAGCGACGCGCCAAGGCACGATCTTTCTCGAAGATGCCGCGGAATTCCTGGAAGGTGGTCGAACCGATGCAGCGGATATCACCCGACGACAGTAACGGCTTGAGCAGGTTGGAGGCGTCCATCACACCACCGGATGCCGCACCGGCACCAATGATGGTGTGGATCTCGTCGATGAACAGGATCGCCTGCGGGCGTTTTTTCAGCTCGCCGAGCAGGGCCTTGAAGCGCTTCTCGAAATCGCCACGGTACTTGGTCCCGGCGAGCAACGCGCCCAGGTCAAGGGAGTAGACGACACTATTGGCCAGCAGGTCCGGCACCTGGTTGTCGACGATGCGCTTGGCCAGGCCTTCGGCAATCGCGGTCTTGCCCACGCCCGCCTCACCCACCAGCAACGGGTTGTTCTTGCGACGGCGCGCCAGGATCTGCGCTACGCGCTCCACCTCAAGCTCACGCCCCACCAACGGATCGATCCGCCCCTGGCGCGCCAGCTCATTGAGGTTGCTGGCATAGGCATCCAGCGGGTTGCTTGAAGAAGAAGACTCACCGCCCTCGTCGTCCTGCATATCCTGCTCACCCTCGGAATGATCGCCGTGCCCAGGCACCTTGGAGATACCGTGGGCGATGTAGTTGACGACATCGATACGGGCAACGCTTTGCTGCTTGAGCAGGAACACTGCCTGGCTTTCCTGTTCGCTGAAGATCGCCACAAGCACATTGGCGCCTGTGACTTCACGCTTACCGGAGCTCTGTACGTGGAAAACAGCACGCTGCAATACCCGCTGGAAGCCCAGGGTTGGCTGGGTCTCACGGTCCTCGTCATGCACGGGGATCAGTGGCGTGGTGGAGTCGATAAACTCCTGCAGGTCATGCTTGAGCTTGTCGAGATTGGCGCCGCACGCACGTAGTACCGTGGCGGCAGCTTCGTTATCCAAAAGTGCCAGCAGCAGGTGTTCGACGGTCATGAATTCATGACGCTTCGAACGAGCCTCCTTGAAGGCAAGATTGAGGGTGACTTCGAGCTCGCGGTTTAACATAGCTTCACCTCATACCCAAGTGGTCGGCGTTAACCGTCCTTCTCGATTTCACAGAGTAGCGGATGCTGGCTTTCCCTGGCGTACTGGTTGACCTGCATGGCCTTTGTCTCGGCGATGTCACGGGTAAACACTCCACATACTGCCCGTCCTTCTGTGTGAACGGCCAGCATTACCTTGGTCGCCAACTCGCGGTTCAGGTTAAAAAACACCTCGAGCACTTCGACCACGAAATCCATCGGTGTGTAGTCATCGTTGAACAAAACCACCTTGTACATCGGCGGCGCCTGTAAAGCAGGCTTGGCCTCCTGAACAGCAATGCCTGCAGAACCGTCGTCATCGTGTTCGTGATCCGGTCGATCCTGATTGAATGTTAGTCGAATCTGGCTGATTGCATGCATGGAAAGAAAGGTTCGTCAGTGGTTCAAATACAGTGGTGGGGGCGACCTGTCAGAATTTCAACTCTGACCGCTCAGTCGCCTTGACTATCGGCAAATCGGTGTTACAACCAATAGAACCCACAGTGGGTAAAAAAGGTCCGCGCAGTCAACCTTATTTATTCGGGTTAGGACGGATAAACTGGATGATACTCCAGTGATGGAGTCTGGTGCAGAGGGATATGGGTATGTCTGGCGTCAAGATCAGTGGCAAGGTCAAGTGGTTCAACAATGCCAAGGGATATGGCTTTGTTAATGAAGACGGTAAAACCGAGGACCTTTTTGCGCACTATTCAGCGATTAACATGGATGGGTACAAAACGCTGAAGGCGGGCCAAGCTGTGAGCTTTGAAATCATTCAAGGACCGAAAGGGCTGCACGCCGTGAATATCGGTGCAGTGAAAGCCGAAACACATGAAAAAAACACGCCATCAACCGCTCATAACGAAAAGAAACAAACGGCCTGACACCCCGCGAAGCGAGTGACATGCGATAAAAAACCGGCCACCCGATCGACTTGGGTTGGCCGGTTTTTTTGTACCGGGCTTTTACATGTGCGAAATCAATGCATCCCCAAAGCCCGACGAAGACACCAGCTTCGCGCCATCCATCAGGCGTTCGAAGTCATAAGTCACGGTCTTGGCCGAGATAGCACCGTTGGTGCCCTTGATGATCAAGTCGGCCGCTTCGGTCCAGCCCATATGACGCAGCATCATTTCCGCCGACAGGATCAATGAACCCGGGTTGACCTGGTCCTTGCCCGCATACTTGGGCGCAGTACCGTGGGTCGCCTCGAACATGGCAACGGTGTCGGACAGATTGGCACCCGGCGCAATCCCGATACCGCCCACCTCTGCCGCCAGGGCGTCGGACAGGTAGTCGCCGTTCAGGTTGAGGGTCGCGATCACGTCATACTCGGCCGGACGCAACAGGATCTGCTGGAGCATGGCATCGGCGATAGCATCCTTGACCACTACATTCTTGCCGGTCTTCGGGTTCTTGAACTGCATCCACGGGCCGCCATCCAGCAGGGTCGCACCGAACTCTTCAGCCGCCACTTCGTAGGCCCATTCCTTGAAGGCCCCTTCGGTGAACTTCATGATGTTGCCTTTGTGCACGATAGTCAGCGAGTCGCGATCGTTATCCACTACATATTGCAGGGCCTTGCGCGCCAGGCGCTTGGTGCCTTCCAGCGATACCGGCTTGATACCAATGCCGCAATCCTGATCGAAACGAATCTTGGTGACGCCCATTTCCTCCTTGAGGAACTTGATGACCTTTGTCGCTTCCGGCGAGCCGGCCTTCCACTCGATCCCGGCGTAAATATCTTCGGAGTTTTCGCGAAAGATGGTCATGTCCACATCGCCTGGTTTCTTGACCGGGCTGGGCACACCTTCGAACCAGCGCACCGGGCGCAGGCACACGTAGAGGTCGAGTTGCTGACGCAGGGCCACGTTCAGCGAACGAATGCCGCCCCCTACCGGAGTGGTCAGCGGGCCCTTGATGGACACCACGTAATCCTTGACCGCATCCAGGGTTTCCTGGGGCAGCCAGGTGTCCTGGTCGTAGACCTGGGTCGCTTTCTCGCCGGCGTACACCTCCATCCACGAGATCTTGCGCTTGCCGCCGTAGGCCTTTTCAACAGCTGCGTCGACCACCTTGATCATCACCGGGCTGATGTCGACGCCAATACCATCACCTTCGATATACGGGATGATCGGTTGGTCAGGAACATTGAGAGAATGGTCTGCATTGACGGTGATTTTGTCGCCGACTGCCGGAACCTGAATCTTCTTGTATCCCATGCTGAACTCCATCTATGGATTGAACATCTGGCTGCGTTCGAGCCTACTCCAGATAAATGGCGACTGAAACCTCGCGCCATGCTCATTTGCATCGAAAACAGCATAAATTGTCGCCTACAAGCCTGAAAGCAAAGGGAAAAGCGCCAATCTTGAGCACTTCGTGCGACTTTAGGCGTAACCCGGTACCTGCGACCTTTAGACCAATGGACGACACACCTTTTGTATGAAGGCTCGGCGTAAGCATAGCGACCTATGTATAATGCCGCCGCTGACCAAAGAGTCACGATGGCAGACCGCTCTGGAACAGGGCCCTCCGCTACAAAGCAGGACTAATACAATAGTCCACCCGCTTGACGCTCGACTGATGCAACCCAACATCACCGCGAAGAAACCTCGACCTTTCGCTCATGGATGACTTTGAACGAACGCGCTCCACCCGGCGCATCTCGAGTTTCTGCGCACGCTTTCAGCAAAGAAGAGAGTTAATCCGAATATGCCCACCCGCTCGAAGATCATCTACACCTTCACCGACGAAGCCCCAGCCCTCGCCACCTATTCACTGCTGCCTATCGTAGAGGCCTTCACCGCTTCCGCTGATATTGCCGTGGAAACCCGCGACATCTCCCTCGCAGGGCGCATCCTCGCAAGCTTCCCCGAGCAACTGGGCACCAAGGCCGTACCGGACCACCTCGCCGAACTGGGCGACCTGGCCGTTACCCCTGAAGCCAACATCATCAAGCTGCCTAACATCAGCGCCTCGACCCCGCAGCTGCAAGCGGCGATCAAGGAACTGCAGGCCCAGGGCTACGCCCTGCCGGACTACCCGGAAACCGTAACCACCGACGCGGAAAAAGAAACCCGTGCACGTTACGACAAGGTCAAGGGCAGCGCCGTGAACCCGGTACTGCGCGAAGGCAACTCCGACCGCCGCGCGCCGCTGTCGGTCAAGAACTACGCTCGCAAGCACCCGCACAAGATGGGCGCCTGGGCTGCAGACTCCAAGTCCCACGTTGCCCACATGAGCAACGGCGACTTCTACGGCAGCGAAAAAGCCGTGCAGATCGAAGCCGCTGACGCTGTCAAGATCGAGCTGGTCGCCCAGGACGGCACCACCACCGTCCTGAAAGAAAAGACCAGCGTCAAGGCCGGCGAAATCATCGACAGCGCAGTACTGAGCAAGAACGCCCTGCGCAGCTTCATCGCCGCTGAAATTGAAGACGCCAAGAAACAAGGCGTGCTGCTGTCGGTCCACCTGAAAGCCACCATGATGAAGGTCTCCGACCCGATCATGTTCGGCCAGATCGTTGCCGAATTCTATAAAGACGCCCTGGCCAAGCACGCAGACGTGCTGGCACAAATCGGCTTCAACCTGAACAACGGCATCGGCGACCTGTACGCCCGCATCAAGGCCCTGCCGGCCGAGCAGCAGGCGCAGATCGAAGCTGACATCCAGGCGGTCTACGCCGCTCGCCCTTCCCTGGCGATGGTCAACTCCGACAAAGGCATCACCAACCTGCACGTGCCGAGCGACGTGATCGTCGACGCCTCGATGCCGGCCATGATCCGTGACTCAGGCAAGATGTGGGGCACCGACGGCCAGCTGCACGACACCAAGGCCGTGATCCCGGATCGCTGCTACGCCACCATCTACCAGGCGGTGATCGAAGAGTGCAAGGCCAACGGCGCCTTCGACCCTACCACCATGGGCAGCGTGCCAAACGTTGGCCTGATGGCGAAAAAAGCCGAAGAGTACGGCTCCCACGACAAGACGTTCCAGGTCAAGGCTGACGGCGTCGTCCGCGTGACCGACAGCAAGGGCAACCTGCTGATGGAACAGAAAGTCGAAGCCGGCGACATCTTCCGCATGTGCCAGACCCAAGACGCGCCGATCCAGGACTGGGTCAAGCTGGCCGTCAACCGTGCCCGCGCCAGCAACACCCCGGCCATCTTCTGGCTGGACCCCAAGCGTGCACACGACGGCGTCGTGGTCGAGAAAGTCCAGGCCTACCTGAAAGACCACAACACCGAAGGCCTGGACATCCGCATCATGTCGCCGGTCGACGCGATGAAGTTCACCCTGGAACGTACCCGCAAAGGCCTGGACACCATCTCGGTGACCGGCAACGTACTGCGCGACTATCTGACCGACCTGTTCCCGATCATGGAACTGGGCACCAGCGCCAAGATGCTGTCGATCGTGCCGCTGATGAATGGCGGCGGCCTGTTCGAAACCGGCGCCGGCGGCTCGGCACCGAAGCACGTGCAACAGCTGCTGGAAGAGAACTTCCTGCGCTGGGACTCCCTGGGCGAGTTCCTGGCCCTGGCCGCTTCCCTCGAGCATTTGGGTGTGACATACAACAACCCGAAAGCCCTGGTGCTGTCCAAGACCCTGGACCAGGCCACCGGCCAGTTCCTCGACAACAACAAGTCGCCATCGCGCAAAGTCGGCAACATCGACAACCGCGGCAGCCACTTCTACCTGGCGCTGTACTGGGCCCAGGCCCTGGCCGCCCAGACCGAAGACACTGCACTGCAAGGTCAATTCAGCGAACTGGCCAAGACCCTGGCCGCGAACGAAGCAACCATCGTTGCCGAGCTCAATGCCGTACAGGGCAAGCCAGTGGACATCGGCGGCTACTACGCGCCGAACCCGGAGCTGACCAGCAAGGCCATGCGCCCAAGCAACACCCTCAATGCGGCGATTGCCAAGTTGAAGTAAGGTTGTAGGGATGCATCACAAACCCCGGCCACGTGCCGGGGTTTGTGTTTTCAGGGTTTATGCAACACCGTATTCCTCGCGCCATGCGGCCTCGATAATCGCCAGGAACTGCGGTTTGTACCAAGGCTCCCAGCCCGGCCGCTGCTTGAGTTCAACCCCAAACCCCGGCAGCGCAGGCAAATGCGCGAGCGCTTCGACGTTTTTCAAGCCCGGCACCTGGGCAAACCAGGGTAAAAGCGTCACACCGACTCCCGCCTGAACCGCTGAACGCAGCGACATCAAGTCTTCAGACTCATACACGCAGCGCCACCTGATGCCACTCTCCTCCAAACGCCGAATCGCCAGGCTCCTGAACACGCAGGGCGCCTTGAACAGCGCCAGCGAAACTTCCTGCCCTTCCATGGGGGCTGCCGCACACTCGCCACCCAGCCACATCAACGAAAGTGCATGCAAAGGCACGCCAGCGACTTTTGGCAACTCATCAATCATCAGGCCAATATCGATTCGTCCCTCACTGAACGCCTCCGCGAGCAACAGGGAACGCGCGACCTTGACCACAATTCGCACTGAAGGTAATTCAAGCGCCAGAGCAGGAATAACGCGCTGCAGGATTTCCTCGCTGAAATATTCGGGAATACCCAGCGTCACGGACTCTTGAGTGCGACTGGCATCAAACAGGCTCCCCACTTTGTCGTTGACGCTGACCATCTGCTGGGCATAGCCGGTCAAGCGCTCTCCTTCGAGGGTGAGCAACACCTGCCGATTGTCGCGGGCAAAAAGCTCGACACCCAGCAAATCCTCAAGTCGTCGAATTTGCTGGCTGATTGCCGGCTGGGTCAGGCTCAACGCTTGCGCGGCCCGGGTGAAACTGCCCAGTTCTGCGACCTTGAGGAAACTGCGCAGCGACTGAATATCAAGATTGACTCTCATGCCACACCCATGGGAGTGAGTAATTATTCCCTGCCATTAGTGCAAGGCGCCCGCTATACCTGTCAAGACTACCTACTTGGCGCGCACATGATTCATCCAATAAACCCCCGCCCCTGAAACAACAAACCCTAAAATCGCCACCCCACTCGGCACCTCACCCAACACCAACGACGCCATGATCTGCGTGACCGCCGGAATCACATGAAACAAGTTCGTCGCCTTACTCGCCTCCCCGCGTCGAATCATCAAATACAGCAGCGTCAGCGCACCCACGGAGTTCATCAGCGTGATCCAGGCCACCGACGCTACGAATGGAACCCACTCGGTGACCTGCATGGTTTCAGTGGTGTATGCCAGCAGCAACATGACCAACGACGCGGTGACCATCTGAATGAAACACCCCACCCATAGATTCACCCCGCCAAGAAAGCGCTTCTGGTAGAGCGTGCCAAGCGTGATACCCAATAGCGCCAAGCCCACCGCGCCGTAACCACCCACTGACGCCTCGGAGCCAAAAAAGCTGCTGGCCACGACGATGGCCACGCCGCCAACACCCAGGATCGAACCCGGCAGGTCGCGCCAGCTCAATTGTTCACCCAGGCAGAAATAGGCACCGATCACCACGAACACCGGCATCAGCCCGACGATCAATGCCGCCTGCCCTGCGGGAACGCCTTGGCTGATGCCGGCGTAAAGGCCGCCGAACTGCAGGGCCTGCAACAGCAGTCCCACTGTCGCAGCATGGAAGTAGGGTGCAAGTCGTTTCGGCCATTGCGCCTTGATGGCGAGTGCAACGCCCAGGAACACCAGGGCAGCCAGGGCAAACCGATAGAACGTCATGGTGAAGGGCTCGCCATAACGCACACCGTACGCACCGCCGATGTAGCCGGAACTCCACAGCAGGATGAAGACAATGGGCAGTGGCGATGTAAGGCGTACTTCGTAGCTTTTATCGGCAATAGGGTTCATGACACTCTCCAAACTGAGGGTTCTGGAGAGATAAGCTGCGCCAGGCGCTGAAATCGGTAAAATCATAAAATGTCAGGCGCATCATGCAGATTGCTTATGCATCATCCTTGTGGGAGGGGGGATTGCCCCCTCCCACACTGCTGTAATCCTGCTCCAAGACTGCGCTGCATTCAGAATCGAGAGGCATCCCATGACCTGGCAACCCCACATCACCGTCGCCACCATCGTCGAAGACAACGGCAAGTTCCTGATGGTCGAAGAACTCAAGGGCGGCCGCGCCGTGCTCAACCAGCCTGCCGGCCACCTCGACCCAGACGAGACCCTGATCGAGGCCGCCGTGCGCGAAACCCTCGAGGAAACCGGCTGGGACGTGGAAGCCACCGGCATCGTCGGCATCTACCTGTACACCGCACCCAGCAACGGGGTTACCTATCAACGCGTCTGCTTTATTGCCAAGGCACTGAAACACCACCCGGACTATCAACTGGACGAAGGCATCCTGCGCGCCCGCTGGCTGAGCCGTGACGAGCTGATGGCCGTGCGCGACGACTGGCGTAGCGAGCTGATCATCCGCTGTATCGATGATTATCTGGCCGGCCAGCGTCACAGCCTGGAATTGATCCGCCCTTCTCTTTAGCCTTGCGGGCCCAGGCCTGTTAGAATCGCGTCCTTTTTCAAGACACCCGTTGAAACCCTATGCGTGATCCAGCCCCTTCTGACACACAAAAGAAGCGCGTCATCGTCGGCATGTCCGGCGGCGTGGATTCTTCCGTTTCCGCCGTTCTGCTCATGGAGCAGGGTTATGAGGTGGAAGGCCTGTTCATGAAGAACTGGGAAGAAGACGATGGAACGGAATATTGCACCGCCATGGACGACCTCGCGGACGCCCAGGCCGTGTGCGACAAAATTGGCATCAAGCTGCACACCGCCAACTTCGCCGCCGAGTACTGGGACAACGTGTTCGAGCACTTCCTGGCCGAATACAAGGCTGGTCGCACGCCGAACCCGGACATCCTGTGCAACCGCGAAATCAAGTTCAAGGCGTTCCTCGACTACGCCATGATCCTTGGCGCCGACCTGATTGCCACTGGCCACTACGTGCGTCGCCGCGACATCGATGGCCGTACCGAACTGCTCAAGGGCCTGGACCCGAACAAGGACCAGAGCTACTTCCTGCACGCCGTCGGCGGTGAACAGATCGCCAAGACCCTGTTCCCGGTGGGCAAGCTGGAAAAGCCAGAAGTGCGCAGGATCGCCGAGCAACACGGCCTGGCGACCGCCAAGAAGAAGGATTCCACCGGGATCTGTTTTATCGGCGAGCGCCGTTTCAGCGACTTCCTCAAGCAGTACCTGCCGGCGCAACCGGGCGAGATCAAGACCACCGACGGCGAAGTGATCGGCCGTCACCATGGCTTGATGTACCACACCATCGGCCAGCGCCAGGGCCTGGGCATCGGCGGCTTGAAGGATGCCGGCGAAGAGCCGTGGTACGTGCTGGTCAAGGACCTGGAGCACAACGTGCTGATCGTCGGCCAGGGCAATGAACACCCGCTGCTGTTCTCGGGCGCGCTGCTGGCCTCGGAGATCTATTGGGTCAACCCGATCGACCTGAGCACCCCGCGCCGCCTGACGGCCAAGGTGCGCTATCGCCAGGGCGACCAGCCCTGCACCCTGGAAAAAACCGCGACGGGCTACCGCGCCACCTTTGATGACCCGCAACGTGCGGTCACTCCTGGCCAGTCCGTGGTGTTCTATGACGGCGAAATCTGCCTGGGCGGCGGCGTGATTGAAGTCGCCGAAGCCTGGAGCAACCCGGCATGAGCCCGACCCAGGAGCAATTGACGGCACTCGGCGGGGTATTTCTCTCCGCCGTGCTGGTGGACAAGATCGCCAAGACCGGCCAGGTCACCGAAGCCGGCCTGACCTGCATGCTCGGCAGCCTGCTGATCCGCGACCCCAAGGACACCCTGGAAGTCTACGGCGGCGACGACCTCGCACTGCGTGAAGGTTATCGCGCCCTGATCGGCGCCCTGGAGCGCGACCCCAGCACCTTGCAGCGCGAGCCGCTGCGCTACGCCCTGTCGATGCTCGGCCTCGAGCGCCAGTTGGCCAAGCGCGAAGACATGCTGGAAACCATCGGCAAACGCCTGCCACAGATCCAGTCCCAGGTAGAACACTTCGGCCCGGCCCACGAAAACGTGATCGCCGCCTGCGGTGCGCTGTACCAGGACACCTTGAGCACCTTGCGCCAACGCATCCAGGTGCACGGCGACATGCGCAACCTGCAGCAACCGAACAACGCCTCGAAAATCCGCGCACTGCTGCTGGCCGGTATTCGGTCGGCGCGGTTGTGGCGGCAATTGGGCGGTCATCGTTGGCAGCTGGTGATCAGCCGACGCAAATTGCTCAAAGAGCTTTACCCGTTGATGCGCAACGAATAAGTCGCACCGACAGGCTATTTTCAAGCCGTTACGCGTAATACGCCGGTCAGTTGGCAACGGACCGGCGAATTTTTTCATGTATGATACGCGCCCCATTTCGTTGCCCGACTGTCCGAGAACACCCCATGCAGCTCTCTTCGCTCACTGCGGTTTCCCCTGTTGACGGCCGCTACGCCGGCAAAACCCAGGCCCTGCGCCCTATTTTCAGCGAATACGGCCTGATCCGTGCACGCGTACTGGTTGAAGTGCGCTGGCTCCAGCGCCTGGCCGCTCACCCCGCCATCAGCGAAGTACCGGCGTTCTCCGCCGAAGCCAACGCTGTACTCGATGCCCTGGCGGACAACTTCTCCCTGGAGCACGCCGAGCGTGTGAAAGAGATCGAGCGCACCACCAACCACGACGTCAAGGCCATCGAATACCTGCTCAAGGAGCAGGCGGCCAAGCTGCCGGAACTGGCCAAGGTCAGCGAATTCATCCACTTTGCCTGCACCAGCGAGGACATCAACAACCTGTCCCACGCCTT
The DNA here is from genome assembly GCF_900067035.1 of Pseudomonas sp. 1 R 17. Lineage (NCBI taxonomy): Bacteria > Pseudomonadati > Pseudomonadota > Gammaproteobacteria > Pseudomonadales > Pseudomonadaceae > Pseudomonas > Pseudomonas sp. 1 R 17. The sequence goes on from NZ_FKLB01000060.1 coordinate 66,540, forward strand.
GATGCTGCGCGAAGGCCGTGATGACGTGATGCTGCCGCTGATGCGCCAGACCGCCGAAGCCATCCGCGAGCTGGCCATCCGTTTCGCCGACGTGCCGATGCTGTCGCGCACCCACGGCCAGCCGGCGTCGCCGACTACCCTGGGCAAGGAACTCGCCAACGTGGTGTACCGCCTGGAGCGCCAGATCGCTCAAGTCGCCGCAGTCCCACTGCTGGGCAAGATCAACGGCGCTGTCGGCAACTACAACGCCCACCTGTCGGCCTACCCGGAGATCGACTGGGAAGCCAACGCCCGCGCCTTCATCGAAGACGAGCTGGGCCTGGGCTTCAACCCGTACACCACGCAGATCGAACCGCACGACTACATCGCCGAGTTGTTCGACGCCATTGCGCGCTTCAACACCATCCTGATCGACTTCGATCGCGATATCTGGGGCTACATCTCCCTGGGCTACTTCAAGCAGCGCACCATTGCCGGTGAAATCGGTTCGTCGACCATGCCGCACAAGGTCAACCCGATCGACTTCGAAAACTCCGAAGGCAACCTCGGTATCGCCAACGCCCTGTTCCAGCACCTGGCCAGCAAGTTGCCGATCTCCCGCTGGCAGCGCGACCTGACCGACTCCACCGTACTGCGCAACCTCGGCGTGGGCTTTGCCCACAGCGTGATCGCGTACGAAGCCAGCCTCAAAGGCATCAGCAAACTGGAGCTCAACGCGCAGAAAATCGCCGCTGACCTGGACGCGTGCTGGGAAGTGCTGGCCGAGCCGATCCAGACCGTGATGCGCCGCTACAACATCGAAAACCCTTACGAGAAGCTGAAAGAGTTGACCCGTGGCAAGGGCATCAGCCCTGAAGCACTGCAAACTTTCATCGACGGCCTGGACATGCCAGCCGCGGCCAAGGCCGAGCTGAAACTGCTCACCCCGGCCAACTACATCGGCAACGCTGTAGAGCAAGCCAAGCGCATCTGATTAGCGCAAGCCCCCTTGAGACGCCCGGCCGCGCCGGGCGTTTTTATTTCAGTCTGAAAAGTGCTTTTTTTCAATAGGTTACACATGAATCCTGATATCCCTCTTCAACTTCTGGGCGGCATCACGGCACGGGAATTCCTGCGCGACTACTGGCAGAAAAAACCACTGCTGATCCGCCAGGCGATCCCTGACTTCGAAAGCCCGATCGACGCCGACGAACTCGCCGGCCTGGCCCTGGAAGAAGAAGTCGAATCGCGCCTGGTGATCGAACACGGCGAACGCCCGTGGGAACTGCGCCGCGGCCCCTTCGCCGAAGACGCCTTCAGCACCCTGCCTGAGCGTGAGTGGACCCTGCTGGTACAGGCGGTCGACCAGTTCGTGCCGGAAGTGGCCGAGTTGCTGGAGCAGTTCCGCTTCCTGCCAAGCTGGCGCATCGACGATGTAATGATCAGCTTTGCCGCACCCGGCGGCAGCGTAGGCCCGCACTTCGACAACTACGACGTGTTCCTGCTGCAGGCCCAGGGCAAGCGCAACTGGAAGATCGGCCAGATGTGCAGCTCCGAAAGCCCGCTGCTGCAACACGCCGACCTGCGCATCCTCGCCGAATTCGAAGAAAGCGCCGAATGGGTGCTGGAACCGGGCGACATGCTCTACCTGCCGCCACGCCTGGCGCATTTCGGCATCGCCGAAGATGACTGCATGACGTACTCGGTGGGCTTTCGCGCCCCAAGCGCCGCCGAAGTGCTGACCCACTTCACCGACTTCCTCGCCCAGTACCTGACCGACGAAGAGCGCTACACCGACGCCGACGCGCAGCCGGTCAGCGACCCGCACCAGATCCAGAGCGACGCCCTCGACCGCCTCAAGAGCCTGCTGGCCGAGCACATGAGCGACGAGCGCATGCTGCTGACCTGGTTCGGCCAATTCATGACCGAGCCGCGCTACCCGGAACTGGTAGCAGGCGAAGAACTGGGCGAAGACGACTTCATCAACAGCCTGCAGGACGGTGCGATCCTGGTGCGCAACCCAAGCGCGCGCATGGCCTGGTCGGAAGTCGACGATGACGTCCTGCTGTTCGCCAGCGGCCAGAGCCGTTACCTGCCGGGCAAACTGCGCGAACTGCTGAAACTGGTCTGCGCCGCCGATGCCCTGCACGCCGAAAACCTTGGCGAATGGCTGTTGGACGAAGACGCCCGTGACCTGCTGTGCGAGCTGGTCAAGCAAGGAAGCCTGGGGTTTGCCGATGAATAGGATTCACGTAGGTGTCGCGGACTGGCATAAGGATATCGCCGAGATTCGGCGCATTCGTGAAGCGGTATTTATCGCTGAACAATCGGTTCCACCTGAGCTTGAGTGGGATGCGGACGACGCAGACGCAGTGCATTTCCTTGCATTCGAAGGCGACTTTCCGATTGGTACCGCGCGCCTGCTGCCCAGCGGCGAGATCGGCCGGGTGTCGGTGCTCAAGGACTGGCGCGGGCTGAAGGTCGGCGACAAGCTGATGGAAGCGGTGATTGGCGTGGCCGAGCAACGTGGCCAGACCAAGCAGTTCCTGAGCGCGCAGGTGTATGCGGCGCCGTTCTATGAGCGACTGGGCTTCAAGATCGTCAGCGAGGAATTCCTGGAAGTCGGGATTCCCCATGTCGATATGGTGCGCGGGGCCTGATCCCTGCTGTAAGGGCTTGCCTGTGGTGAGCCAGCTTGCCTGTGGTCCTGTGGTGAGCGGGCTTGCCCCGCGCTGGGCTGCGCAGCAGCCCCAAACCAAACGCCGCATTCTTTCCGTAAGAACGCGGCGTTTTTTATAGGGGCTGCTACGCAGCCCAGCGCGGGGCAAGCCCGCTCACCACAGGCAAGTCCGCTTACTACACTCCAGGCCGACAAACTGGCACTATCAAGCCCAAATGACTCGCAGAGATCACGGACATGTCCCTACGCACCCTGCTCACCGCCCTCCTCCTCACCGCCAGTTGCTCGGCAATGGCCGACACCGAAGTCGTCAACCTGAGCAACCGCACCAGCACCGACCTGCTCCCGGTTGCGCAGAACTTCATCGGCAAGGACGGCACCGTCAGCGCCTACGGCAACCAGCTTATCGTTAACGCTGCCCCCGGCAAGATCCAGGACCTGCGCACGCTGCTCGCCCAGCTGGATACACCAGCCAAACGTCTGCTGATCACCGTCGATACCAATGAAAACAACCAGCAGAACAGCGGCGACAGCCAGACCCGCATCATCAGCTACGGCACCGCCAGCCGCGACGGCGGCATCCAGCAGATTCAGGCCAGCGAAGGCGTGCCCGCGCTGATCCAGGTCGGCCAGAGCGTGCCAATGACCACCACTCAGCCTGACGCCTACGGTCGCCCGCAGAACCAGACCCAGTACCGCAACGTCACCCAGGGCTTCTATGTCACCGCCAGCGTCACCGGCGAGACCGTGCATCTGGCGATCAGTACCAACCGTGACCGCATGAGCCAGGAACGTCCCGATGTAGTGAATGTGCAAAGCACCGACACAACCGTCAGCGGGCGCCTTGGCGAATGGATCCCCCTGGCCGGCATCAACCGCGAGACCCAGGCCGACAAATCCTCCACAACCCGCAGCTACTCTACCCAGGGCCGCGATGACCTGACGTTGCGGGTTAAGGTCGACACCCTGAACTGAAGCACCAAAAACTGACTGATGAGTCGTATTAGACTAAAGATGTAGTGCCTGAAAAAAAGCACTACAAAACATTTGACGATCCAAAAAAGCATGGGCATGATGGCCTCGCTCCCGCTAATCAGGGGCCCTGGCAAGGGCCTTCGGATCGACGCTCCAAGCTACCCACCCGAGCCGATTCGTGTCTGTACCGCCCACAAGGTGTGTTTGACGAGGTTGCGACTGGAACGAAGTTGTCCCGAGGGACGGAAGCTAACCAGGTAACCCGGCTACACACTGATGGATCGTACAAAGGCCCACGATGCCCGAAGACCGTTCGCAGTTCGCCCTTACCTGCTCAACTCCCCCCTTGAGCCATCGTTCATCCCGTCGCCTGCCCCGCCGAACTTGACTTGAACACCTGAGCTTCTGGTCAGCGAGCAGCCATAACCACGCATTCACTACGTGGCTGGCAAATGGAATTTTCCACCTAGACCTATGCGACGAGGTTTTCCCCCATGGCACTGACACGCGAACAGCAAATTGCAGCCCTCGAGAAAGACTGGGCTGAAAACCCACGCTGGAAAGGCGTAACCCGCGCTTATTCCGCTGCTGACGTCGTCCGCCTGCGTGGCTCGGTTCAACCTGAGCACACCTTTGCAAAACTCGGCGCCGAGAAGCTGTGGAAGCTGGTCACCCAAGGTGCCAAGCCGTCCTTCCGCCCCGAGAAAGATTTCGTCAACTGCATGGGCGCCCTCACTGGCGGCCAGGCAGTCCAACAGGTGAAAGCCGGTATCCAGGCGATCTACCTGTCCGGCTGGCAAGTGGCAGCGGACAACAACTCCGCTGAATCCATGTACCCCGACCAATCGCTGTACCCGGTGGACTCCGTGCCTACCGTGGTCAAGCGCATCAACAACTCGTTCCGTCGTGCCGACCAGATCCAGTGGAAAGCCGGTAAAGGCCCGGGTGATGAAGGCTACATCGACTACTTCGCGCCCATCGTGGCCGACGCCGAAGCCGGTTTCGGCGGCGTACTGAACGCCTACGAGCTGATGAAGAGCATGATCGAGGCTGGCGCGGCCGGCGTGCACTTCGAAGACCAACTGGCTTCGGTGAAGAAATGCGGCCACATGGGCGGCAAGGTATTGGTACCGACCCAGGAAGCTGTACAGAAGCTGACTGCTGCCCGTCTGGCGGCTGACGTTGCCGGCACGCCAACCATCATCCTGGCCCGTACCGACGCCAACGCAGCGGACCTGCTGACTTCAGACTGCGACCCGTACGACCAGCCGTTCGTAACCGGCGAACGCACCCAGGAAGGTTTCTACAAAGTGCGCGCCGGTCTCGACCAGGCCATCGCCCGCGGCCTGGCCTACGCGCCGTACGCCGACCTGATCTGGTGCGAAACCGCCAAGCCGGACCTGGACGAAGCGCGTCGCTTTGCCGAAGCGATCAAGAAGGAATACCCGGACCAGCTGCTGTCCTACAACTGCTCGCCTTCCTTCAACTGGAAAAAGAACCTGGACGACGCGACCATCGCCAAGTTCCAGCGCGAACTGTCCGCCATGGGCTACAAGCATCAGTTCATCACCCTGGCCGGCATTCACAACATGTGGCACAGCATGTTCAACCTGGCGCACGACTACGCCCGCAACGACATGACCGCCTACGTGAAGCTGCAGGAGCAGGAATTCGCTGACGCCGCCAAGGGCTACACCTTCGTGGCCCACCAGCAGGAAGTCGGCACCGGCTACTTCGACGACATGACCACCGTGATCCAGGGCGGCACCTCGTCCGTGACCGCGCTGACCGGTTCGACCGAAGAAGAGCAGTTCCACTGATCGATGTGAGTACACGGCCACGGCGGACCCGTTAAAGAGCTAACCGCAGTGCCGCACGACAATCACGCCCCGACTGGTTCGGGGCGTTTTTTTGCCGGTACACATCACGCTGGTTCACCAAAGCCAAATGTGGGAGGAGGCAACTCCCTCCCACATGAGGAACGCTTGCAGCCTGAAGATTTTGTGCAAAACCTTGATCCAGAGCGGTATTTGCCGCAGATAAATCGGTTAAAAGATCCGCTCCAACAACTCGCGCTAATCAGGCAAGTAACGGCAACTTACTCCGCTGTATGAGAAACAATCGCTTAAACCCCACGCAAACAATATTCATTATCATTTAGAACATAAAAACTTCGTTACAGGTTAAACAAAACACATTTGATCAAATGCCCGCTAATGCCCGCTCCGCAAGGGCTACAGCCCCAAGAAGGTGCACTATGTGCTTATTCCATCGAATAATTTCGCCCTAGGAATTTTACTTGCCCGGTGTTTAGCCATAAAATCACCGCGATTGATTGCAGTGCGACATATCGTCACTGCATCGTTACTTTTTCGAGCTCAGAGACCTTTGCTCTCTGTTAAGGATTTCCAGCATGACCGAAGCGACAGGACTCATGGCCCACAACTGGGGCTTTGCCATTTTCCTCCTCGGTGTTGTCGGCCTTTGCGCCTTCATGCTCGGTGTGTCCAGCCTCCTCGGGTCAAAAGCCTGGGGCCGCAGCAAGAATGAACCGTTCGAATCCGGCATGCTGCCTACAGGTGGCGCCCGCTTGCGGCTCTCAGCCAAATTCTATCTGGTCGCGATGCTCTTCGTGATCTTCGACATCGAAGCCCTCTTTCTCTTTGCCTGGTCTGTGTCCGTCCGCGAAAGCGGCTGGACCGGATTCGTCGAAGCCCTCGTTTTCATAGCAATTCTGTTGGCAGGCCTTGTCTACCTATTTCGAGTGGGCGCCCTTGACTGGGCTCCGGAAGCTCGTCGTAAGCGGCAAGCGAAGCTGAAACAATGAGGCTTTGGCGATGCAATACAATCTCACCAGGATCGACCCGGATGCTCCTAACGAGCAGTACCCCATCGGCGAACGGGAAACCGTTTCCGATCCGTTAGAAGACCAAGTCCACAAGAACATCTACATGGGCAAACTCGAAGACGTGCTGAGTGGCGCGGTCAACTGGGGACGTAAGAACTCCCTGTGGCCGTACAACTTCGGCCTTTCGTGCTGCTACGTGGAAATGACCACCGCCTTCACGGCGCCCCACGACATCGCGCGCTTTGGCGCCGAAGTTATCCGGGCATCACCGCGCCAGGCGGATTTCATGGTTATCGCCGGTACCTGCTTTATCAAGATGGCGCCGATCATTCAGCGTCTCTACGAGCAAATGCTCGAGCCAAAGTGGGTTATCTCCATGGGTTCGTGCGCCAACTCCGGTGGCATGTACGACATCTACTCCGTGGTTCAGGGGGTGGACAAGTTCCTGCCCGTGGACGTCTACGTGCCTGGCTGCCCGCCCCGCCCCGAAGCATTCCTGCAAGGCTTGATGCTGTTGCAGGAATCGATTGGCAAGGAGCGTCGCCCGCTTTCCTGGGTCGTCGGCGATCAAGGCGTGTACCGCGCCGAGATGCCGTCGCAAAAGGAACAGCGCCGCGAACAGCGAATCGCAGTCACCAACCTGCGCAGCCCAGACGAAGTCTGATCCAGCACCGCTTCTTTTATAGAACGAAAACCTGGCTTCATTCTTTACGTTGACCGAAAGCGATAAAAAACCATGACTACAGGCAGTGCTCGACGCATCCCGCCTTATAAGGCAGACGACCAGGATGTGGTCGTCGAACTCAATAACCGTTTTGGCCCTGACGCCTTCACCGCCCAGGCCACACGCACCGGCATGCCGGTGCTGTGGGTGGCGCGCGCCAGGCTCGTCGAAGTCCTGACCTTCCTGCGCAACCTGCCCAAGCCGTACGTCATGCTCTATGACCTGCATGGCGTGGACGAACGCCTGCGCACCAAGCGCCAGGGCCTGCCGAGCGGCGCCGATTTCACCGTGTTCTATCACCTGCTGTCGCTGGAACGTAACAGCGACGTGATGATCAAGGTCGCACTGTCCGAGAGCGACCTGAGCGTGCCGACCGTGACCGGTATCTGGCCGAACGCCAGCTGGTACGAGCGCGAAGTCTGGGACATGTTCGGTATCGACTTCCCGGGCCACCCGCACCTGACGCGCATCATGATGCCGCCAACGTGGGAGGGTCACCCGCTGCGCAAGGACTTCCCTGCCCGCGCCACCGAATTCGACCCGTTCAGCCTCAACCTCGCCAAGCAGCAGCTTGAAGAAGAGGCCGCGCGCTTCCGTCCGGAAGACTGGGGCATGAAGCGCTCCGGCACCAACGAGGACTACATGTTCCTCAACCTGGGCCCGAACCACCCTTCGGCCCACGGTGCCTTCCGCATCATCCTGCAACTGGACGGCGAAGAAATCGTCGACTGCGTGCCGGACATCGGCTACCACCACCGTGGTGCCGAGAAGATGGCCGAGCGTCAGTCGTGGCACAGCTTCATCCCGTACACCGACCGTATCGACTACCTCGGCGGCGTGATGAACAACCTGCCGTACGTGCTCTCGGTCGAGAAGCTGGCCGGCATCAAGGTTCCGGACCGCGTCGACACCATCCGCATCATGATGGCCGAGTTCTTCCGGATCACCAGCCACCTGCTGTTCCTGGGTACCTATATCCAGGACGTCGGCGCCATGACCCCGGTGTTCTTCACCTTCACCGACCGTCAGCGCGCCTACAAGGTCATCGAAGCCATCACCGGTTTCCGCCTGCACCCGGCCTGGTACCGTATCGGCGGCGTCGCCCACGACCTGCCGAATGGCTGGGAACGCCTGGTCAAGGAATTCATCGACTGGATGCCCAAGCGCCTGGACGAGTACCAGAAGGCTGCGTTGGATAACAGCATCCTCAAGGGCCGTACCATCGGCGTCGCCCAGTACAACACCAAAGAGGCCCTGGAATGGGGCGTCACCGGTGCCGGCCTGCGTTCCACCGGTTGCGATTTCGACCTGCGCAAAGCGCGTCCGTACTCGGGCTACGAAAACTTCGAGTTCGAAGTACCGCTGGCCGCCAATGGCGATGCCTACGACCGTTGCATCGTGCGTGTCGAAGAAATGCGCCAGAGCCTGAAGATCATCGAGCAGTGCATGCGCAACATGCCGGCCGGCCCGTACAAGGCGGATCACCCGCTGACCACGCCGCCGCCGAAAGAGCGCACGCTGCAGCACATCGAAACCCTGATCACGCACTTCCTGCAGGTTTCGTGGGGCCCGGTAATGCCGGCCAACGAATCCTTCCAGATGATCGAAGCGACCAAGGGTATCAACAGTTATTACCTGACGAGCGATGGCGGCACCATGAGCTACCGCACCCGGATTCGTACCCCAAGCTTCGCCCACTTGCAGCAGATCCCTTCGGTGATCAAAGGCGAGATGGTCGCGGACTTGATTGCGTACCTGGGTAGTATCGATTTCGTTATGGCCGACGTGGACCGCTAAGCATGAACAGCACGCTTATCCAGACAGACCGTTTCACCTTGAGTGAAACCGAGCGCTCGGCCATCGAGCACGAGCTGCATCACTACGAAGACCCGCGCGCGGCGTCGATCGAGGCCTTGAAGATCGTCCAGAAGGAACGTGGCTGGGTGCCGGACGGCGCCCTCTACGCCATCGGCGAGATCCTCGGCATCCCCGCCAGCGACGTTGAAGGCGTGGCGACGTTCTACAGCCAGATCTTCCGCCAGCCGGTGGGCCGTCACATCATTCGCGTGTGCGACAGCATGGTCTGCTACATCGGTGGCCACGAGTCGGTGGTCAGCGAGATCCAGGCCAAGCTGGGCATCGGCCTCGGCCAGACCACCCCGGACGGCCGCTTCACGCTGCTGCCGGTGTGCTGCCTGGGCAACTGCGACAAGGCGCCGGCGTTGATGATCGACGACGACACATTCGGTGACGTGCAGCCCGCTGGCGTGACCCAATTGCTCGAGGGCTACCCATGACCCTGACTTCCTTCGGCCCGGCCAACCTGATCAAGCGTTCGGCCGAAACCCACCCGCTGACCTGGCGCCTGCGTGACGACGGCGAGCCGGTATGGCTCGACGAGTACCAGGCCAAGAACGGCTACGCCGCTGCGCGCAAGGCCTTCGCCGACATGGCCCAGGACGACATCGTCCAGACCGTGAAGGACGCCGGCCTCAAGGGTCGCGGCGGTGCAGGCTTCCCCACCGGTGTTAAGTGGGGCCTGATGCCCAAAGACGAATCCATCAACATCCGCTACCTGCTGTGCAACGCGGATGAAATGGAACCCAACACCTGGAAAGACCGCATGCTGATGGAGCAACTGCCCCATCTGCTGATCGAAGGCATGCTGATCAGCGCCCGCGCGCTGAAAACCTACCGTGGCTACATCTTCCTGCGCGGCGAATACACCACCGCCGCCAAGCACCTCAACCGTGCCGTGGCAGAAGCCAAGGCCGCAGGCCTGCTGGGCAAGAACATCCTCGGTTCGGGTTTTGACTTCGAACTGTTCGTGCACACCGGCGCCGGGCGTTACATCTGCGGTGAAGAAACCGCACTGATCAACTCCCTCGAAGGCCGCCGCGCCAACCCGCGCTCCAAGCCGCCCTTCCCTGCCGCCGTGGGCGTGTGGGGCAAGCCGACCTGCGTGAACAACGTCGAGACCCTGTGCAACGTGCCGGCGATCATCGCCGACGGCGTGGACTGGTACAAATCGTTGGCCCGTGAAGGCAGTGAAGACATGGGCACCAAGCTCATGGGCTTCTCCGGCAAGGTCAAGAACCCTGGCCTGTGGGAACTGCCGTTCGGCGTGACCGCACGCGAGCTGTTCGAGGACTACGCCGGCGGCATGCGCGACGGCTACACCCTCAAGGCCTGGCAGCCAGGCGGCGCCGGCACCGGCTTCCTGCTCCCCGAGCACCTCGACGCACAAATGTATGCCGGCGGCATCGGCAAGGTGGGCACCCGGATGGGTACCGGCCTGGCGATGGCGGTGGACAACACCGTGAACATGGTCTCGCTGCTGCGCAACATGGAGCAGTTCTTTGCCCGTGAATCCTGCGGCTTCTGTACCCCATGCCGCGACGGCCTGCCGTGGAGCGTCAAGCTGCTGATGGCCCTGGAAAATGGCGAAGGCCGCGAGGGTGACATCGAGACCCTGCTGGGCCTGGTCGGTTTCCTCGGCCCAGGCAAGACCTTCTGTGCTCACGCACCGGGCGCCGTGGAGCCATTGGGCAGCGCAATCAAATACTTCCGCTCGGAGTTCGAAGCCGGCATCGCGCCCACCAGCGCCGCCGTCCCGCCTCTGGCAAGGCCGATCGTAGTCGGCGCGTAACGCTTAAACAGGCAAAGGGTCCGTGCCCTTCGCCTGCTCATGTGCTGACGCCGTGAAGGCTGTGTAGATGCACATGAATAACAAGATTCCATTAGCCACGCCCGCTGACAACGGGCCAACGAAGAACTTTGAACCATGGCCACTATCCACGTAGACGGCAAAGCGCTCGAAGTCGATGGGGCGGACAACCTGTTACAGGCGTGTCTGTCACTCGGCCTCGATATCCCGTATTTCTGCTGGCACCCCGCGCTTGGTAGCGTCGGTGCCTGTCGCCAGTGTGCGGTCAAGCAGTACACCGACGAAAACGACACCCGTGGTCGTATCGTCATGTCCTGCATGACCCCAGCCACCGACAACACCTGGATCTCCATCGACGATGAAGAATCCAAGGCGTTCCGCGCCAGCGTTGTCGAATGGCTGATGACCAACCACCCCCACGACTGCCCGGTCTGTGAGGAAGGCGGTCACTGCCACCTGCAAGACATGACGGTGATGACCGGCCACAACGAGCGCCGCTATCGCTTCACCAAGCGTACCCACCAGAACCAGCAGCTGGGCCCGTTCATTTCCCACGAAATGAACCGCTGCATCGCCTGCTACCGCTGCGTACGCTTCTATAAAGACTACGCCGGCGGCACCGACCTCGGCGTATTCGGCGCCCACGACAACGTGTACTTCGGTCGCGTTGAAGACGGCGTGCTCGAAAGCGAGTTCTCCGGCAACCTCACCGAGGTCTGCCCGACCGGTGTGTTCACCGACAAGACCCACTCCGAGCGCTACAACCGCAAGTGGGACATGCAGTTCTCGCCGAGCATCTGCCACGGCTGCTCGAGCGGTTGCAACATCTCCCCGGGCGAACGCTACGGCGAACTGCGTCGCATCGAAAACCGCTTCAACGGTTCGGTCAACCAGTACTTCCTGTGCGACCGTGGTCGTTTCGGCTATGGCTACGTCAACCGTGAAGACCGTCCACGCCAGCCACTGCTGGCCGATGGCGCCAAGCTGAGCCTGGACGCGGCGCTGGACAAAGCCGCCGACCTGCTGCGCGGCCGCAACATCGTCGGTATCGGCTCGCCCCGCGCCAGCCTCGAAAGCAACTACGCGTTGCGTGAGCTGGTGGGTGCCGAGCACTTCTACTCCGGTATCGAAGCCGGTGAGCTGGAGCGCATCCGCCTGGTCCTGCAGGTGCTGAACGACAGCCCGCTGCCGGTGCCGAACATGCGTGACATCGAAGACCACGATGCCATCTTCGTGCTCGGTGAAGACCTGACCCAGACCGCCGCGCGTATCGCGCTGTCCCTGCGCCAGTCGGTCAAAGGCAAGGCCGAAGACATGGCCGACGCCATGCGCGTCCAGCCTTGGCTCGACGCTGCGGTGAAAAACATCGGCCAGCACGCGCTGAACCCGCTGTTTATCGCCAGCCTGGCGGAAACCAAGCTCGACGACATCGCCGAAGAATGCGTCCACGCCGCACCGGACGACCTGGCCCGCATCGGTTTCGCCGTGGCCCACGCCCTCGATGCCAGCGCGCCGGCAGTCGAAGGCCTGGACACTGAAGCCGTCGAACTGGCCCAGCGCATTGCCGACGCCCTGCTGGCAGCCAAGCGTCCATTGATCATTGCCGGTACCTCGCTGGGTTCCAAGGCCTTGATCGAAGCCGCCGCCAACATCGCCAAGGCCTTGAAGCTGCGCGACAAGAACGGTTCCATCAGCCTGGTGGTGCCGGAAGCCAACAGCCTCGGCCTGGCCATGCTCGGTGGCGAGTCCCTGGACGCCGCCCTGCAAACCGTGATCGACGGCACTGCCGATGCGATCGTGGTGCTGGAAAACGACCTGTACACCCGCACCGACGCCGCCAAGGTTGACGCTGCGCTGAACGCCGCCAAGGTCCTGATCGTCGCCGACCACCAGAAGACCGCCACCAGCGAGCGTGCCGACCTGGTACTGCCAGCCGCTACCTTCGCCGAAGGCGACGGCACCCTGGTCAGCCAGGAAGGCCGTGCCCAGCGCTTCTTCCAGGTGTTCGATCCGAAGTACATGGACGCCAGCATCCTGGTTCACGAAGGCTGGCGCTGGCTGCATGCCCTGCGCGCGACCCTGCTGAACCAGCCGATCGACTGGACCCAGCTCGACCACGTCACCGCCGCAGCCGCCGCGAGCGCGCCGCAGCTGGCGCGTATCGTCGACGCCGCACCGTCCGCCGCGTTCCGCATCAAGGGCATGAAGCTCGCCCGTGAGCCGCTGCGTTACTCCGGTCGTACCGCCATGCGCGCCGACATCAGCGTGCACGAGCCACGTACCCCGCAAGACAACGACACCGCGTTTGCCTTCTCCATGGAAGGTTATTCGGGTTCGGTCGAGCCACGTCAGCAAGTGCCGTTTGCCTGGTCGCCGGGCTGGAACTCGCCACAGGCCTGGAACAAGTTCCAGGACGAAGTCGGTGGTCACATCCGCGCCGGCGACCCGGGCACCCGCCTGATCGAAACCCAGGGCGACGCGCTGAACTGGTTCGCTGCGGTCCCGCGTCCGTTCAACCCGGCCCAGGGCACCTGGCAGGTCGTGCCGTTCTTCCACCTGTTCGGCAGCGAAGAGACCTCTTCCAAGGCCGCGCCGGTACAAGAGCGCATTCCCGAGGCCTACGTGTCCGTGGCCAAGTCCGAAGCCGACCGCCTGGGCGTCAACGACGGAGCCTTGCTCAGCGTGACCGTGGCCGGCCAGACCCTGCGTCTGCCGCTGCGTATCAACGAAGAGCTGGGTGCCGGCCTGGTTGCCCTGCCTAAAGGCCTTGCCGGCATCCCGACGGCGATCTTCGGCAAAACCGTTGACGGTCTGCAGGAGGCAGCGCAATGACCTGGTTCACCCCTGAAGTGATCGACGTGATCATCTCGGTCGTCAAGGCCATCGTGATCCTGTTGGCCGTGGTCGTCGCGGGCGCCCTGCTCAGCTTCGTCGAACGTCGCCTGCTGGGCTGGTGGCAGGACCGTTACGGTCCGAACCGCGTTGGCCCGTTCGGTATGTTCCAGATCGCCGCCGACATGCTGAAGATGTTCTTCAAGGAAGACTGGACCCCGCCGTTTGCCGACAAGGTGATTTTCACCCTGGCACCGGTCGTGGCCATGAGCGCCTTGCTGATCGCCTTCGCGATCATCCCGATCACCCCGACCTGGGGCGTGGCGGACCTGAACATCGGCTTGCTGTTCTTCTTCGCCATGGCCGGCCTGTCGGTCTACGCGGTGCTGTTCGCCGGCTGGTCGAGCAACAACAAGTTCGCCCTGCTGGGCAGCCTGCGGGCCTCGGCCCAGACCGTGTCCTACGAAGTGTTCATGGGCCTCGCGCTGATGGGCATCGTGGTGCAGGTCGGCTCGTTCAACATGCGCGACATCGTCGAGTACCAGGCGCAGAACCTGTGGTTCATCATTCCGCAGTTCTTCGGCTTCTGTACCTTCTTCATCGCCGGCGTCGCCGTGACTCACCGTCACCCGTTCGACCAGCCGGAAGCGGAACAGGAACTGGCTGACGGTTACCACATTGAATACGCCGGCATGAAATGGGGCATGTTTTTCGTCGGTGAATACATCGGCATCATCTTGATCTCGGCCCTGCTGGTCACGCTGTTCTTCGGCGGCTGGCACGGTCCGTTCGGCATCCTGCCGCAGCTGGCGTTCTTCTGGTTCTTCCTGAAGACCGCGTTCTTCATCATGCTGTTTATCCTGCTGCGCGCTTCCATTCCGCGTCCACGATATGACCAGGTGATGGATTTCAGCTGGCGTTTCTGCCTGCCGCTGACCCTGATCAATTTGCTGGTGACTGCTGCCGTTGTGTTGTTGAACACGCCAGCGGGCGCGGTTCAGTGAGGATTTGACCCATGTTCAAATATATTGGCGACATCGTTAAGGGTACCGGTACCCAGTTGCGAAGCCTGGTGATGGTGTTCGGTCACGGCTTCCGTAAACGCGACACCCTGCAATACCCGGAAGAAGCGGTGTACCTGCCGCCGCGCTATCGCGGCCGCATCGTGCTGACCCGCGACCCCGATGGCGAAGAGCGTTGCGTAGCCTGCAACCTGTGCGCCGTGGCGTGCCCGGTGGGTTGCATCTCCCTGCAGAAAGCTGAAACCGAAGACGGTCGCTGGTACCCGGACTTCTTCCGCATCAACTTCTCGCGCTGCATTTTCTGCGGCCTCTGCGAGGAAGCTTGCCCGACCACCGCGATCCAGCTCACACCGGATTTCGAGATGGCCGAGTTCAAACGTCAGGACCTGGTGTACGAGAAAGAAGATCTGCTGATCTCTGGTCCCGGTAAAAACCCTGATTACAACTTCTATCGTGTTGCAGGTATGGCCGTTGCCGGTAAGCCGAAAGGCGCCGCACAAAACGAAGCCGAGCCGATCAACGTGAAGAGCTTGCTGCCTTAAGGAAGAAAGATGGAATTCGCTTTCTATTTCGCATCGGGTATCGCGGTTGTGTCCACGCTTCGCGTGATCACCAACACCAACCCCGTGCACGCCCTGCTCTACCTGATCATTTCGCTGATCGCCGTGGCCATGACCTTCTTCAGCCTCGGCGCACCGTTCGCCGGTGTGCTGGAAGTGATCGCCTACGCCGGCGCCATCATGGTGCTGTTCGTGTTTGTGGTGATGATGCTCAACCTCGGGCCGGCCTCGGTCGCCCAGGAACGCGTCTGGCTCAAGCCCGGCATCTGGCTCGGCCCGGTTGTCCTCGCAGCGCTGCTGCTGGGTGAACTGCTGTATGTGCTGTTCGCTCACCAGAGCGGCCAGGCCATCGGCCATACCACCGTGGACGCGAAAGCCGTGGGCATCAGCCTGTTCGGCCCGTACCTGCTGGTGGTCGAACTGGCGTCGATGCTGCTGCTCGCCGCAGCCATCACTGCCTTCCACTTGGGCCGCAACGAAGCCAAGGAGCAATGACGATGCCTGCTATCCCTTTGGAGCATGGTCTGGCGGTCGCCGGCATCCTGTTCTGCCTTGGCCTGGTCGGCCTGATGGTTCGCCGTAACATTCTGTTCGTGTTGATGAGCCTGGAAATCATGATGAACGCTGCGGCACTGGCGTTCATCGTTGCAGGTGCACGTTGGGGCCAGCCGGATGGACAAGTCATGTTCATCCTGGTGATCAGCCTGGCAGCCGCCGAGGCCAGTATCGGCCTGGCGATCCTGCTGCAACTGTATCGTCGCTTCCACACGCTTGATATCGACGCTGCCAGTGAGATGCGCGGATGAACATGATCTTTCTGACTTTCGTATTTCCCCTGATCGGTTTCCTGCTGCTGTCGTTCTCTCGCGGACGCTGGTCGGAAAACCTTTCGGCCCTGATCGGTGTGGGCTCCATTGGCCTGTCGGCCATCGTTGCCGCCTACGTCATCTGGCAATTCAACGTGGCACCGCCGGAAGGCGGCCACTACACCCTGGTGCTGTGGCAGTGGATGTCGGTGGAAGGCTTCAAGCCCAACTTCGCCCTCTACGTCGATGGCCTGTCGATCACCATGCTTGGCGTGGTGGTGGGCGTGGGCTTCCTGATCCACCTGTTCGCGTCCTGGTACATGCGCGGTGAAGCGGGCTACTCGCGCTTCTTCTCGTACACCAACCTGTTTATCGCCAGCATGCTGTTCCTGGTGCTCGGCGATAACCTGTTGTTCCTGTACTTCGGCTGGGAGGGCGTGGGCCTGTGCTCGTACCTGTTGATCGGTTTCTACTACAGCAACCGCAACAACGGTAACGCGGCACTCAAGGCGTTTATCGTCACCCGTATCGGCGACGTGTTCATGGCCATCGGCCTGTTCATCCTGTTCCAACAGGTGGGCACGCTGAACATCCAGGAACTGCTGGTGCTGGCACCGCAGAAATTCCAGGTCGGCGACTTCTGGATCACCCTGGCGACCCTGATGCTGCTGGGCGGCGCCGTGGGTAAATCCGCGCAACTGCCGCTGCAGACCTGGCTGGCGGATGCCATGGCCGGTCCTACCCCGGTGTCGGCACTGATCCACGCCGCAACCATGGTTACCGCCGGTGTCTACCTGATCGCCCGTACCCACGGTCTGTTCACCCTGGCGCCGGACATCCTGCACCTGGTGGGCATCGTCGGCGGCGTGACCCTGGTACTGGCCGGCTTCGCCGCGCTGGTGCAGACCGACATCAAGCGGATCCTCGCCTACTCGACCATGAGCCAGATTGGCTACATGTTCCTGGCCCTGGGCGTCGGCGCCTGGGACGCGGCGATCTTCCACCTGATGACCCACGCCTTCTTCAAGGCCCTGCTGTTCCTGGCCTCCGGTGCGGTGATCGTGGCCTGCCACCACGAGCAGAACATCTTCAAGATGGGCGGCCTGTGGAAGAAACTGCCACTGGCCTACGCCAGCTTCATCGTCGGTGGTGCCGCCCTGGCCGCCCTGCCGCTGGTGACCGCCGGTTTCTACTCCAAGGACGAAATCCTCTGGGAAGCCTTTGCCAGCGGTAACCAGAACCTGCTGTACGCAGGCCTGGTGGGTGCGTTCATGACCTCGCTGTACACCTTCCGCCTGATCTTCATCACCTTCCACGGTGAAGCCAAGACCGAAGCCCACGCAGGCCATGGTATCTCCCACTGGCTGCCACTGTCGGTGCTGATCATCCTGTCGACCTTCATCGGCGCGCTGATCACCCCGCCACTGGCCGGTGTACTGCCGGAAAGCGCCGGCCATGCCGGCGGCGCCGCCAAGCACAGTCTGGAAATCGCCTCGGGCGCCATTGCCATCGCCGGCATCCTGCTGGCGGCCCTGCTGTTCCTCGGCAAGCGTCGCTTCGTGACCGCCGTGGCCAACAGTGGCATCGGCCGTTTCCTCTCGGCCTGGTGGTTCGCCGCCTGGGGCTTCGACTGGCTCTACGACAAACTGTTCGTCAAGCCCTACCTGGCCATCAGTCATGTACTGCGTAAAGACCCGCTCGACCAGACCATCGGTTTGATCCCGCGCGCGGCCAAAGGCGGTCACACCGCCCTGAGCCGTACCGAGACCGGCCAGTTGCGTTGGTATGCGGCTTCCATGGCTGCTGGTGCCGTGCTGGTGATCGGCGCCATCGTTGTGGTAGCGGTCTGATATGAACTTTGCGAACTTGCGAAAGGAAACGAGCCCGTCATGATTCTGCCCTGGCTAATCCTGATCCCCTTTATCGGCGGCCTGCTCTGCTGGATGGGTGAACGCTTCGGCGCCACCCTCCCCCGCTGGATTGCGTTGCTGACCATGTCCCTGGAACTCGCACTCGGCCTCTGGCTGTGGGCCCATGGCGACTATTCATTCGCTCCGGCACCGGGTGTCGATCCAACGTTCGCGCTTGAATTCAAGCACGTGTGGATCCAGCGCTTCGGCATCAACGTGCACCTGGCCCTCGACGGCCTGTCGCTGTTGATGATCCTGCTGACCGGCCTGCTGGGTATCCTCTCGGTACTCTGCTCCTGGAAAGAGATCCAGCGTCACGTGGGCTTCTTCCACCTGAACCTGATGTGGATCCTGGGCGGCGTTGTCGGCGTGTTCCTCGCCCTCGACCTGTTCATGTTCTTCTTCTTCTGGGAGATGATGCTGGTGCCGATGTACTTCCTCATCGCGCTCTGGGGTCACAGTTCTTCGGACGGCAAGAAAACCCGGATCTACGCGGCGACCAAGTTCTTCATCTTCACCCAGGCTTCCGGCCTGATCATGTTGGTGGCGATCCTGGGCCTGGTACTGGTCAACTTCAACTCGACTGGCGTGATTACCTTCAACTACGCCGACCTGTTGAAAACCAAGATGTCCCTGACCACCGAGTACATCCTGATGCTGGGCTTCTTCATCGCCTTCGCGGTGAAGCTGCCGGTGGTGCCGTTCCACTCCTGGCTGCCTGACGCTCACGCCCAGGCGCCGACCGCCGGCTCCGTGGACCTGGCCGGTATCCTGCTGAAGACGGCGGCCTACGGCCTGCTGCGTTTCGCCCTGCCGCTGTTCCCGAACGCCTCGGCCGAGTTCGCGCCGATTGCCATGACCCTCGGCCTGATCGGGATCTTCTACGGTGCGTTCCTGGCATTCGCGCAAACCGACATCAAGCGTCTGATTGCCTTCTCGTCCGTTTCCCACATGGGCTTCGTACTGATCGGCATCTACTCCGGCAGCCAGCTGGCGTTGCAAGGTGCGGTGATCCAGATGTTGGCCCACGGTGTCTCGGCCGCGGCACTGTTTATCCTGAGTGGCCAGTTGTACGAGCGCCTGCACACCCGTGACATGCGCGAGATGGGCGGCGTGTGGTCGCGCATTGCGTACCTGCCGGCGATCAGCCTGTTCTTCGCCGCCGCTTCCCTGGGCTTGCCGGGTACCGGTAACTTCATCGGCGAGTTCCTGATCCTGATGGGTGCCTTCGTGCAAACACCGTGGATCAGCGCCATTGCTACCTCCGGCCTGGTATTCGGTTCGGTCTACTCGCTGATCATGATCCACCGCGCCTACTTCGGCCCGGCCAAGTCCGACGCCGTCCTGAAAGGGATGGATGCTCGCGAACTGATCATGGTGCTCGGCCTTGCGGTATTGCTGATCTACATCGGCGTGTACCCGCAACCGTTCCTGGACACTTCTGCCGCGACGATGCATGGCGTGCAGCAGTGGTTCGGCACCGCCTTCTCTCAACTCGCTTCGGCCCGGTAAGAGCGCTATGGAATTCACGATCCAACACTTTATCGCGCTTGCGCCGCTGCTGATCACCAGCCTCACCATCGTGGTGGTGATGCTGGCGATCGCCTGGCGCCGCAATCACTCACAAACGTTCCTGCTGTCCTGCGCCGGTTTGAACCTGGCCTTGCTGTCGATTATCCCGGCACTCAAGGTCGCGCCACTGGCGGTGACCCCGCTGATGATGGTCGATGACTTCGCGCTGCTGTATATCGCGCTGATCCTCGTCGCCACCCTCGCCTGCGTCACCCTCGCCCACGCCTACCTCGGCGAAGGCGGCACCGGCTACCCGGGCAACCGCGAAGAGCTGTACCTGCTGATCCTGCTGGCTGCGGCCGGCGGTATCGTGCTGGTCAGCGCGCAGCACCTGGCCGGCTTGTTCATCGGCCTGGAACTGCTGTCGATCCCGACCTACGGCCTGGTGGCCTACGCCTTCTTCAACAAGCGTTCCCTGGAAGCCGGCATCAAGTACATGGTGCTGTCGGCCGCCGGTTCCGCGTTCCTGTTGTTCGGTATGGCCCTGCTCTACGCCGAAGCCGGCAGCCTGAGCTTCACCGGTATCGGTCACGCCCTGGCCGCCACCAACAGCCCCGCGCCGATTGCCCAACTGGGCCTGGCGATGATGCTGATCGGCCTGGCGTTCAAGCTGTCGCTGGTGCCGTTCCACCTGTGGACCCCGGACGTGTACGAAGGCGCCCCGGCGCCGGTGGCGGCGTTCCTGGCGACCGCGTCCAAGGTCGCTGTGTTTGCGGTGATGGTGCGTCTGTTCCAGATCTCGCCTGCCGCCAACACCGGCGTGCTGAGCAACGTGTTGACCGTGATCGCCATCGCGTCGATCCTGTTCGGCAACCTGCTGGCGCTGACCCAGAACAACCTCAAGCGTCTGCTGGGTTACTCGTCCATCGCCCACTTCGGCTACCTGTTGATCGCCCTGGTGGCGAGCAAAGGCCTGGCCGTGGAAGCCATCGGCGTGTACCTGGTCACCTACGTGATCACCAGCCTCGGCGCGTTCGGCGTGATCACCCTGATGTCCTCGCCTTACAAGGGCCGTGACGCCGACGCCCTGTACGAATACCGCGGCCTGTTCTGGCGCCGTCCGTACCTGACCGCCGTACTCACCGTGATGATGCTGTCCCTGGCCGGTATCCCGCTGACCGCGGGCTTTATCGGCAAGTTCTACATCGTCGCGACCGGTGTCGAAGCCCACGAGTGGTGGCTGGTTGCGTCCCTGGTGCTGGGCAGTGCCATCGGCGTGTTCTACTACCTGCGCGTGATGGTCACCCTGTACCTGATCGAGCCAAACCTGCGCCGTGTGGATGCTGAGCTGCACTGGGAACAGAAAGCCGGTGGCGTGATGCTGCTGGCTATCGCCCTGCTCGCCTTCTTCCTCGGCGTGTACCCACAACCGTTGCTGACCCTGGTGCAGCACGCGGTGCTGGGGGTTTGATCCCTTAGCGGTATGCGAATCAACAGAAACGGCGCCCCAGGGCGCCGTTTTTGCGTTCTGGGCTGACCTGCAACAGCCCAAAAAAACGCCCCGAATGTTCGGGGCGTTTTACATTGCAACCGCGTCAGAACGCGATGCCTAGCTTGACCCCGTACTCATCCCGCTTGAGCCGAGTGTTATCGGCCACTTCGGAATCACCGTCGAGCTTGTATTCGGTGCGGGTGTAGTAAAGGCCCGCCATCACCGGCAGGTCGCCCTTCTGGTTCATCAGCAGGCTGACTTCCGCATACGGGTTAGTGCGGTCCTTGAGGTCTACGGTGTCGCTGCCCACGCCGTCCACCTTGAGCTTGGTACGACCATCAATGGTGCGACGCGCACCGGCTTCGAAACGCAGCGTCATGTCATCGAACTGATGGTTGTAGCCCAGGGCTGCCTTGGCGAAGGGCGACTTGTTGGTGAGTTCCATGTCGTAGTCGTTCGAGTCCAGCTCATAGCGGGTCCAGCTGTAACCGCCGCCAACGATCACGTCGACGAAGTTGCGCGCATCCAGCGCGGCACGCCAGCCGAGATCCAGGTCGGCCTGGCCTTCTTTGAGTTTGTTATCACTCTTTTTACCGTACTTGGCTTCCACACCTGCCTGGTAGATAAAGCCCGACTCGGCGGTGAGCTTGTTGCCGAAGTTGTAGAAAAGACCGGCTTCGGGCATGTGGTCCTTATCACTTTCACTACCGCCTTCGAGCTTGAAGTCGTTGTAGCTGCCCAGAATCCCAAAGGTAGAAATCGGGTCAGTGGACGGTGCGGCGAACACCACTGCTGGCGCGGCGACCAGCGCCAGCAGTGAGGAATGCTTGAGGAGGTTTCCGAATAGTTTGGACATCGTTTACATCTCCTTGTCTGGTGGGCAAATTATTCAGGAAACGCTTCGAACCCAGGCTGGCACCAAAGGTTCGAAAAAATTTGCCCCCACTTGGAGGTAAAACGGTTCAGCGATGGCTCTAGATCAATACTCCTGGCGTGCAGCCATTACCAAGCCCTCAAGGGTTGAATCAAGCTGAGGGTGAACCGGCACGCGAATCCCAAAGGTAGTGCCCAGTACGTCCAGCAGCTCGTCGGCGCTCTGGATCACACGCTTGTCACTCGGCCGATCCAGGTAGTGAATCCCATAGTGGGCGTTGTTCAAGGTGTGGCGTTCGCCCGCTGCCAGGCGTGCGACTTTCAATTGGCCCAGGAACGGCGAACCTGGATGGGTCGAGACGTACCAGTTACCGATTTCGTAGTCGATGTCTGCCTGCACTTGCAGGTCGAACACATACAAGCCACGCCACTCCCCCGCGACCTCGGCCCACAACGTGTAGCTGCCCTCCTGCTCATTGAGTGTCAGGCGATACGGCTCATGGGCCGTGGCCTGCACGGCCTGCGTGTCCAACTGCAACGGACTGCTGGGCACCATGCCACCAAAGCCGACGTCGGTGATGTAGCGCACGCCGTCCAGGGTCACCAGGCTCAGGCGATGGGTGCGCGCCGTACGTGCGTCCGGCGGACCACCCATCACAACCCGCCCGGTAATGCCGCGCGCCTCGAACCCCAGTTCCTGCAACAGCGCCAGGAACATCTGGTTCAACTCATAGCAATACCCACCCCGCCCATCGAACAGGACTTTCTGCTCGACGCTGGGCAAGTCGATCGGCACCGGCAGGCGCAGCAGGGTCGACAGGCTTTCGAAGGCGAAGGTGCACACATGACGCAGTTGCAAATCCCGCAGGGTCTGCAGGGTGGGCGGTGGTGGCGAGTCGTAACCCAAGCGTTGCAGGTACAGGCGGCTGTGGTTCAGGAGGGTCATGGCGCGATCCTTGGGCGCGGGAGGAATGCGTCACTATGCCGCGCAAGCATGCAGATTGTCATTTTGAGTGAACCTTTTTAAACCGTTCCCTATCCATCTATAACAAGACAGGGAGGCAACATGAGTACCGCAAAAATCTACACCATCCACTACCAACTGCACGGTCAACCGAAGTCCTTTGTGGTGCGTGCCGAAGTGATGAACAACGCCGAGGCCTGGCACTGGGCAGCCGTTGACGCTGACATTGCGCATGTGAGCCGTATCGGCCGGGTCGGCCATGAGCAAGTGAAAAAAACCACGCGCCCGTGGGCCGAGAAGTACGGCATTACCGACGTCACCTGGATGCCGCCCAGATAAACAAAAAGCCCCGCTCATTGGCGGGGCCCAGCTCATTTCTTCAAGTCGCCCAACGGATCGTAGGGCGGCTTTTTTTTCCCGTCGTCCTTGGCCTTTTTATCCAGAGGGGCGATGGCCGGACCGATGGGATCAACCTGCGGATCAGCCACATCGGGCGAGTCCGGATCAAATCCCAGCTCATCCTTGCCGCTGGCGTGTTCATTGGAGGGCGGTCCATCCGAGCGCTTGTTCATCATGGTCTCCTGTTATAGCGGGCGAGCTTTGTCGTGGAGGTTTTCCAGGTCGTCTTCGACGCGCTCCACATCATCCTGGGCGTCACGCTCTTTCGGGTCATTGGGGCGCAAGGCATCGTTGTCGCGCTCCTCTTCACCGGGCGTGCGGTCAGGGTCGGGGGTTCCGGGCGGTGGCTGCTTGTATTCGGGCATGGTGGTTGACCTCAAAGGGACTACACCGGTTTAGAGAAACTGCCCCAGATCATGGTTCAACTTGATTGCCCCACCACTGACCGCTGACCATGAGAAGATGCCTTCCCCCTACCCGCCCTGGAGACCTGGACCGGATGTTCGAGCTCAAACCCTGCGACCCCGTCACCTACCGCCAACAGACGCGCCGCAGCACGCTGATCGTGGCCGTGCTGTTCGTGGCCCTGGCCATGCTGCTGTCGAGCCTGGCGGTGATGCTGTTCGGCGAACCCGGCGGTGACAACTTCCGCTTTAATGTCGGTGGCGTATTCGCCGGGGTGTTGATAACGGTCGCCCTGCTGCGCGGCCCGTTCCGCACCCAACCGTGGCTGGCACCGGCCGTGTATGGCTGGCAGCTCAAGCGCACCCTGATGCGCGTGACCAACGTGATGCACACCGTCACCGAGCGTGTGCAGGCGAATGATCCGACGGCCATGAAGATACTGCGTTTCTATCACCTGGGGCTGACGCAGATGCACGCCCTGGACGCCAACTCCAGTGCCCAGGCGCAGTTGGTCGGTGAAATGGACGCGCATAAGAACACGATGCTGGCACTGGGGATCGACACCGAACAAACCCGCTTTGATCCCGCCTGGCTGGAAGGATTGAAACGCACGTAAGTCAGTCTGCTGCCACACGGGTGCGCCAGCAGAACAACGCACTCACCGCAATCGCCGCACCCGCCACGCCAAACACCAGGGGTGCCGAGGCCACCGGCAACAGCAGGCCTGCCAGCAGTGGCCCGAGGCCCGCACCGATGTCACGCCATACCGCATTCGACGCCAGGGCCGACACCCGCAGCGAACCGGGGTTGCGCTCGGCGACCAGGGTGGTCACCAGGGGCAGTTGCAACGCGCGCAGCACCAACACCGCCGCCGCGCCGACAATCACCCAATAGCTGCCGAACGCCGTCAAGGCCAAGGCACTCAGGAACGAAAACAGCAACAACATCGAGGTCGCGCCAAAGCACTGGGCGGCGTGACCTCCCAGGGGGCTCAGGAGCATTTCCGAGACATAACGCAGGGCCATCAAGCCGCCGGCGATCAGCACCGCATTACCGCCGAGCAGCTTCTGCGCCTGGATCGACAGGCCGAAAATAAACAGTCCGTCCAGCGCCACGCCTTCGATAAACGACCACAGCGCCACGCTGTCGGGCCATTTGAAACGGCGCCCCGGGGTGCTGTGCAAATCATGCCCGGCGCTGGGCAGGCCGCGCGCCATCCACAGCCCCACCAGGCAACAGCCGGCGAGGATCACAAAGATCGGACGCGGCCCGGCCCACAGCGTCAGCCAACCACCGAACGGCAACGCCAGCATCGGCCCCCAGGCGATCAGGGCCCGCGAACGCCCGGCCCGGCGCGCGGCGCCCTCCGGTTCGGAGGTGGCCAATACCTGAGTCGACAGGTTCAACGCGGCAAAACACAGGCCCCACACCAGCCGCAGCCCCAACAACGCGGCAAAGCCCGACACCACCGAATTACCCAAGGCGCACAGCGTTGCGGCGCCGGCGGCAATCATGCAGGTCAGGCGATCACCGTTGCGCGCGTAGAAATTCAACACATGCCGATAGCCGAAAATCCGCACCAGGCGGTTGGCCGCCAGCAACACCCCGGCCTGGGCGAGCGTGATGCCGAAGGCCTGGGACTCCATGGGCAGCAGCAGATAGAGCAACACGTCACTGGGCAGGCATAAGGCCAGGGTCAACGCAGCGCGGCGGGAATGGGTATCAGCAGTGCGGAGGGCCAGGCTTGACATAAATCTGAAACATCCCGAAATATTCAGGTCGCCACGGTAGCCCTCCCACCGCAGGTTTTACAACGGCTTTTTCCCGTAGGGCAGCAAACGCAGGCCACTGGCCACGGCGCCCACCAGCGCAAACACGCAACCCAGCCACAGCGCATACAGCGGGCCATTGCCCAGGGACAGGTGGAAACACAGCGCCACCAACGACGCCCCCAGCGTCTGCCCCAGCAACCGCGAAATCGCCACGATGCCGCTGGCCCCACCGCTGCGCGCCAACGGCGCACTGGTCATCAGCGCCTTGAGGTTGGGCGACTGGAAGAACCCGAACCCGGCACCGCACAGCGCCATGCGCCAGCCGATATCGAAGGCCGATGCGCCGTGGCCCAAGGTCGCCAACGCGGCCATCCCCACGCTCAACATCAACAGCCCGATACCGCACAGTAGGCCCAGGGACACACGGTCGGCCAGGCGCCCAGCGACCAGCGCCATCACCGCCACTACCGCCGGCCACGGCGTCATCAGGAACCCGGTTTCCACCTGGCTATGCCCCAACACCGCCTGCAACAGAAAGGGCAGCGACACAAAGGCCAGGCCCTGGGCGCTGAAGGCGCAGATCGCCGTCAAGGAAGACAAGGCAAACACTGGCCGCTTGAACAGATCCAACGCCAGCATCGGCGCCGGGTGACCGGCCTGTCGGCGCAGCAGCAACGCGCCACACAGCAGCGCCACCGCAATCAAGCCCAGGGTCAACGCCCCCTGCGCACCATGCACCGCCGTGCCCAGCCCCAGCACCAGCAAGGCGAACAACCCGGCACACAGTGCAGCCGCGAGGCGGTCGAAGGCATGCCCGGCCATCGGCAGGGTCGGCAATGAACGCAGGCCCAATCCCAGGGCCAACAGCCCCAACGGCACATTGATCAGGTACAGCCAGTGCCAGGTCGCCACCGACAGAATCGCCGACGCCGCCGTGGGCCCCAGGGTAAACGCCAGCCCCACCACCAGCGAGTTATAGCCCAGGCCACGCCCGAGCATTTTTGACGGGTAGATATGCCGCAGCAACGCCGTATTGACGCTCATGATCGCCGCCGCCCCCAGCCCCTGCACCACACGGGCGGCGGTCAGGCTGACCAGCGAGCCGGCCAGCCCGCAAAACAGCGACGAGACGATAAACAGCAGCAACCCGCCGAGATACACGCGGCGGTGCCCGAGCACATCGCTGAGGGACGCAAACGGCAGAACCGTGGCGATAATCGCCAACTGGTAGGCATTGACCACCCAGATCACCGAGGCGGAATCGGTGCCAATCCCTTCGGCCAGGGTCGGCAACGCCGTGTTGACGATGGCCGTGTCCAGGGTCGCCATGCCGATCCCCAGGGAGATCGCGATCACGGCCGGCAGGCGTTTATTGAGGGGCAGCCCATCGACGACAGAAGACATGAACCATCCGGACAGGTAACAAAGTCCACTAGCATACGATCAACGGGGATTGATTTCAGTGGCCCATGGCGCCGCTGTCAAAATTTTCATGTTGATGAACATGGAATGTGCGCCTCATCGCGCATCACGCCTGCCTGTCATCCCTTAGTAAACAATCAAGCTCGCAGCAATGATGGGACTGGGACGCCAAGCTTCTGGAGTTGAAGCAGAGCATTGTGGGGGAACGTCCGATAACTTGGCGGCGGCCATCTTCGGATTCCAGCGGCCAATAATACCGTCCCGACCCGCAACATCCACCGTATCCAGCTGATTCATCACCTGGTCACGCTTGAGCACTTCCCTGGCCAACATTGTCAACTTGTTTTGTTGCGCATCTCCCGTCAGCGGGCGCCTCGCGACCTCACGAATTTTCCCCAGCGTCGCATGTGGCGAGCCTGCTGGCCTGAATGCATCGAAATTTTTGTCAAACTCCCGCGCCAGCGCGGCGTCGGACAGCCCCGCATAAGGGTTGGCAGGGTGCCAATGGGCAACAACAGGGGCATGGGTGGCGAAAGATGCACTATGGACAAGAGACACGTGGTGCTGATGAATGATAGCCATGAGTGAGTTTCCTTGATTACTCGACAAATCCGCTCTACATACCGTCGAAAAACGGATATGCAAAGCAGACTGTTGTCTCTGTGGCGACCCACGCCAGGGTGGTTCCGCAGTCGTACGCAAAAACCGCTTCGCCACCCAAGTCCGGACAGCGTTAGATACGCGGTCCTTGAAGGATTGCACTCAGGTCCAGGCGTCCGTCCTTGACCGGCGCGCACCAGTAGTAACCACCGGTCAACGGCGTGCTGATGCGATACAGGCCATCGACAATCCCGTCCTCCAACCCGCTCATGCGGCGCAGTTGGGCTTCGAACGCATCGAAGGAATGGCCGAATGCGAGGAACATCAACCCGGCCTGGCCATTTTCGGCCCAGGGCATGGAGCGGCGCACCACGAAGGCTTCCGGGGTGAAGCTTTCCTGGGCGGTACGTTTGGTGTGGGCGGATTCGGGAGCGTCTTCAAGCTCTTCGTTGTCGCCATGGCGGCGGCCGATGATATGGTCGCGCTCCTGGGCGGGCAACGCGGCGAAGCCATCAAGGTCGTGCTGCCATTGCTGGATCGCGGCGAAGCTGGCACCGCTGTCGGTCAGGGCGGCTTCAACGGCAGCGTCGTCGTGGGGGTTTTCAGTGCCGTCTTCGTAGTCGGTGAGGTCGAAGCCGGTCTTGTAGCGGAAGCCTTCGGTTGACTGCACCAGGCGAAACGCCGGGGCCAGGGCCTTCTCGAAAGCGCGACTGCGCAGCAGCAACTCACCGCGATCGACGCCATGCAGCCACACCCACAGTGCCTGCTGGGTGGACGGGTTGTGCGCACCCGGTGCGCTCACGGCAGGAAAGCTGCGCAAACCATCAATCGTTGCACCCAGCGCGTTGACCAGCGGCTCGCCAAATCCGACCACTGCCGCCGAATCGGCCAACTGCACCAGCGCGTCCAGCGCAGCGGGCACGGCTGCCAGGGTGTCCACGGCAAAAAACAGATGGCGTGCCTGCAAAGGCACCGGTGCGGCAAGAATGCCCGGCTGGTACTGACTCATGTGAACTCCTTCAAGAAAGGCGCGCAGTCTACTATCTCGAAGAGCAGGCGACACGCCCAGGTGTGTATGCAACGCGCACAAGCCTTGCCATAGAGCCCTGTGTTGGGTGACTCTCTCGTCATGTTTTGCAACTATTTCAGGGGTAGTGCCATGACCACCAGCAACCTGCTCGCCCAGCTGTTTCCCACCAGCGTCGCCGATATTCCCGAGCAATACCGCCTGGCGGCGCCCATCGAACAGCGTGACTACCTGGTGGATGGCCAGTTGCAGGTGTGGAACGGCCCCTTGGCCCAGGTGCAGAGCCCGGTGCAATTGGGCGACCGCCGCGTGGTGATCGGCAGCACGCCGTTGCTGGACGCCGACACCGCCCTCACCGCCCTCGATGCCGCCGTGCGCGCTTATGATCGTGGCCAGGGTGAATGGCCGACGATGCGCGTGGTGGAGCGTATCCAGCACGTCGAGGCGTTTTTGCGACGTATGCGCGAACAGCGCGACGCAGTGGTCACCCTGCTGATGTGGGAGATCGGTAAGAACCTCAAGGACTCGCAGAAAGAATTCGACCGCACCTGCGACTACATCACCGACACCATCAATGCCCTCAAGGAACTCGACCGCCGCAGCAGCCGCTTCGAGCTGGAACAGGACACCCTCGGGCAAATCCGCCGCGTGCCCCTGGGCGTGGCGCTGTGCATGGGCCCCTACAACTACCCGCTCAACGAGACGTTTACCACGCTGATCCCGGCGCTGATCATGGGCAATACCGTGGTGTTCAAGCCGGCCAAACTCGGTGTGCTGCTGATCCGTCCGTTGCTGGAAGCCTTCCGCGACAGCTTCCCGGCCGGGGTGATCAACGTGATCTACGGCAGCGGCCGCGAAACCGTCAGTGCGTTGATGGCCAGCGGCAAGATCGACATCTTTGCCTTTATCGGCACCAACAAGGCCGCCAGTGACTTGAAAAAACTGCACCCCAAGCCGCACCGCCTGCGTGCGGCCCTGGGCCTGGATGCGAAAAACCCCGGCATCGTGCTGCCCGAGGTGGACCTGGACAACGCCGTCAGCGAGGCTGTCACCGGTTCGCTGTCCTTCAACGGCCAGCGCTGCACCGCGTTGAAAATCCTGTTTGTGCATGAGGACGTGGTCGATAGCTTTATCGAGAAATTCAACCGCAAGCTGGAGACCCTCAAACCCGGCATGCCCTGGGAAGACGGGGTTTCACTGACACCGCTGCCGGAAGTCGGCAAGGTGGATTACCTCAACGACCTGGTGGCCGATGCCCAACAACACGGCGCCCACGTGGTGAATGCCAATGGCGGTACCCATCGTGGTTCGTTCTTCTATCCGGCGGTGCTGTACCCGGTGACCCCGCAGATGCGCGTGTACCACGAGGAACAATTCGGCCCGGTGGTGCCCATCGTGCCCTACCGCGATCTGGAGACGGTGATCGAGTACGTACTCGACTCGGACTTCGGCCAGCAATTGAGTATTTTCGGCACCAACGCCGTGGAAGTCGGACGCCTGGTGGACACCTTCGCCAACCAGGTCGGCCGCATCAATATCAACGCCCAATGCCAGCGCGGCCCGGACACTTTCCCGTTCAACGGGCGCAAGAACTCGGCCGAAGGCACGCTGTCGGTACATGATGCGCTGCGCGTGTTTTCGATCCGCACCCTGGTGGCGACCAAGTTCCAGGACAGCAACAAGGCGCTGGTCAGCGATATCCTGCGTAACCGTGACTCAAGCTTCCTGACCACCGACTATATCTTCTAAGCACAATGCCGATCGCAATGTGGGAGGGGACCGCCCCCTCCCACATTTGGATTGTGTACATATCCAAAACCGAGGCCACTTTAATTACCGATGAACCTGCCACTCTTCGCCCGGCGCCTGCTGCGCCCCTTGCTCGACCCCTACCGCCGCTATCGTCACGCCAAACTGATCCACGCCGTGCGCGTATCCATCGGCTTGCTGGCGACGATCCTGCTGACCACCGGCATCAACCTGCCCCATGGTGAATGGGCATCGGTGACCATGCTGGTGGTGATCGGCGGTTTGCAACACCACGGCAATATCGGCAAGAAGGCCGTTGAGCGCGCCTATGGCACGCTGATCGGTGCCAGCGTCGGTTTGCTGCTGGTGGTGCAGGAGGCGTATGTCGGCCAGCCGTTGCTCACCTACCTGCTGATGTCGGTGGTGTGCGGGTTCTTTTCCTATCACGCCATCGGCAAGGGCGGGTACACGGCGCTGTTGTCCGCGATCACGGTGTTTATCGTCGCGGGGCACGGTGACAACCCGTTGTCGGACGGGCTGTGGCGCACCGTGGATATCCTGATCGGCATTGCCTTGGCGTTGGCGTTTTCCTTCGCCCTGCCGCTGTATGCCGTGTATTCCTGGCGCTACAACCTGGCCAGCGCCTTGCGTGATTGCGCCCAGATCTACAGCCGGATCATCAATGGCCAGTCGGTCACCGACGATGAACACCTGAAGCTGCTCAACCGCCTGAATGCGGCAATGCTGCAATTGCGCTCGCTGATGCCGTCGGTGTCCAAGGAGGTGCGCATCTCCATGACCGAGCTGGACGCGATCCAACGCCACCTGCGCATGTGCATCAGCACCCTGGAGATTCTCGGCAACACCCGCCCGGACCCGCGGGACGAACAGGCGATGGCGCGCATGCAAGTGATGTTGAAAGCCGAGCATCGGCAGATTCGCGTGCAGTTGGTGGGGATGGCGCGGGCATTGAAGTCGGGGGTTACGGAGCGGCTGGAGCGCCCCAGCCCTGTCAGCGGCGGCGAGCCCAGCCTGGATGCGCCGGTTTACAGCGCGCTGGATGGGTATCGATTGTTGACCGTGCAACTGGCGGCGAATGTGGACGCGATGCGCCAACGCCTGGCTAAAAGCGCCGGGCGCTGGAAGATCTAGAAAGGTGGCCCGTTGACCGGTTTACTCACATCAACACTTTCACACTTTCTCTTACATATTTTTCACGTTTTATTCACATCCCGGGACGTAGGGTGAAGCCTCATCCGTTACAAACGTTGCACATCAAGCCCGCCGCCCCAGCGGGCTTTTTTTTGCCTGGGATTTCTCAGCGCGAGGCCTTGGCGGCCGGCGCTGTCGCCTGTTCACGAATGGCACGCTGGGTATCCAGCACCTTGGCCAGCGCGTGTTCGGCTTCGGGGCTTTGCTGCGGCACACGAATCGCCGCCGAGACCAGGGTGATCAGCTTGGCCATCACCTCGGCATCCGTCGCCGGGCGGCCCAGGCTCATGGAGTTCATCAGCAGGCGCAGTTCGGTACCGGCCATGACCCCGGAAATCGCCTTGAGGGCAAATTGCAGGCGCACCCCCAGCTCGTTGCGCGGCAAGTCCGGCAAGGCCAGGGCGAAGGCTTCGAAGAAGCGTTGGAACACCGGCTGGTAATGCACCTTGAGGTATTCCTGGATAAACGGCGAGGTGTCGCTGTACACCCGCCCAAGGAAACGGATGAACGAACGCCCTTCCCCACTCGCCGGGTCGCTGCGTTCCAGGCCCATGGCCGGGGCGAAGAGCACGCCGAGCAAGGTGTCGCAGTCGAGGGGGCCGTCGGATTCGGCCTCACAGCGCGCCAGCAATTCCAGGCGCTGCTCGTTGAGCGGCTCCAGGCGTTGCATCAGCAGGGTCTTCATCAGGGAGTCCTTGTCCCCGAAGTGGTAGTTCACCGCAGCCAGGTTCACCTGGGCGCGCTCGGTAATCTGCCGCAGCAGCACGGCGTCATAGCCGTATTTGATGAAGAGAGCCTCTGTCGCATCCAGCAATCGAGTCTTGGTAACGTTTGGAGCGCTGAGTTTCTTCGCGACCATAAGGGTTCCACGGCGGAAATATTGTTTTAAAAAATAATTTGATTTTTTATACCGGTGTGGCCGGTCGAAAGCAAGTAGTGACACACCGCCATACTATCCAAAGCCTTTGCCCATGGGGATTCTCAGGCAAGCCAGGGACCTTTCGGTAGACCCCCGTACCGGCGAGGGAAATCTTTTCAAAGCGTAAAACCGCTCTACATCCACGGCTGGCGAAGCACCGGGAACACGGTTAGTATTCAAACAATATTTTAAAAACAAGAAATAAAACCAGTCCGTGACGCGAACCAGATAGCCCCCGAACTTGTTACAAAGATTTACAAAGGGCGCATGACGGCAGCGTCGAGACTGCAGGCGTAGTCACGATGACAGATACCCCCGCGCACCCAGGCTTGATTTCCCTGCAAGGCATCGGCAAGCGCTATCAGCTCGCCGGGCAGGAACTGACCATTCTCAAAGAGGTGTGCCTGTCCATCGAGCGCGGTGACAGCTGCGGCATCCTCGGCGCCTCGGGCTCAGGCAAAAGCACCCTGCTCAATATCCTCGGCCTGCTGGACCTGCCCAATTGCGGCCAGTACCACTTTGCCGGCCACGATATTTTCAGTGCATCCCCGGACGAACTGGCGGCGATCCGCAACCAGCAGATCGGCTTTGTGTTCCAGAGCTTCAACCTGCTGCCGCGCCTCAGCGCCCTGGACAACGTCGCCCTGCCCCTGAGCTACCGCGGTGTATCGCGGCATGAATCGGTGGCGCAGGCCCTGCGCATGCTCGAACAGGTCGGGCTGGCGGAGCGCGCCCACCATCGCCCCGCCGACCTCTCCGGCGGCCAGCGCCAACGTGTGGCGATTGCCCGTGCATTGGTGGGCAAGCCGTCGGTGATCCTGGCCGACGAGCCCACCGGCAACCTCGACAGCAGCACCGCCCAGGACATCATGGACCTGCTGCTGGCATTGAACCGCGAGCAACAGGTCACGCTGATCATCGTCACCCACGACCCGCATATCGCCGAACGCCTGGAGCGCAAGATCCTGGTGCGCAACGGCCTAGTGCACGAGGCCGGGCGCCTATGAGCCTGCGGGTCGAACAGAGCTTCAGCCAACTGCTGCATGAAGCCTTCGTCAGCCTGCGCACCCTGGGCAAGCGCTCGGTGCTGGCCCTGCTGGGCATCGTCATCGGCAGTTCGTCAGTGGTGGCGCTGATCAATATCGGCCATAACGCCGCGGTGGATGCCGCGATGATTTTCAAGGACATGGGCACCGACACCCTGGTCGCCCAGTTCCCGCCCAAGGGCAACAGCACGGTGCCCGCGCCTGCGAGGCTCGACCTGGATGCCGTGCGCCAGGCCGTGCCGGGCATCGCCCATATCGGCGCGCTGACCTTGTTCAGCGGGCCCATCGTGTTCCATGGCCGCACCACCAACGCCAACCTCGTCGGCAGCACACCGGACATCCAGGCAGCGATGCGCCTGGTGGTACGGCAGGGGCGCTTCCTGTCGAGCTTCGACGCCAACGAAACCTATGGCGTGATCGGTGACCAGCTGGCCCAGGCCCTCGGCGCGCCGGGCGATCCGCTGCAACTGGGCGACCGCGTGCGCATCAACGACTACCTGTTCCTGGTGGTGGGCATTCTGCAGAACCAGCCCAGGGCAATGCTGATGCCGGTACAGGCCAACGAGTCGTTGTTCATTCCCGCCGAAGGCATGCGCCGCATCCATGCCATGCCGCAGATCGGCAATGTAATTATCCGCGCCGCGCCCGGCCAGGACATGGAACACATTGCCAGGGAAGCCGCCAGCGCCTTGCAGGCCCAGCTCACCGACCACACGGTCGACATCCAGGTGCCCCAGCAAATGATCGACGGCATGACCCGGCAAAGCCGCACCTTCGCCTACCTGCTGCTGGCCCTCGGCGCCATTTCCCTGGTCGGCGGCGGCGTAGGCGTGATGAATGTGATGCTGATGAACGTGTCGGAGCGCCGTCGTGAGATCGGCATTCGCATGGCCCTGGGCGCTCGCCAGCGCGACATCCGCAACCTGTTCCTGCTCGAAGCCGTCACCCTCACCGCCGTCGGCGCGCTGTGCGGTGCGGTACTTGGCATGACCGCCGCCTGGCTCTATGCCTGGCTGTCGGGCTGGCTATTCGACCTGGCCGTCGCCGCCCTGCCCCTGGGGGTGGGCAGTACGTTGCTGGTGGGCTTGTTCTTTGGCATCTACCCGGCGGTATCGGCCTCACGGTTGCAGCCGGTGGAGGCCTTGCGCGATGAGTAAATGGCTGGGGTTGCTCGTGTTGATCAGCCTGCACGGCATGGCCGCCGAGGTGGTCATCAAGCCGTCGGCCCCCAGCAGCACGCGCAGCGGTTACGACCGGGGCGTGTCCTTGAATGCCCAGGTCACCACCATGACCCTGGGTGACGCCGTGTACCTGGGCCTGCGCAACAACCCGGCGATCCGTAGCGCCTACCTGCAACGGGTGGCGCAGAAGTTCGACCTGCGCGTCGCCGAAGACGTGTTCAACCCCAAGCTCACCCTCAACAGTTATTACCGCAGTACCCGCGGCTCCCAGGACAGTGCGCGCAATGCCAACGTGGCGCCGGCCACCAGCTTGCTCAGTGAATACGGCACTCGCCTGAGCATGGCCTGGACCCAGCAGCTGAACAACGCCGACCGCGCCGGGCGCTACCGCAGCGACGGCCTCGACCTGGCGATCATCCAGCCGTTGATGCGCGGCGCCGGCTGGGACGCCACCACCGCACCGTTGCGCCTGTCGCGCCTGTCGGAGCAGGCCAACCGCCTGAACCTCAAGGCGACCGTGGCGCAGACCATCAGCCAGATCATCGCCACCTACCGCGAACTGCTGCGGGCCCAGGAGCAACTGAGCATCGTGCAGGACGCCCTCAAGCGCTCCGGCACCTTGCTGGAGGTGAACAAGGCCTTGATCAGCGCCGGGCGCATGGCCGAATTCGAAATCGTGCAGACCGAAGCCGACATCGCCACCCAGCAACTGGGCGTGGAAGAAGCGCAGAACCAGCTCGACACCAACCGCCTGGCCTTGCTGCGCCTGCTGGCCCTGGACCTGTCCACGCCGATTCGCGCCACCGAAGCCCTGGAGGCCAAGCCCATGCAGATCGACAAACGCCAGGCCTTCAACCTGGCGCAGACCCAGCAACCGGAATACCTCGCCGCCCTGCTCGGCAGCCAGCAGGCCGACCTCAACCTGGTGATCGCCAAGGACTCCGGGCGCTGGCAGGTGGACCTGGTGGCCGGCGCGAACCAGATACGCGACGCCTACAATAACGATGCCGGCAGCACCAACAACCGCACCTGGGACAGCTACGCCGGGGTGCAGGTGCAGATCCCCATCGGCGACATCAGCACGCGCCAGGCCGAAGTGCGCGCGCGGGTCAACGTGGAGGACCAGGAGATCCGCATCACCGACGCACGCCAGGAACTGGAACGCAACGTCAACGACGTGGTACGCGACCTCGGCACCCGCTGGCGCCAGTATGAAATCTCCCAGCGCGCGGTGGAGTTGTCGCGGCGCAAGATCGAGATCGAACGCGAGAAACTCAGCGCCGGGCGCTCCACCAACTTCCAGGTGCTGAGTTTCGAGACCGACCTGCGCAATGCCGAAAACGCGCAGCTCAACGCCCTGATCGCTTATTTGAACGCCCAGACCCAGCTCGACTTGACCCTGGGCATGACGCTGGAAAGTTGGGAAATCGCCCTCAATGACTATTAAACACAAAGGCCTGCTGGGCGCTGTATTGATCGTGCTGCTGGCCGGCGCCGGGCTGGTCCTGCGCAGCCCGGCCGAAGGCCCGGCTACCACCGGCGAGCAATGGCTGGCCGTCAAGCCCGACCCGCTGGTGCACCAGATCGGCCTGGTGGGCAAGATCGAACCCGACACCACCCTAACCCTCACGGCGCCGTTCGACGGCAACGTGCAGGCCAATCTGGTGGAGCAAGGCCAGCGGGTCGAGGCTGGCCAGGTCCTGCTGCGCATGGACCCGGCCACCCTTGAAGTGCAGTTGCGCGACGCCCTCTCCGCCCAGCTCAAGGCCCGCCGCGCCGTGCAAGAGCTGCAGGACTGGGACAGCGGCCCCACCGTCAGCCGTGCGCGCCGCAGCCTGCGCACTGCCGAAATGACCGCCGGCAATACCCAACGCAAACTCACCGAAAGCGAAAACCTGTTCAAGCGCGGCATCATCCCGCGCAATGAGCTGGACGACCTCAAGCAACAGGCCCAGCAACAGCAACTGGACCTCGCCTCCGCCCGCAGCGAACTGCAACAGGCCCTCGACCAGGGCAAGGGCGAGTACCGCCAGATCGCCGACATGGAACTGACCAACGCCACGGTGAAATACGAGGCCCTGCGCACCCTGCTCGCAGGCAAGGAGGTGAAGGCGCCGTTCGCCGGCATCGTGGTGCCCGCCCCCGGTAACAATGCGCCCCAAGGCGGCGGCAACACCAACGCGCCGATTCAAGCCGGCAGCAAGGTCAGCCAGGGCCAGGTGCTGTTCGGCCTGGCCAATATCGAGCGGCTGAAAATCGTCGCCAAGGTCTCTGAGCTGGACATCAACCAACTGCACCAGGGCCAGGCGGTGGAAGTGCTGGGCGATGGTTTTGACGGCGAACGGCTGAGCGGCTCGGTGAGCGTGGTCAGCGGCCTGGCGATTGCCAGCGACAGCCAGGGCAGCGCGCAGTTTCCGGTGACGTTGTCGATCCCCAAACTGACCCCGCAACAGTTGCAGCGGGTGCGGCTGGGGATGAGTGCGCGGTTGACCATCGTCACTTACAACAATGCACAGGCGATGGTGATTCCGAGCGAGGCGATCCAGGCGGACAGGACGGTGGAGTATCGAGAAGCGATGGATAAGCCGGTGGAGCGGGTGAAGGTGACTACCGGGCAATCGACGCCGCAGGGGGTGGAAGTATTCGGCCTAAAACCCGGCTTCGTAAAGACCTCAAGATAAATGAAGATCCCCTGTGGGAGGGGGCTTGCTCCCGATGGCGGTGGATCAGTTAAAAACCTGTGTCTGACACACCGCTATCGGGAGCAAGCCCCCTCCCACAGGTGACGGGTTGCCCGTTCTGTCCCTTAACTGACTGGCATTGGGGCTTGCCCCCTCCCACATTTAGAAATGCGCCAACTTCAATGCCAATGCCTTGGCCTGAAGCGCCACATCCGTCACCGCCGTGCTCTCCCACCACATCCCCCTCAACGGCGGGCCCATGGCGAATAATCGCGCACTGACCCGGCCCTGGGCATCCAGCACGGCGCCGCACGTATCCGCCGCAATCCCCAACGCCAACGGCCCAGGCGTGATCAGCCCGCGCTTGAGCAACTGCTGCGGCAACGGCCGGGCCACGCGGCGCCAGTCGTATTCGATACCGCTGGAGTTGATCAGCGCCGCCCCCGACACTTGGCTGATCACCTGCTCGCCACGGTAACGCAAGCGAATGGTCACGCCCTCGCCCGAAGGCTCCAGCCCCTTGAACGACGCCGCGCGAATGCGCAACCGCCCTTGCTCATGCAGCCGGGCCACCAACTGGGCACTCAACGGCGGCGAGCGGTGGTGATGGCTTTCCCACCAGGGCCGCACATGCCGCACGAACTGACGTTTC
This sequence comes from Pseudomonas sp. 1 R 17, assembly GCF_900067035.1. Classification (NCBI taxonomy): domain Bacteria; kingdom Pseudomonadati; phylum Pseudomonadota; class Gammaproteobacteria; order Pseudomonadales; family Pseudomonadaceae; genus Pseudomonas; species Pseudomonas sp. 1 R 17. The sequence goes on from NZ_FKLB01000060.1 coordinate 104,449, forward strand.
TGGCCTTCGCTGGCCTGGCTCCACAGCCGGCCGATATGGGCGCGCACGGTGTCCAGTGGCGCCTGCCAATCGATGCCCTGCGCCAGTGCCAGGCGGCATTGACGCCGCACCTCGCGCAGCAGTTGTCGCGGGCTGCACAAGGCGTGGTCGGCGGCGAGGAAATCGTCCCAGCCCGGCGGCTGCCGGCGCACATGGGGCAACAACCCGTGGCGTGAAAACACCTCGATGGGCCCACGGTGCCCGGCCTGTTCCAGGGACACCACAGCGTCGACCATGGTCAACCCGGAGCCGATGATCAGCACCGGCGCCTGCGGGTCGATCCGGGTCATGGCCTGCACGTCCCAGGGGTCCACGGCGGCGGCGTTCAAGCCGCTGGACTGGGTCTGCGGCGTGCGTGCCGCCGGGAACATGCCGGTGGCCAACACCGCCTGGGCGCCGCGCAGTTGCTGGCCATTGTCGAGGGTCAGCACCACTGAATCGTCGCCGACCTGCAGGTCGACGACTTCGGCGCGGATATGCTCGACGGTAGACGCCGACAACGCCTTGGCTTCAGCCAGCCGTTGCTGTGCATACAGGCCAAAAATCCCGCGTGGCGGGAACAGTTCGCTGATGGGCACGTGCTGCTGATCCGACTCGGGCCAACCGCCGGCGCCGATGTAGTCGGTGAGCCATTGGGTCAGGTCATCGGCGTTGTCCGGGTCGACGCTCATGCGCGCCGCGTTGCCGTTCAAGGTGTGGCCCAGTTCGACGGCGCTGTAGGCCTCGCCACGGCCGAGTTCGGCGCGCGGTTCGATCACCAGGATCCGGCGCTGCCCAGGCCGGCGCAGCAGTTGCACCGCCAGCATGGTGCCGCTCAGGCCGCCGCCGATGATCACCACATCAGCGTTGCGGAGGGATTCAGTCATGCACATTCGCCTTTACTGTTTACCCAGATAAATGTCGTGCAAATCGCCCCGCGCCAACAGCTCGGCGGCGCTGCCACTCAAGGCCACGCGCCCAGTATCCAGCACGTAGCCCTGGGACGCATAGTTAAGCGCGACGTTGATATTCTGCTCGGCGATCAGGAAGCTCACCTGCTGCTCGCGGTTGAGCTGCGCGATGATCTCGAAGATCTCCTGCACGATCATAGGCGCCAAACCCATGGACGGCTCGTCGAGCAGTACCAAAGTAGGACGGGTCATCAACGCGCGGCCGATGGCGACCATCTGTTGCTCGCCGCCGGACGTCAGACCCGCACGGGTGTGGCGCTTGGTCTTGAGCCGCGGGAACCAGGCGTAGATGCGCTCCAGGTCTTGCTCCATGGCCTTGCGGCTCAGGCGCCGCACAAAGCCGCCGCTGCGCAGGTTGTCTTCGACGCTGAGCTGGCCGAAGACATGGCGGCCTTCCAGCACATGCACCATGCCTTGGCGCACGCGCTGGCTGGGGTCGACGCCGGCCAGGTCGACGCCCGCATATTCGATCACGCCCCGGCTGACTTCAGCGCGCTCGGCACGCACCAGCCCGGAGATCGCCTTGAGGGTGGTGCTCTTGCCGGCGCCATTGGCCCCGAGCAAGGCGACGATGGCGCCCTTGGGCACGCTCAGCGACACCCCGGCCACGGCGAGGATCGCGCCGTCGTAGATCACTTCAATATCGTTGACCGTCAACAACGACGGGCGCATGGCTTCGCTGGCGAGCTGGCTCATGATTTATTCATCCCCGGTGCAGGTGCGTGGCGTCAGGCCTTTTTCCTTGGCGAAAGCCGCGGATTTTTCATCGATCAGCGGGCGCAACAGGGCGCGGTCGGCGGCGATCCAGTCGCTGATCAGCGTCCAGTGGGCGCCGTCCCATTGCTGCACGCGCGCCGAGCCGCCGCCTTCGTGGTCGCGGCATGACAACTTGAGGTTCTGCATCAAGCCCAGGTAGCCCATGTCCTTCAAGCGCGCGTCATCGATATTCAGGTGTTCCAGGCCCCAGCGGCCTTCTTCGCCATTGAGTGGACGCTTGCCGAACTTGGCCTGGCCGGTGCGAATCGCTTCCACAGCCACGGCGGCGTTCACCAGGCCGGAGTTGTAGTAGACGCTGCCGAAGTTTTTCAGGTCCTTGAGGTCGCTGTGGCCCTTGTCGAGGATGTATTGCTTGAGGCGTTTGTGGATCTCGAAATCCGCACCTGCCGGGTAAGGCGTGAGTGCCAGGTAGCCCTTGGCGGCGGCGCCTGCGGGCAATACGTCTTCGCTGGAACTGGCCCATATATCGCCGATGATATGGTCCACCGGAAAGCCGAAGCGCGCGGCGGTTTTCACCGCCACCGGGGTGGACACGCCCCAGGTGCGCAGGAACACCCAATCCGGGTTGGCCTGGCGTACCTGGCGCCATTGCGCAGACTGCTCATTGCCCGGGTCGGCCACCGGAATCTGGATGTTTTCAAAACCGTATTTTTCCGCCAGCAATTTCAGCGGGCCAAGGGTTTCGCGACCGTAGGCCGAGTCGTGGTAGACCGTGGCGATCTTCTTGCCCTTGAGTTTGTCGAAGCCGCCTTCGCGCTGGGCGATGTAGTTCACCAGGGTCGACGCCTCGCTGTAGAACGTCAGCATCACCGGGAAGTTGTACGGGAACACCGTGCCGTCGGTGGCTTCGGTGCGACCGTAGCCGAGGGTGATCAGCGGGATCTTGTCCACCTCAGCCCTTTCACTGAGCGCATAGGCCGCCGGTGCACCGTTGGGCTGGTACACCGCGACCGGCGCGCCATCCAGGCCGTTCTTGAAGCGCTCGTAGCACTCGATGCCCTTCTCCGCCGTCCACTCGGTCTCGCATTCCTGCCACACCAGCTTCACGCCATTGATGCCGCCTTCGACCTCGTTGATATAGCGCAGGTAGTCGATCATCCCGGCCCACACCTGCACGCCGCTGGAGGCGTAGGCACCCACCCGGTAGGTGGCCAGGGGAAAGAACTGCTGGTCGGCCGAGGCTACCGCCTGGGGCACGGCACCGGCCAGGGCAGCCAGCGCGAAGGCGGCGCCGGCCAGGGAACGTTTCAAGGATGCACGCATAGGGATTCTCTTATTCAGTCAGAAACGTAGGGGCCACTGACGCAGCCGATCGCGAAGGTTATGCAACAGGCGAATCAAGCCCTCGGGTTCCTTGATCAGGAACACGATGATCAACACGCCAAAAATGATTTTCTGCAGGTTCTGCAACTGCCCGGCATCCACCGCACCACCGAACAACGCCTGCCCGGCATGGCTGAGGAAGATCGGCAGCAAACTGATGAATGCCGCGCCGACGAAGTTGCCGGCAATGCTGCCCATGCCGCCGATAATGATGATGAACAGGATCTGGAATGAGCGGTTGATGTCGAAGCTGCTGGCGCTGGCCGTGCCCAGGTAGGCAAACGCCCACAACGCGCCGGCGATGCCGAGGTAGAACGAACTGACCGCAAACGCCAGGCGCTTGTAGCGCACCACCGGGATGCCGACCACGGCGGCGGCGGTGTCCATGTCGCGGATCGCCATCCAATTGCGGCCCACCTGGCTGCGCACCAGGTTGACCGCGGCCCAGGTCAACAACAGCACCGTGACCAGGGTCAGCCAGTAGCGGCCCAGCGGCGTGTTGAGGTCATGGCCGAACAACGCCAGCTTCGGCGCCGAAATGGTTCCGGACGAACCGTAGTTGTAGAACCAGGGGAATTTGACGAACAGCCACTCCAGGAAAAACTGCGCGGCCAGCGTGGTGACCATCAGGTAGAAGCCTTTGATCCGCGAGCTGGGCAAGCCAAACAGCAGCCCGACCAGCGCGCTGATGATCCCACCGCCGAGCAGCGCCACCGGCAGGCCCAGCTCAGGCAGGCGCAGCAAAAACCCATAGGTGGCGAAGGCACCGACGGCCATGAACCCGGCGGCACCGACCGAGGTTTGCCCGGTATAGCCGGTGAGTAAATTCAGGCCCAGCCCGGCCAGTGACAGCACCAGGAACGGGATCAGGATCGCGTTGAGCCAATAGTCATTGCCCCACAGCGGCACCACGATAAACGCCAGTGCCAGCAGGCCGAGCAGGCTCCAGGGCACGCGCCGCTGGACCAGCAGCAAGGGGGCGGTGTGTTCAGCAACAGGGATCGACATGCTTTCAGACTCGCTCGATGGCGCGCTCGCCGAACAGGCCGGCGGGACGGATATACAGGAAGGACAACGCCAACACATAGGCGAACCACGGCGTGATGCCGCCACCGATCAGCGGACCGATATACACCTCGGCGAGGTTCTCCGCTGCGCCGACAATCAGCCCGCCGACAATCGCCCCGCCAATCGAGGTGAAGCCGCCGATGATCAACACCGGCAAGGCCTTGAGCACCACCAGCGACAGCGAAAACTGCACGCCCTGGCGCGCCCCCCACAACAACCCCGCCACCAGCCCGACGATGCCGGCCACCGCCCAGACGATCTGCCAGATGCGGTTGAGGTTGATGCCGATGGACAGCGCCGCCGTGGTGTCATCCGCCACCGCGCGCAGCGACACGCCGATACGGGTCTTGTTGAACAGCAGCGCCAGCACCGTCACCAGCACCACGGCCACGGCCGCGGCGATCAGGTCGAACTGGCTGAGCATCAGCGGCCCGACGAACAGCGGTACATCGTCGATGCCCAGGTCCAGAGCGCGCACCTGCGAGCCCATCACGCCCTGGGCCAGGCCTTCGATAATGAACGACAGGCCCAGCGTCGCCATGAACAGCGTGATCTGCGAGCGGTTCACCAACGGCCGCAGCACCAGGCGCTCGATGAGCAAGGCGCCGACAATCATCACGATCACCGTCAACAGCAACGCCAGGGCAAACGGCACGCCCTGGTCGTGCAGGCTGACGAAGGTCAGCGCGGCAAACAGCAGCATCGAGCCCTGGGCAAAATTGAACACGCCGCTGGCCTTGTAGATCAGCACGAAGCCGATGGCGACCAGGGAATACATGGTGCCGGCGAGCAGGCCGCCGAGCAGGGTTTCGAAGAAGAACGTCATCAGTGCGTCACTCCCAGGTAGGCCGCGATCACCTCGGGATTGGCCTGCACCTCGGCAGGGGTGCCGTCGCCGACCTTGCGCCCGTAGTCGAGCACCACAACATGGTCGGACAGCCCCATGACCACGCCCATGTCATGCTCGATCAACACCACGGTGGTGCCGAGGTCGCGGTTCACGTCGGCGACAAAGCGCGCCATTTCCTGTTTTTCCTCGGCGTTCATGCCGGCCATGGGTTCGTCCAGCAGCAACAGGCTGGGCCCGGCGATCAATGCACGGCCCAGTTCCACACGCTTTTGCAGGCCATAGGACAGGTTGCCCACCAGCACATCGCGGTAGGCTTGCAGCTCCAGGAATTCAAGGATGCCCTGGGCGCGCAGGCGGAAGGCGTCGGCTTCACGGCGTGCGCGGGGCAAGCCGAGGGCCTGTTCGATAAGGCTGGTGTGCATATGCCGCGACAGGCCGGTGAGGATGTTGTCGAGCACACTCATTTTCTTGAACAGGGCGTTGTTCTGGAAGGTACGGCCAATGCCTCGACGCGCGGCGCCCAGGGGGTCGATACGCTGGAAATGCTGCGCCTCGAACACGATCTCGCCGGCATCGAAGCGATACACGCCGTTGAGGACGTTGAGCAATGAACTTTTGCCGGCACCGTTGGGCCCGATCAACGCGCAGATTTCCCCGCGCGCCACCTCGAACGACAACCCATTGATCGCCTTGACGCCCTTGAACGACAGCGAGATGTCCCGCACCTGGAGAATGGCTTGGCTCATGCACGTTCCCGTTTGAATTCGGCGAGCCACGTCGGCTCGGCATTGGATTTGAGGGGCTGCCAGATATAGGCCAGGCGCTGGAAGCCCAACAGTGTGCGCACGCGGTTTTTCAGCAGGCGGCGCAGGCCGCTGTGCGGGTGGGCAATGGCCCAGTCGCACAGGCGTCGACGCCAGGTGCCGTGGGGTGGCAGACGGCTTTCGATCTCGTCGGCCAGGTGCAGCAAATGGGCGGGCGACAGCAGCAGGCCGGTGGGCGCGACGTCGCTGCGATCACGTCGCGCCGAGGCCAGGCTTTCCGGGAAGGCCAGGCCGTGGCCGCTGCTCAGCCACTGCTCCAGCACCACGGCCAGGCCGCCTTGCCAGTGGGTGCCCTCCTCGCTCCACAACGCGGTTTCACCGGCGGGCTGCCACCAGCGCTGCAGGTGTTGCGCCGGGTCGACGGGGCCGAGCAGTTGGGCGAAATCCAACCGCTGGGTGAAGGTCCAATCGCGCTGGCGACCTTGAACGTAGGCATGGCTGGGATGAATACGCCACAGCTGTTGCTCCAAGGCCTGCGGCTCGAGGTTATCGGCCAGCGTCAGTACCTGTGCGCCGACGGACTGGGCCGCCAACGCCAGCAACAGCAGGTTCGGCTCAAAGGCGCCGCTGAGCACCAAGCGTGACTGTTGATTGAAACCTTGCTGGCGCAAACCATCGGCCAGGCGTTCGACATCGCGCAAGGTGTCGATCCAGCGCCAGGCGTACCACTGGCCCTGGCGCTTGTGGCGCAGGGCGATGTGCAACGGTGTGAGTTGCGCCCAGTGGCGCAGGTGTTCCAGGAGGGCCGTTGGTTCGTGCACGCTCATAGGGGGTTGCTCCTATTGGGGGGTGTGCGTGCGGTGGTCCGCTGGCTTGATTATTTGGATCGACACAGGACAACTGTGGGAGGGGCGGTGCGACGATTCGGCTTGCTCCCGATGGCGGTGTGTCAGTTAGAACACCTTTGACTGAGCCAACGCCATCGGGGGCAAGTCGAATCGTCGCACCGCCCCTCCCACATTGGATTTATGTGCATTCGATAGATCGCGATAGCCAGCGCCCGGGTGGTTCGCACCCAACCTTGCACCGTCGCCAAACAACTTCTCGCGCAATGTGCCCTGGGCGTATTCGGTCTTGTACACGCCGCGCTTCTGCAACTCCGGCACCAGCCATTCGACGGCGTCGACAAAGGTTTCATGGGTCAGCGCATAGGCGAGGTTGAATCCGTCCACGTCGGTCTCTTCGACCCACTCCTGCAACAGGTCCGCCACGGTTTCCGGGCCGCCGACGAACAGCGGGCCAAAGCCGCCGATACCGACCCAATCGGCCAGTTCGCTGGGGGTCCAGACCTTGTTCGGGTCCGCCGTGGAGAAAGCTTCCACCGCCGATTGAATCGCATTGGTGTGCACGTGCTTGAGCGGCTCATCCGGCTTGAACTGGCTGAAATCGATGCCCGTCCAACCAGAGATCAGCGCCATCGCGCCTTCATAACTGGCGTAGGATTTGTATTCGTCGAATTTGGCCTTGGCCTTGGCGTCGGTCTCGTCGACGATCACGGTCTGCAAGTTGAAAATCAGGATTTTCTTCGGGTCGCGCCCGGCTTCGGCCGCACGGCGGCGGATGTCGGCGACGGTCTTTTTCAGCAGCACCTTGGACGGCGCGGCAACGAACACGCATTCGGCCTGCTCGGCGGCGAACTGCTTGCCACGGCTGGAAGCACCGGCCTGGTAAAGCACCGGCGTGCGCTGCGGCGAGGGTTCGCACAGATGGATGCCGGGCACCTGGAAGTGTTTGCCGACGTGGCGGATCTCGTGGATCTTGCTCGGGTCGCTGAAGATCCGACGTTCGCGGTCGCGCAGTACCGCGCCCTCTTCCCAACTGCCTTCCCAGAGTTTGTAGCAGACCTCCAGGTATTCCTCGGCATAGTCGTAGCGGGCGTCGTGTTCGGTCTGGGCTTTCTGGCCAAGGTTCTTGGCGCCGCTTTCCAGGTAGGAGGTGACGATGTTCCAGCCGATGCGGCCCTTGGTCAGGTGGTCGAGGGTCGACAGCCTGCGTGCAAACGGATACGGGTGTTCGAACGACAGCGACGCGGTCAGGCCAAAACCCAGGTGCTCGGTGACCAGCGCCATCGGTGCGATCAGCGACAACGGATCGTTGACCGGCACCTGGGTCGCCTGGCGAATCGCCGCGTCGCCATTGCCGTTGTACACGTCGTAGATGCCCAGCACGTCGGCGATAAACAGGCCGTCGAACTTGCCGCGCTCAAGGATCTTCGCCAGGTCGGTCCAGTATTCAAGGTCCTTGTACTGCCACGAGCGATCGCGCGGATGCGCCCACAGGCCCGGCGATTGGTGGCCGACGCAGTTCATGTCGAAGGCGTTCAAGCGGATTTCACGGGACATCACAGCACTCCGTTGAGGTGGTAGTTGCCGACGACCTGGTATTTCCAGCGCAACGGATCATCCAGGGTCGGTGGCAGCGCGGTGCGTTGGCCGGTCAGTTCGAATTCGGTGTTGCTGGCAAAGAGCAAGGCTTCAGCGGCGGCGATCTGCGCTTCGGTGACGGCGACCGGGCTTGGATCGGTTTCGGCGCGTTCAAGCAAGGCGGCCGCTACATCCACGCGAATCTGCCAATCGCCGAAGCGGCTGATCACGTAGGGGTCGTCGCTTTTTTCGACGTGGCGACGGGTGCTGTCCAGCAGTTGGCGTGCGAGGGTCAGGGCGGTCATGGGTCAGGTCCTCAGTTCCAGGCGTGGCGCGCAGGCTTGACGCCGTTGAGCACGAAATTGCCGATCAGGTGGTATTTCCAGCGGGCCGGGTCGTGCAGGGTGTGGGTCCGCGCGTTGCGCCAGAAGCGGTCGAGGTTGTGCTTGGCGGTGACCGAGCGGGTGCCGGCCAGTTCGAAGAGTTTGCTGCTGGCGAGCAAGGCAGTTTCGGCCGACAGGACCTTGGCCTGGGCGACCACCAGTGAAGCCTGGGCGACGGTGTCTTCATTCGGTTCGGCGAGGGCGCGGTCGACGGCCAGGCCGGCCTTGGCGAGGATCGCTTCGGTGCCGTGCACACGCCACTCCAGGTCGCCGATGGCGGCGATGGTGAACGGGTCCTGCCAACCGTGATCCTGCTGGCTGTCGATCCACGGACGGGCCTGCCGCGCAAAGATTTTTGCCTGTTCAAGGGCGCCGAGGGCAATGCCGGTGTCGACCGCCGCCTGGATAATTTGCGAAATCGGCCCATCGGCCGTGGGTTGGTCAAACGCCAGGTGGGCGGGAATCACCGCGCTCAAGGGCACGCTCACACCGTCGAGGGTCACGCCGCCGCTGGCGGTGGTGCGCTGGCCGAAGCCGTCCCAGTTGTCGATGACGGTCAGGCCTGGCGCATCGCGCTCGACGAGGCCGATGAAGGCCTGACCCTTTTCGTTATTACCCACGGTGGGCACGATGTGGGCGAACAGCGCGCCGGTGCAGTAGAACTTCTCGCCGTTGATTTGCGCGGTGTCGCCGTGGAAGCGAATCTGGGTATCGAAGGTGCCGGCGTTTTTGCTCTTGGCCTCGGAGAAGGCGTTACCAAAGCGATAACCCGCCAGGACTTTGCCAAAGTAGTGGCGCTTTTGTTCCTCGGTGGCGGTTTGCAGCAGGATGTCCACCACGCCCAGGTGGTTCTGCGGGATTTGGCCCAATGACGGGTCGGCGGCGGAGATCAACTTGATCACCTCGGCCACCGTCACATAGGACACCCCGGCGCCGCCATAGGCCTTGGGAACGGTGATGCCCCACAGGCCGCTGGCGGAAAACTCGTCCAGTTCGGCAACGGGCAGGCGACGCTCACGGTCGCGCGCGCTGGCGTCGACGGCAAAGCGTTCGGCCAGGCGCTTGGCGACCTCGATGGCCTCCGCGTCCGAGCGGATGATATGGGCAGGTTGTTGAGGGTGGGCAGACATGGGCCGACTCCAGGCTCCGAGGGGATACTGGAGTGTTTGCAGGAGTCGTGCCTGAATTTAATCGTCAGTAAAATCAGCCGGTTGCTGCGTAAACAGGCGTACAACCGCAGTTTCAAACCAGCAAAGTGTCCATCCACTGTTGGCTGGTAAACAGTTAGATCACCACATTGCGCACAAAGCGCACGGCGACCTGGCCGTCATTGCGATAGGCATGGGGCTGGTGGCTGGCGAACATGAAGAATTCGCCGGCGCCGATGGTATTTTCCTGCTCGCCGACCACCAACGTCAGGCTGCCCTCGAAGACGAACAGTTGCTCGCTCCACCCCTCCAGGTCGGGGTCCGGGCAATAACGATCGCCCGGTTCAAGGCGCCACTCCCATAACTCGACCTCGCGCCGCGCCGTGGCCTTGGCCAGCAACACCGCCTTGCTGCCGTCGATTTCCCCCGCCCAGGCCAGTTCGTTGATGCGGCTGTGATCGCGCACATCCGGTGCCTGGATCAGGTCGCTGAACGCCACATCCAACGCTTCGGCCACACGGTCGAGGGTGGACAGGCTGACGTTCTTTTCCCCGGCCTCGATGGCCACCAGCATGCGCCGGCTGACCCCGGACTTTTCCGAGAGCGCAGTCTGGCTCAGGTCGGCGGCGTGGCGCAGGCGACGAACGTTCTGGCTGACGTGCTGCAGGACCGAGGCCCGTTGTGGATTTTCTTTGTGCACTATATTGCTCAATGGGTGGGTGTGCGCAGTATACTGCCCAGCGTGCGGCGCATTGTGCGGTCCGTGCCTTTCCCTTGCAAGACCGAGCCGCCATGACCACGCCGAACTCCCCCTCGCGTTTCCACCGTTTCAGCAAAGCCGAGTGCATCCTGGTGTTTATCACCATGATCTGGGGCGGCACGTTTTTGCTGGTGCAGCATGCCATGACTGTCAGCGGACCGATGTTTTTCGTGGGCCTGCGCTTTGCAGCGGCGGCGATTGTGGTCGGGTTCTTTTCCTTGCGTACCCTGCGCGACCTGACGTTGTTCGAGCTGAAGGCGGGCGTGTTCATCGGCGTAGCGATCATGTTCGGCTACGGCTTGCAGACCATTGGCCTGCAGACGATCCTGAGCAGCCAATCGGCGTTCATCACCGCGCTGTATGTGCCGTTCGTGCCGCTGCTGCAATGGCTGGTGCTGGGCCGGCGCCCGGGGTTGATGCCAAGCATCGGCATCATGCTGGCGTTTGCCGGGTTGATGTTACTGACCGGTCCCGCCGGGGCTTCGCTGAATTTCAGCCCCGGGGAAATCGCCACCCTGATCGGTGCCGTGGCGATAGCGGCGGAAATCATTTTGATCAGTGCGTTCGCCGGGCAAGTGGACGTACGCCGGGTGACGGTGGTGCAACTGGCGACGGCGTCGCTGCTGTCGTTTTTGATGGTGGTGCCAATGGGCGAGGCACTGCCGGGGTTCTCCTGGCTGCTGCTGTTCAGCGCCGTGGGCCTGGGCCTGACCAGTGCGGTGATCCAGGTCGCCATGAATTGGGCGCAGCAAAGCGTTTCGCCGACACGGGCCACGTTGATCTATGCCGGTGAGCCGGTGTGGGCCGGGGTAGTCGGGCGGATCGCCGGCGAGCGGTTCCCGCCGATTGCCATGCTGGGGGCGGCGTTGATTGTGGTGGCGGTGATTGTGAGTGAGATCAAGACAAAAGGGCAAAAGGCCATCGAGTTGCAGGATGAGCGGGAACAGGAGCAACAGGGCTAGGGTCCGAAACAATGCCAAACGGGAGTTTTCGACCTACTTTGTAGGATCCTGCCACATGTTGCCGTTTGGTGATCGACAAAGCGGCACGTATGATGCATCCCAAACTCCCGCAGATTAGAAGCCTATGTCCCTGATAGTTCTACTGCTTCTGCCTTTTATCGGCAGCTGTCTGGCGGCCTTGCTGCCGCACAATGCACGTAACACCGAATCCCTGCTGGCTGGCCTTGTGGCCCTGGTCGGAACCGTTCAAGTCGCCCTGCTCTACCCCCAGATCGCCCACGGTGGCGTGATCCGCGAAGAATTCATGTGGTTGCCCAGCCTTGGGCTGAACTTCGTGCTGCGCATGGATGGATTCGCCTGGCTGTTCTCGATGCTGGTGCTCGGCATCGGCGCGCTGGTGTCGCTGTATGCGCGCTACTACATGTCGCCGGACGATCCGGTGCCGCGTTTCTTCGCGTTTTTCCTGGCCTTCATGGGCGCCATGCTCGGGCTGGTGATTTCCGGCAACCTGATCCAGATCGTGTTCTTCTGGGAACTGACCAGCCTGTTCTCGTTCCTGTTGATCGGCTACTGGCACCACCGCGCCGATGCGCGTCGTGGTGCGTACATGGCCTTGATGGTCACCGGCGCGGGCGGCCTGTGCCTGCTGGCGGGCGTGATGCTGCTGGGGCATATCGTCGGCAGCTATGAGCTGGACCAGGTGCTGGCGGCGGGCGAGCAGATTCGCGCGCATTCGCTGTACCCGGTGATGCTCGCGCTGGTGCTGATCGGCGCCCTGAGCAAAAGCGCGCAGTTCCCGTTCCACTTCTGGCTGCCCCACGCCATGGCCGCACCGACCCCGGTGTCTGCCTATCTGCACTCGGCAACGATGGTGAAGGCCGGCGTGTTCCTGCTGGCCCGCCTGTGGCCGTCGCTGTCCGGCAGCGAAGAATGGTTCTGGATCGTCGGCGGTGCCGGCGCCCTGACCCTCCTCCTCGGCGCTTACTGCGCCATGTTCCAGAATGATCTCAAAGGCCTTTTAGCCTATTCCACCATCAGCCACCTAGGGCTGATCACCCTGCTGCTGGGCCTCAACAGCCCGCTGGCCGCCGTCGCCGCGGTGTTCCATATCCTCAACCACGCCACCTTCAAGGCCTCGCTGTTCATGGCGGCAGGCATCATCGATCACGAAAGCGGCACGCGGGACATCCGCAAGCTCAGTGGCCTGGTGCGCCTGATCCCGTTTACCGCGACCCTGGCGATGGTGGCCAGTGCATCCATGGCCGGCGTGCCATTGCTCAATGGTTTCCTGTCCAAAGAGATGTTCTTCGCTGAAACCGTGTTTATCTCGTCGACCCAATGGGTGGAAATCGCCCTGCCCCTGATCGCGACCATCGCCGGCACGTTCAGCGTGGCCTACGCCCTGCGCTTTACCGTGGATGTGTTCTTCGGCCCGCCCGCCACCGACCTGCCCCACACACCTCACGAACCCCCGCGCTGGATGCGCGCCCCGGTTGAGCTGCTGGTATTCACCTGCCTGCTGGTGGGCATCTTCCCGGCCCAGGTGGTCGGTTCGATCCTCGCCGCCGCGGCGCTGCCGGTGGTCGGCGGCGTGCTGCCGGAATACAGCCTGGCGATCTGGCATGGCTGGAATGCACCGATGATCATGAGCCTGGTGGCCATGTCCGGTGGCGTGGTGCTCTACCTACTGCTACGCAAACAACTGAAGCGCGGCCGTTTCAAGTACCCGCCGGTCATCAGCTACTTCAACGGCAAGCGCGGCTTCGAGCGCAGCCTGGTGGTGATGATGCGCGGCGTGCGCAGGATCGAGAAACGCATCAGCACCAAGCGCCTGCAGACCCAATTGTTCCTGTTGGTGATCGTCGCAGTGATCGGCGCCATGATCCCGATGCTCAACAGCGGCCTCAGCTGGGGCGACCGCCCGAAGATCCCGGGCTCCATCGTGTTCGTCACCCTGTGGCTACTGGCGATTGCCTGTGCCCTCGGCGCCGCCTGGCAAGCCAAGTACCACCGGCTCGCGGCCCTGACCATGGTCAGCGTGTGCGGCCTGATGACCTGCGTCACCTTCGTGTGGTTCTCGGCGCCGGACCTGGCGCTGACCCAGTTGGTGGTGGAAGTGGTCACCACCGTACTGATCCTGCTCGGCCTGCGCTGGCTGCCACGGCGGATCGAAGAGGTCTCGCCGCTGCCCAGTTCGCTGCGCAAGGCGCGCATCCGTCGTCTGCGCGACTTCCTGCTCTCCACCGTGGTAGGCGGCGGCATGGCGCTGCTGTCCTATGCGATGCTGACGCGCCAGACGCCAAACGATATTTCCTCGTTCTACTTGAGCCGCGCCCTGCCCGAGGGCGGTGGCAGCAATGTGGTGAACGTGATGCTGGTGGACTTCCGGGGCTTCGATACCCTCGGCGAAATCACCGTGCTCGGCGCCGTGGCGCTGACGGTGTACGCCCTGCTGCGTCGTTTCCGCCCGTCCAAGGAAAGCATGGAGCTGCCGCCACAGCAGCGTCAACTGGCGCCGGACGTGGCCACCGACCTGGTCAACCCGCGCCAGGCCAGCGACACCGCCCTGGGCTTCATGATGGTGCCGGCGGTGCTGGTGCGCCTGCTGCTGCCGATTGCGCTGGTGGTGTCGTTCTACCTGTTCATGCGCGGCCACAACCAACCGGGCGGCGGGTTTGTCGCCGGCCTGGTGATGTCGGTGGCGTTTATCCTGCAATACATGGTTGCCGGCACCCAGTGGGTCGAGGCGCAGATGAGCCTGCGGCCGATGCGCTGGATGGGCTTCGGCCTGTTCTCGGCGACGCTGACCGGGATCGGCGCGTTGTTTGTCGGCTACCCGTTCCTCACCACCCATACCTGGCATTTCAGCCTGCCGCTGCTGGGCGATATTCATGTTGCCAGCGCGTTGTTCTTCGATGTGGGCGTATACGCCATGGTCGTCGGCTCGACGCTGCTGATGCTCACCGCCCTCGGCCACCAGTCGGTGCGCGCGCATAAACCGAGCAACCAGGCCAAAGTAGTCGCCGCCACCGAAGGAGCCGCCTGATGGAAGAAGTCATCGCAATTGCCATTGGGGTCCTGGCGGCCTCCGGCGTCTGGTTGATCCTGCGGCCACGGACGTTCCAGGTGGTGATGGGCCTGTGCCTGTTGTCGTACGGGGTCAACCTGTTCATTTTCAGCATGGGCAGCCTGTTTATCGGCAAGGAGCCGATCATCAAGGACGGCGTGCCCCAGGACCTGCTCAATTACACCGATCCCCTGCCCCAGGCCCTGGTGCTCACGGCCATCGTGATCAGCTTCGCCATGACCGCGTTGTTTCTGGTGGTGCTGCTGGCGTCACGGGGCCTGACCGGCACTGACCATGTGGACGGCCGGGAGCCCAAGGAATGAATTGGGTCAACCAACTGATCGTCGCCCCGATCCTGCTGCCGTTGCTCACCGCCGCGCTGATGCTGATGCTCGGCGAAAAACGCCGCCCGCTGAAGGCCAGGATCAACCTGTTCTCCAGCGTCATTGGCCTGGGCATCGCGATCCTGCTGTTGTACTGGACGCAAAAAGGCGGCCCCGGCTCGATTGGCGTGTACCTGCCGGGCAACTGGCAGGTGCCGTTCGGCATCGTGCTGGTGGTCGACCAGCTCTCGGCGCTGATGCTGGTGCTCACCGGGATCATCGGCGTGAGCGCGCTGCTGTTCGCCATGGCCCGTTGGGACCGCGCCGGCACCAGCTTCCATGCGCTGTTCCAGATCCAGATGATGGGCCTGTACGGCGCGTTCCTCACGGCGGACCTGTTCAACCTGTTCGTGTTCTTCGAGGTGCTGCTGGCGGCGTCCTACGGCTTGATGCTGCACGGCTCGGGCCGGGCGCGGGTGTCGTCGGGGCTGCATTACATCGCGATCAACCTGTTGGCGTCGTCGCTGTTCCTGATTGGCGCGGCGATGATCTACGGCGTGACCGGCACGCTGAATTTCGCTGACCTGGCACTGAAAATCCCTCTGGTCCCCGAGGCGGATCGTGGCCTGCTGCATGCCGGTGCGGCGATCCTCGCCACCGCATTCCTGGCCAAGGCCGGCATGTGGCCGCTGAACTTCTGGCTGGCCCCCGCCTACTCCTCGGCCAGTGCGCCGGTGGCAGCGATGTTCGCGATCATGACCAAGGTCGGCGTGTACACCGTGCTGCGCCTGTGGACCCTGTTGTTCTCCGGCCAGGCCGGCGCGTCGGCGTTGTTTGGCGGCGACTGGCTGGTGTACGGCGGCATGGCCACGATCATCTGCGCGGCGCTGGCGATGGTGGCGGCGCAGCGGCTCGAGCGCATGGCCAGCTTGAGCATCCTGGTCTCGGCCGGGATCCTGCTGTCGGCCGTTGGTTTCGCCCAGCCAAGCCTGACCGCCGGGGCGCTGTTCTATCTGGTCAGCTCCACCCTGGCGTTGAGTGCGCTGTTCCTGCTGGCCGAATTGATCGAGCGTTCGCGCTCGGCCAACGACCTGCCGCTGGATGAAGAAATCGACGCACTGCCCAAGGCCATGGAATCCCTGCATCCGCGTCCCGGTGTGAACCTCGATGACGAGCAAAAAGCCGTGGTCGGCCAAGTGATTCCGTGGACCATGGCGTTCCTGGGCTTGAGCTTTGTCGCCTGCGCCCTGCTGATCATCGGCATGCCGCCGCTGTCCGGGTTTATCGGCAAGCTCAGTTTGTTGAGTGCGCTGGTCAATCCACTGGGCCTGGGCAGCGGCCTGGAAGGCCCGATCCGACCTGCCGCGTGGGGCCTGATGGCCTTGCTGATCCTGTCCGGCCTGGCCTCGCTGATCGCGTTCGCCCGCCTGGGCATCCAACGCTTCTGGACCCCGGAAGAGCGTCCATCGCCCTTGCTGCGCCGCTATGAATGCGTGCCGATCTTCTTCCTGCTGGGCCTGAGCATCCTGCTGACGTTCAAGGCCGAGCCATTGATGCGCTACACCCAAGCCACTGCCGAAAGCCTGAACAACCCGGAACGCTATGTGATGGCGGTGATGGCGACGCGTCCAGTCCCAAGCCCCGAAGCCAAGACGGCCGCCCTGGAGGTGCAACCATGAAGCGCCTGTTCCCTGCCCCGTGGCTGTCCATGGCCTTGTGGGTGCTGTGGCTGGTGTTGAACCTGTCCGTCAGCCCCGGCAACCTGCTGCTGGGCGCTGTATTGGGTTTTCTCGCCCCACTGCTGATGGCGCCACTGCGTCCGCTGCCGATCCGCATCCGCCGTCCTGGGGTGATCATCCGCCTGTTCTTCCTGGTGGGTCGCGATGTCATCGTCTCCAACCTGCAAGTGGCCTGGGGCGTGCTGAGAGCCGGCTCGCGCCCGCCGCGCTCGCGCTTTCTCAAGATCCCCCTGGACCTGCGCGACGCCAACGGCCTGGCGGCCCTGTCGATGATCACCACCGTGGTGCCCGGCACCATCTGGTCGGAACTGGCGCTGGACCGCAGCATCCTGCTACTGCACGTCTTCGACCTGGATGACGAAGCGGCCTTCATCGCGCATTTCAAAAGCGCCTACGAGCGGCCATTGATGGAGATCTTCGAATGAGCGCCCTGCTCTCCAACGCAATCTTGATCAGCCTGTTCCTGTTCTCCCTGGCCATGGTGCTGACCCTGGTACGCCTGTTCAAAGGCCCCTCAGCCCAGGACCGGGTACTGGCGCTGGACTACCTGTACATCCTGGCGATGCTGATGATGCTGGTGCTGGGTATTCGTTATGCCAGTGACACCTACTTTGAAGCGGCGTTGCTGATTGCGCTGTTCGGCTTCGTCGGCTCGTTTGCCCTGGCCAAATTCCTGCTGCGTGGGGAGGTGATTGAATGATGCCGTTGTGGATGGAAATCGTCGTCGCGGTGCTGCTGGTGTTGAGCAGCGTATTTGCGTTGATCGGCGCGATTGGCTTGCTGCGCATGAAAGACTTCTTCCAGCGCATGCACCCGCCGGCACTGGCCTCGACGCTGGGCGCGTGGAGCGTGGCGTTGGCGTCGATCATCTACTTTTCGGTGCTCAAGTCCGGGCCGGTATTGCATGGCTGGTTGATTCCGATTTTGCTCGCGATCACCGTGCCGGTCACCACACTGCTGCTGGCGCGAACGGCGCTGTTCCGCAAACGCATGGCCGGTGATGACGTCCCCGCCGAAGTCAGCAGCCGGCGCTGAGCGCTGAGGCGAACACGGTTAAAAATGTGGGAGATGTCGAGCTTTAGCGAGGCTTCGATGGCGGCGGCACTGTTGGTAGAGGTGTTGGCTGAAACACCGCTATCGGGAGCAAGCCCCCTCCCACATTTGATTGCGGTTGGCAGGCAGGAAGCAGACCGGCTGCAGATTTCGTGGGCAACGCTGATCCCCTGTGGGAGATGTCGAGCTTTAGCGAGGCTTCGAAGGCGGCGGCACTGTTGGCAGGTATGTTGGCTGACCCAACCGCTATCGGGAGCAAGTCGAATCGTCGCGCCGCCCCTCCCACACGGGATCGGGTGAGCCGCTCACTAAAACGGTATGCAAAAAAACGCCCCGAACCAGTCGGGGCGTTTTTCATTCAGCAGTCAATCAGGCCTGATCAGCCAGCCGCCAGGTAGTCCCGCCCTTCCCGTCTTCCAACACCACACCCATCGCGGTCAGTTGGTCACGGATACGGTCGGATTCCGCCCAGTCTTTACTGGCACGAGCCGCCAAACGCGCCTGGATCAGCGCATCGACCTCAGCCGCATCCACACGCCCTTCGGCGCCGGCCTGCAGGAACTCGTCGGCTTCCATCTGCAGCACGCCCAGCACACTGGCCAGTTCTTTCAGGCGAGCCGCCAGGCCCGCCGCTGCGTCGAGATCGCTCTCGCGCAAACGGTTGATCTCGCGCACCATCTCGAACAGCACCGCACAGGCTTCCGGTGTGCCGAAGTCGTCGTTCATGACTTCGGTGAAGCGTGCCACGAAGGCTTCGCCGCCGGCCGGCGCCACGGATGGCAGGCCTTTCAACGCGTGGTAGAACCGCTCCAGGGCGCCCTTGGCGTCCTTGAGGTTGTCTTCGGAGTAGTTGATGGCGCTGCGGTAGTGGCTGGACACCAGCAGGTAACGCACCACTTCCGGGTGGTACTTTTCCAGCACGTCGCGGATGGTGAAGAAGTTGTTCAAGGACTTGGACATCTTCTCGCCATTGATGCGGATCATGCCGCAGTGCATCCAGGCGTTGGCGTAGGTCTTGCCGGTGGCGGCTTCGCTCTGGGCGATTTCGTTTTCGTGGTGCGGGAACTCGAGGTCGCTGCCGCCGCCATGAATGTCGAAGGTCTCGCCCAGGCAGCAGGTGGACATCACCGAGCATTCGATGTGCCAGCCCGGACGCCCGGCGCCCCATGGCGATTCCCAGCTCGGCTCGCCGGGCTTGGTGCCTTTCCACAGCACGAAATCGAGCGGATCCTGCTTGGCTTCGTCGACTTCGATGCGCGCGCCGATGCGCAGGTCTTCGATTTTCTTGCGCGACAGCTTGCCATAGCCCATGAACTTGGCGACGCGGTAGTACACGTCACCGTTGCCAGGAGCGTAGGCGTAACCCTTGTCGATCAAGGTCTGGATCATGGCGTGCATGCCGGGGATGTGGTCCGTGGCACGCGGTTCCATGTCCGGCTTGAGGATGTTGAGGCGCGCCTCGTCCTCGTGCATGGCGGCGATCATGCGCTCGGTCAGCGCGTCGAACGACTCGCCGTTTTCGTTGGCACGGTTGATGATCTTGTCGTCGATGTCGGTGATGTTGCGCACGTACGTCAAGTCATAGCCGCTGAAACGCAACCAGCGGGTCACCAGGTCGAAGGCAACCATGCTGCGGCCGTGGCCGATGTGGCAGTAGTCGTACACGGTCATGCCGCACACGTACATGCGCACCTTGTTGCCATCCAGCGGCTTGAAGACTTCTTTGGTCTTGCTGAGCGTGTTGTAGATCGTTAGCACGATGTTTCCCTTAAATCACTGGCCCCACGAATCTCGCAAGGTCACGGTACGGTTGAATACCGGAGCGCCTGGTTTCGAGTCCTTGATATCCGCGCAAAAGTAGCCTTCGCGCTCGAACTGGAAACGGTCTTCCGGCTGTGCGTCGCCAAGCGATGGCTCGGCACGACAACCAGTGAGTACTTGCAGGGAATCAGGGTTGATGTTGTCGAGGAAACTCGCGCTGTCTTCAGCCTTCTCAGGGTTTGGCGAGCGGAACAGACGATCGTACAGGCGCACTTCGCACTCGATGCTGGCAGCGGCAGGCACCCAGTGGACCACGCCTTTGACCTTGCGGCCTTCAGGGTTCTTGCCCAGGGTGTCCGGATCGTACGAGCAGCGCAGCTCGACGATGTTGCCGTCGGCGTCCTTGATCGCTTCGTCCGCACGGATCACGTAGCTGCCGCGCAGGCGCACTTCGCCGTTTGGCTCCAGGCGCTTGTAGCCTTTTGGCGGCTCTTCCATGAAGTCGTCACGGTCGATGTAGATCTCGCGGGCGAATGGCAACTTGCGCACGCCCAGCTCATCTTTCTGCGGGTGACGCGGCAGTTCGAGGTTCTCGACCTGGCCTTCGGGGTAGTTGGTGATCACGACTTTCAACGGGCGCAGCACGCACATGGCGCGCGGGGCGTTGGCGTCGAGGTCCTGACGGATGCTGAATTCCAGCATGCCGAAATCGACCACGCCGTCGGAACGGTTGGTGCCGACCATGTCGCAGAAGTTGCGGATCGAGGCCGGGGTGTAGCCACGGCGACGGAAGCCCGAAAGTGTGGACATGCGCGGGTCATCCCAGCCATGTACGTGCTTTTCATCCACCAGTTGCTTGAGCTTGCGCTTGCTGGTGATGGTGTAGTTCAGGTTCAGGCGGCTGAACTCGTACTGACGCGGGTGCGCCGGGACCGGCAGGCTGTCGAGGAACCATTCGTACAGCGGACGATGGCTCTCGAACTCCAGGGTGCAGATGGAGTGGGTGATGCCTTCGATGGCGTCCGACTGGCCGTGGGTGAAGTCGTAGTTCGGGTAGATGCACCACTTGTCGCCGGTCTGGTGGTGATGGGCGTGGCGGATGCGGTACATGATCGGGTCGCGCAGGTTCATGTTCGGCGAGGCCATGTCGATCTTGGCGCGCAGCACGCGGGCGCCGTCCGGGAACTCACCGGCGCGCATGCGGGCGAACCAGTCGAGGTTCTCTTCTACGGAGCGGTCGCGGAACGGGCTGTTCTTGCCCGGTTCGGTCAGCGTTCCACGGTATTCCTTGGCCTGCTCCGGGGTGAGGTCGTCGACGTAGGCCTTGCCGGCCTTGATCAGCTCGACGGCCCAGTCGAACAACTGGTCGAAGTATTTGGAGGCATAGCGCACTTCACCGGACCATTCGAAGCCCAGCCACTTGATGTCGCTTTCGATGGCGTCGATGTATTCCTGGTCTTCCTTGGCCGGGTTGGTGTCGTCGAAACGCAGGTGCGTGACGCCACCGAACTCCTGGGCCAGGCCGAAGTTCACACAGATCGACTTGGCGTGACCGATGTGCAGGTAGCCGTTGGGCTCTGGCGGGAAGCGGGTGACGATCTGCGTGTGCTTGCCCGAATCCAGGTCCGCCTGGATGATCGGGCGCAGGAAATTGACCGGGACGGCAGGTCCGGCCTTGGAATTCGAGGTAGGGTCGACAGTGGGCTTGCTCATAGGATCCTTGAACAGACAGGTTCGTGGCCGGTTGGGGCCAGATAAAACAAAGGCGATATCATAGCTGATGCTGTCAAGACACTGACAGGTCACGACCAAAAACTGCTGCTTTAATTAACCGGGCGGTAAAAAACCACCTCGAAATTCCTGCCGGGCACGCTAAACTGCGCGCCTTGGCCGCCGTTTAGCCAGACAGGTAAGGCGCCCCAGGCGTCCAAACCCACGAATTCCCTGAAAAGAGTAGTGAACATGACTCAAGTCAAACTGACCACCAACCACGGTGACATCGTCATCGAGCTGAACGCCGAGAAAGCGCCGATCACCGTCGCCAACTTCATCGAGTACGTTAAGGCCGGCCACTACGAAAACACGGTTTTCCACCGTGTCATCGGTAACTTCATGGTCCAGGGCGGCGGTTTCGAGCCTGGCATGAAAGAAAAGAAAGACAAGCGCCCAAGCATCCAGAACGAAGCGGACAACGGCCTTTCCAACGACAAGTACACCGTCGCCATGGCCCGTACCATGGAGCCGCATTCGGCCTCCGCGCAGTTCTTCATCAACGTGGCCGACAACGCCTTCCTGAACCACAGCGGCAAGAACGTACAGGGCTGGGGCTACGCCGTGTTCGGTAAAGTCACCGAAGGCCAGGACGTTGTCGACAAGATCAAAGGCGTGTCGACCACCTCCAAGGCCGGTCACCAGGACGTTCCGGTCGAAGACGTGATCGTCGAGAAAGCCGAGATCGTTGAGTGATATTACTGATTTCAGATTTGCATCTGGAAGAGGAGCGCCCGGACATTACCCGGGCGTTTCTGGATCTGCTTCACAACCGCGCCCGTGGCGCCCAGGCGTTGTACATTCTGGGGGACTTCTTTGAAGCCTGGATTGGCGACGATGGGATGACGCCCTTCCAGCGTTCGATCTGCGAGGCTCTGCGCGAGCTGAGCGACAGCGGCACCCCGATTTTTATCATGCATGGCAACCGCGACTTCCTGCTCGGCAAGGCGTTCTGCAAAGCGGCAGGCGCCACCTTGCTCAAGGACCCGAGTGTCGTGCAGCTCGCAGGCGAACCCGTGCTGTTGATGCACGGCGACAGCCTCTGCACCCGCGACCTTGGCTACATGAAGCTGCGGCGCATCCTGCGTAATCCCATCGTGCTGTTTATCCTGCGTCACCTGCCGTTGCGCACCCGCCATCGGCTGGCGCGCAAGCTGCGCAGTGAAAGCCGCGCGCAAACGCGCATGAAGGCCAACGACATTGTCGATGTGACGCCCGAGGAAGTGCCGCGGGTGATGCAGCAGTTCGGCGTGCGCACCCTGGTCCACGGCCACACGCACCGCCCGGCGATCCATAAGCTGCAGATTGGCGACCAGGCGGCCAAGCGCATTGTGCTGGGGGATTGGGACAAGCAGGGCTGGGCGTTGCAGGCGGATGAGCAAGGCTTTCAGTTGGCGGCGTTTGACTTCGTCAATCCGCAGCTGGCGTTGCCTGGCGCCTGATCCTCAAACACCACTGATCCAATGTGAACAGAGATCAAAATGTGGCAGGGGGCTTGCCCTAATGCCAGTCAGTTAAGGCTTTTTGTAGGAGCGAGCTTGCTCGCGAAAAACGCCCAGGCAACGCGTTCATTCTCGATAAGCGCGGTGGCCCTGAGTTCTTC
>NZ_FKLB01000060.1:127261-291604 GCF_900067035.1 Pseudomonas sp. 1 R 17
GTTCATTCTCGATAAGCGCGGTGGCCCTGAGTTCTTCGCGAGCAAGCTCGCTCCTACAGTGAATCACTTTCGCTTAACTGAACGGCATTAGGGCAAGCCCCCTCCCACAATTGATTGCATTTCAGTCTTTGCCAATCAGTGGCCGGACGCTTCCGGCCCTGCCTTGGCGCCAAACGGCGGTTTGGCCAGCCACACCAGCAGCATCAACCCCATGAACATCCACCCCAGCAACGTGAAGTAATCCACGGTGGACATCATGTACGCCTGGCTGGTGAGGATCTGGTCCAGTTGCGCGTAGGCCTTGTGCCCTGCCCCACCGAGCGCCTGCAGCGCGTCGCGGGTGGCCGAGTCATAGGTGGTCATGTTCTCGCTCATGTACGCATGGTGCTGGTCCGCCCGGCGAATCCAGATCCAGGTGGTCAGCGAGGCCGCAAAGCTGCCGCCCAGGGTCCGCAGAAAGGTCGCAAGACCGGCGCCATCGGCGATCTGGTGCGGTGGCAGGTCGGACATCAGGATGCTCAAGGTCGGCATGAAGAACAGCGCCACGCCGATGCCCATGAACAGCTGCACCAGGGCGATGTGGGTGAAGTCCACCTCATTGGTGAAGCCCGCGCGCATAAAGCAGCTCAGACCAATCGCCAGGAACGCCAGGCCTGCCAGCAGGCGCAGGTCGAACTTGTGCGCGTACTTGCCCACGAACGGTGACATCAGCACCGGAAGGATGCCGATCGGCGCCACCGCCAGGCCGGCCCAGGTGGCGGTGTAGCCCATCTGAGTTTGCAGCCATTGCGGCAGGATCAGGTTGATGCCGAAGAAGCCCGCGTAGCCGAGGATCAACACAATCGTGCCGATGCGAAAGTTACGGTAGGCAAACAGCCGCAGGTTGACCACCGGGTGCTTGTCAGTCATTTCCCAGATGATGAACACCGCCAGGGCAATCACCGAAATCGCCGCGCCCACAATGATGAAGTTGGATTCGAACCAGTCCAGGTCGTTGCCCTTGTCGAGGATGATCTGCAGCGCGCCGACGCCCACGATCAGGCTCAACAGCCCGACGTAATCCATCGGCTGGTAGCTGGTGGTCACCGGGCGCTTCTTCAATTGCGCACGCACCACCATCACCGCAAAGATGCCGATGGGGACGTTGATAAAGAAGATCCACGGCCAGCTGTAACTGTCAGTGATCCAGCCGCCGAGGATCGGCCCCGCAATCGGCGCCACCACCGTGACCATCGCCAGCAACGCCAGGGCCATGCCACGCCTCGCCGGCGGGTAGACCGCGATCAGCAGTGTCTGGGTCATCGGGTACAACGGCCCGGCCACCAGGCCTTGCAGCACCCGGAAGCCGATCAATTCGGGCATCGAAGTGGAAATACCACAGAGGAACGAGGCCAGCACAAACAGCATGGTGGCCCACAGGAACAGCTTCACTTCGCCAAACCGCCGGCTCAACCAACCGGTCAGCGGCAAGGCGATGGCGTTGCTCACCGCAAACGAGGTGATCACCCAGGTGCCCTGCTCCGAACTCACGCCGAGGTTGCCGGAAATGGTCGGCAAGGCCACGTTGGCGATGGTGGTGTCGAGCACCTGCATAAAGGTCGCCAGCGACAGGCCAATGGTGGCCATCAACAGGCTGGGCGGCGTGAAGGAGGCGTTATTGCTCATCAGCGTTGCGCAGCCTTGGGCGCGGCGATGCTGTTGGCATGGATCAACTCGGTGATCATGGCGTCAGCCTCGGCCAATTGGCGGTCGTACACGTTGGTGGTGAAGGTCGCCTTTTGCGGCGCCTGTTGCGCCAACACCGGGCCGCTCTGGTCATGCAGGTCGACATTGACGACGGTGCTCAGGCCGACCCGCAGCGGGTGCTTGGCCAGTTCTTCGGCATTGATGTGGATGCGTACCGGCACCCGTTGCACGATCTTGATCCAGTTACCGGTGGCGTTCTGCGCCGGCAGCAGGGCAAACGCACTGCCGGTGCCGGCGCCAAGGCTATCCACGG
This sequence comes from Pseudomonas sp. 1 R 17, assembly GCF_900067035.1. Lineage (NCBI taxonomy): Bacteria > Pseudomonadati > Pseudomonadota > Gammaproteobacteria > Pseudomonadales > Pseudomonadaceae > Pseudomonas > Pseudomonas sp. 1 R 17. The sequence continues at coordinate 129,261 of NZ_FKLB01000060.1, forward strand.
TGCCGCTGAATTTCACGTCGCTGCCGTAGATATCCGACTCGATGTCCACCGGCTGGCCAATGCGCATGTCGCGCAGTTGGGTTTCCTTGAAGTTGGCGTCGATCCACAGCTGGTTCAGCGGGATCACCGCCATCAACGCCGTACCCGGCTGCACGCGCTGGCCCAGTTGCACGGTGCGCTTGGCCACGTAGCCGGTGACCGGCGCGATCAAGGTGCTGCGCGCATTGGCCAGGTAGGCCTGGCGCAGTTGCGCGGCGGCGGCCTGCACGTCCGGGTGGGACGAGATCACGGTGTCATCCACCAGCGCATTGCTGGTCTTGAGTTGCTGCTCAAGGTTGGTCAGCGCGTTTTTCGCGGCCGTCAGGCTGTCACGGGCGTGGGACAGCTCTTCCTGGGAAATCGCGCCGCCCTGGGCCAGGGTCTTGCGACGGTTGAAGTTGTCCTGGGCAGTTTGCACATCGGCTTTCTGTGCGTTGACCTGGGCTTTCATGCCATCGACGTTGCTGTACAAGCCCCGCACCTGGCGCACGGTGCGGGCCAGGTTGGCCTGGGCGCTTTGCAGGCCGACGGCGGCGTCATTGGGGTCGAAGTTGATCAGCACCTGGCCTTCGTGAACCAGGTCGCCATCGTCGGCGCCGATGCTGACCACGGTGCCGGTGACCAGCGGGGTGATTTCCACCACGTTGCCGTTCACATAGGCGTCGTCGGTGCTCTCGTTGAAGCGCCCGTAGAATTCATACCAGCCCCATACGCCCACGACACCGAGGATGACGATCAGCGCGAGGCCGATCAGCATGACCTTGCGTTTGCGTGGATTGTTGTCTTTGGGTTGTTCTGTAGCGTTGGTGTTTTCGGCAGTGGCCATGACAAATACCTCAAATTATTCCGTGCGTGTGGCTGGGGTGGTCGACGCCACGTTGTCGGCGCTGTATCCGCCACCCAGGGCCTGCATCAATTGAATCGACAGATCGATTTGCCCGGCATTCAGGGTCGCCAGCTGACGCTGGGCCTGCAGCAATTGCTGCTCGATGCTGAGCACGTCCAGGTAGTTACCGACCCCTGAGCCGTAGCGCTCGACCACGGTGTCGTAGGACTGCTGGGCAATGTCCGTGGCGTGTTGCTGGGCCTGGATCTGCCGACCGGTTTCGCGCAGTTGCGAAAGGGTGTTGCCGATATCGCCCAAGGCCTGCACCAGGGTTTTGTTGTACTGGGCCACGGCCAGGTCGTAGTCGGCATCACGCGCATCGAGGTCGGCGCGCAGGCGGCCGCCATCGAAGATCGGCAACGAGATCGTCGGCGCAATGTTGAAGAAGCGACTGGCCGAGCCGAACATCGCATCCCCCAGCAACGACTCGGCCCCGGCGCTCGCGCTGAGATTGAGGTTGGGGTAGAAGCGCGTCTTGCTGGCGGCGATGTCCTTGCTCGCGGCCTCGACTCGCCAGCGCGCGGCGATCAGGTCCGGGCGGCGGCCCAGCAGCTCGGCGGGCAACACCGAAGGCACGGCGACAGCGGCGGGCTTGAGCACATTCGGACGAGCCAGTTCGCCGCCTCGGTCCGGGCCTTTGCCTAGCAATACGGCGAGTGCGATCTGGGCGCTCTGCAGTTGTTTGTCGGCATCGATCAATTGCGACTGGGAGCTGGCTTCCAGGCTTTCGGTCTGCTGGTACTGGTACTGGCTGTCGATGCCCGCAGCCAGGCGGCGCTTGCTCAGGTCGAGCATTTGCCGGGTGCGCTTGAGGTCATCGCCGGCCAGGTCGCGCACGATGTGCGCCTGGCCCAGGTCGCTGTAGGCCTTGGCCACATCGGCAGCGAGGGTCAGGCGCGCGGCCTGCTGGTCGACCTCGGCGGCGCGGGCCTGGCCCAGCGCGGCTTCCCAGGCGGCGCGCTGGCCACCCCAGAGGTCGAAGTTGTAATTGAAGCTGGCGCCGATATTACGCACGGTCGAGTAGGCATCGCCCTCGCCGCGCGGGTCCTGGTCCTTGGCCAGGCGTGAACGGCTCACGCCGGCGCTGGCATCCAGGGTCGGCATGCGTGCGGCATTCGCGGCATAGGCGGCGGCTTCGGCCTGATGGGCACGGGCGCTGGCGACTTGCATGTCGGGGCTGTTTTGCAGGGCTTCCTGGATCAGGCCGTCGAGCTGCGGGTCGCCGAGGTTTTTCCACCAGTCGGCGCTGGGCCAGGCGGCACTCGACAGGGTCACCCCGCTCAGGGATTTACCGGTCTGCAAGGTGTTGGCGTCGAGGCGCCGGCCCTGGGTGTCGAGGCCGCTGTAGTTGGCGCAACCGGCCATGCTCATGGCCACGAGCACCAGGCATAGGGCACGTGTGTTCATGCTTTACCTACCCGCTGCAGGGTGATGGGATCACCGGCAGCTATCAGAATTTTCTTGAGAATCCGTTCCAGGGTTTCCAGCTCGCCAGCCTCAAGTACGCCCGCCAGTTGGTTCAACGCCTGGGCGCCTATGTGCGGCAGCATGTCTGCCAGGCGCTGGCCGTCGGCAGTCAGCACCAACTGCACCTGGCGGCGGTCCTGCTCGGAGCGTTTGCGGTCCAGCAGGCCTTTCTGCTCGAGGCGGTCAAGCATGCGGGTCATCGAACCGCTGTCCAGGGACAGGTTGCGGCACAGCTCGGCCGGGGTGTCGACGCCGAACTGGGCCATGATGATCAGCACCTTGAACTGCGCGGCCGTGATGCCGTGGGGTTCCATGTGGGTGTCGATGATGCGGTCCTTGAGGAGCGCCGCACGGCCCAGCAACAGCCCGAGGTGGCAGTTGTGGAAGTTTTCAGGGGTGAAGTGGGGCATCGGAAGTCACCTTATTACTGCCTAGGCAGTGAATGTATGACGAGATGTTACTGCCTAGGCAGCGAAAGTCAAATGGAATAATTAGCTTGCTTGCTAATTTCACGACCGGCGGGCTGGAATGCAAACCAATGTGGGAGGAGGCTTGCCAGTCAGTTAAGGCTTTTTGTAGGAGGCGATGTACGCTTAACTGACTGGCATTAGGGCAAGCCCCCTCCCACATTTTTTGATCGAGCAGGACTCAGAAATCGCGCTTGTAGAAGATGTCGAGGGAACTGGCCACGCCACTCGCCACTTCCAGGTAGACCTTTTTGCTCAGCAGGTAGCGCAAGGCAATGGTGCTGGCCGGTTCGAACACCCCTACCCCGTAACGCAGGCTGAGTTTCTCGGTGATCTTGCCGCTGGCCACCACTGCCGTATTGTTGCCGCTGCCCTGGGTGTCGAGGTCGAAGTCGCGAATCCCCAGTTTGTTGGCAAGATCCGAGGTGACCCCGGCGCTGCCCATCAGGCCCAGGCCGAGGGCGGCCTGGGCAAGCATGTTGTTGTCTTCGCCGGTAGAGCTCAGCGGACGGCCCAGCACCAGGTAGGACAGTGCCTGTTCCTGGCTCATTGCCGGTTCCGAGAAGATCTGCGTGGTGGGCTGCTCGGCGCTGCCGCTGAGGCGGATACCGGCGACTACATCGTCGGTCTTGCGGATCGCTTCGATATCCAGGTACGGCTGGTCGAGCGGCCCGGCGAACAGCAGGCGTGCGCGGCGCACATCCAGGCGCTGGCCATAGGCGCGGTAGCGACCGTCGTTGAGCCACAGCTCGCCACGGGTGTCCATGTTGTCGCCGATGTGCACATGGCCCTGCACCTTGGCGGTGAGGCCGAAGCCCGAGAAGTTGAGCTGGTCTTCGCCCACCGCCACATCGATATCCATGGCCATGGCCATCGGCGGCTTGCCCTCTTCGGTCTGGCTGCCGACGATTACGGTGTCATCCGAGACCTTGACCGTCGAAGGCGGCAGTTCGCGCACGGTGATGTCGCCGCGCGGGATCCGCACCTTGCCGGCAATCGCCAGTTTGTCGTTCTTCAGGCTGATCTTCAGGTCCGGGGCCACTTCGAGCACCGCATAGGGCTCCACCGTGACCGGCAGTTGCGAGCCTTGCAGGCTGAGGTCCACCACCAGGGCCTGGCCCCAGTCGATCTGGCCCTTGAGGCTGCCCTGCCCGGCCTTGCCACTGCGCCATGCGCCGTTCAACTGCACGCTTTCACCGGCAATCAGCGCCTGCACGTTCAGGCCTTCAAGGCTGATGGGCAGCTCCGGCCCGGAGACTTCGCCGCCCACCAGATTGACGTTACCGTTGACCTGCGGCGCCAGCAGGCCACCGGCGATCCGGCCGCTGCCATTGAGCTTGCCGCTGAGTTTCTCGACCATCGGCACAAACGGCCGCGCCACGGCGAGATCCAGACCGGTGAGGCTGAAGTTGCCGCTGATCGGCTTGTTTTTCGGCAATGGGTTGATCTGCGCCTGCAACAGCAACTCGCCGAGCTTGCCGCCTCTGAAGTTCAGCTGGGTGTCGATGCGCTTGGGGTTGAGGGTGGTTTCCAGCTTGAGGGTGTCGTAGGGGAAATCCAGCCACTGGTCCTTGTCCTTGACCCGCAGGGTGCCGCCGCTGGCATCCACCGCGACCACGCCTTTGGGGCCGCTGTCGGGAAGGTCCAGTTGGACGTCGGCGTTGAGCTTGCCCTGCCAGGCGAAGTCCTTGGGCAGAAACGCCGCCAGGCTGTCGATGGGGAATTGCTTGAGGTGGTAGCGCAATTTGGGTTCGGGCATCAGGCGCTGGTCTTCACCGCACAGGCTGGCGGCGCCGGAGATCCAGCAGTGGGCCGCGAAGGTCAACTTGCCGTCGGCCATGTGCTCGATTTTTGCCGGCGCTTGCAGCTTCCAGTCCTGGCCACCCGCCTGCACATCGCCACTGGCCAGGCGACCGCGCCAGTTGCCCTGGTCGAGGTTGCCATCCAGGGCCAGGGCCAGTTTGACCAAGGGGCCGGCCAGGTCGAGTTGGACCTTCTGGCTCCTGATATCGCCCTGGGCGCTGGCGGTGAGCGTGCCAACCTGGGTGTCACCGCTTTGAATGCCGCTGCCCTTGAGGCCGATTTTCCCGCGCTGGGCACTGTCCAGGGTCGCGTCCAGGCTCAGGCTTTGCAGGCGATTATCGGCGAACGCCAGTTGCTGGCCCTTGAGGTCGAGTTTGCCTTGAGGCGCCTTGAGGCTGCCGGCCACGTCGAGTCGGCCATTCACCTGACCACGCAACTGCGGCCACAGCTGGGCCAGGCGCGCCAGCTTGATGTCGATCTGCCCGGCCAGGCGTTGCTGCAGGCTGCCGCTGCCATTGATGCGGTTGTCGCCCAGGCGGATATCCAGGTTGGCCAGGGTCCATTGCTCGCCCGCGCCTTCGGCCTTGGCCGCCAGCACGGCGGTTTGCCCACGCAGGCGGCCCTTGAGGTCGAGGTCGGCGTTGAGTTTGAGCTGTTCGTTTTTGAATTCACCTTTGCTGCGTAAGGGGCCAGCCAACGTGCCCGGCAATTCCGCCACCCAGTACGCCGGGTTCAGCGCCGACAGGTCCAACGCGGTATCCCAGGCGATGCCATCGGCGAATTCCAGGCTCAGGTGCCCTTCGGCCTTGCCTTGGCCGGCGGTCAGTTTCAGCTCCGGCAGGAAGATTTGCGTGAGGTCGCCACTGAATGGCGTGACCAGATTGAATTTGCCGGCCGGGCCGTCCAGGTCGGCCTTGAGGTTGCCGAGGTAGTTGCCGTCTTTGTAGGAAACCTCACCGTTGAAGGTGCGCAGCACCACCTGTGGCTCGTCGATCAGCGGGTAGAGGCGATGCCAGGGAAAGTCCAGCCAGTCAATCTTGGCCTCGGCGCTGAAGCCTTGTTGCCAGTCCAACTGCGCCGTGAGCTTGAGGCTTTGTTTGTCGCCGGCATTGAGGTCCAGGCCGGCGATCTGCGCGCCCTTGGCGTCGACCGTGCCTTGCAGCAACAGGTCCACCGGGCCTTTTTCCGCCGGCAGCACAGCCTTGCCCAACAGTTGGTAGCCACTGCCCAGGTCGCCCTTGGCGGTGAGGTCCAGTTGATTGAGTTGCAGGGTGTCGGGCAGATCAGCGCTGGGTTTGAAGCCATCGGCAGTGATGTGCAGTTGGGCCGGGAGGTTGTCCGCCAGGGGTTGCAGCTCGCCCTTGAGCTTGGCCGGCAGGTAGCCGCTGCTGTCGGCGTCGAGCCTGAGGGTCTTGAGCAGGTCGCCCTCGACCTTGAGCGCCACCGTCCACGGCGCGCCGTCGGGGGCGTAGGGCAGGTTCAGATTGCCGCTGGCGGTCAGCGGCCAGTCGCCGCTGGGTTGCAACAGGCCGTTCAGGTCCAGCACCAGGCCGTCCCGTTGCAGGTGCACCGTGTCAATCTGCATACCGGCGGCGGTCCAGTGCGCGGCCAGTTGCAGGCCCTTGAGTTGTTCGCTGCCGTTAAGCAGCAGGCTGCCGACACGAACGTCGCCCAACTGAATGGAAACGGGCAGCTTCAGGTCGGGCAATTGAATCGGCCCGCTGCTTTCTTCGGTGCTCGGCGCAACGTCCAGGCGGACTTGCTCCACATCCACGCGATTGATGCACAGGGTCATGCGCAACAGGCACGCCGGCGACCAGTCAAACGTCGGCGCATCGAGTTCGACGCGACTGCCGTCCTGCGCCCACAACAGATGATCGGCGCGCCACTGGCCGCCCAGACGGCCGTGGAAATTCTCTACGCTCAAACCCGGTACACGCCCCAGCGCCCAGCGACTGCCCGCCTGGGTGCCGAGGACTGCCCACAGGGCCAGCAACAGCACGACAAGGATGGCCAACACGGCCAGCCCCGCTATTTTCACACCACGCATCACAGCTCAGGTCCCATGGAAAAGTGCAATCGAACGCCGCCCGGGTCTTCCAGGGCATGGGCCAGGTCCAGGCGGATCGGCCCGACCGGCGAGACCCAGCGGATGCCGACACCCACACCGGTCTTCAAGCTGGGCAACTCCAGGGAGTTGAACGAGTTGCCCTGGTCGATAAAGGTCGCAATCCGCCATTTTTCGGCGATGGAATATTGATACTCGGCACTCAGGGCCACCATGTAGCGGCCGCCGATACGGTCGCCCCGGTCATTCTCCGGCGACAGGGTCTGGTACTCGTAGCCGCGCACACTCTGATCACCACCGGCGAAGAACCGCAGCGATGGTGGCACCGACTTGTAGCCGTTGGTGGCACTGCCGCCGACCTGGGCCCGCGCCAAGAAGCGGTGGTTGTCCCACAGGGTGGTCAGGCCCTTGACCATGGCCGTGCCGTACAGCAGGTTGGTGTCGGAGCCCAGCCCCTCCTTCGCCACCTTGCTGTCGAATTGCAGGCGGTAGCCGTTGTGGGGGTCGATGCGGTTATCACTGCGCAGGTAGGAATAACTCACACCCGGCATCACCAGGTTACTGAGGCCCGAGTCATTGCCCAGGCGGTATTCTTCGCGCTGGTATTTGAGCGAGATCACCCGGGTCCAGCCACTGGGCAACTTGCTGTGCCATTCGGGCCCGAGGGTGAGCAATTTACTCAAGGTGTCGGTGTTGGCGATTTCTTCATTCTGATAACCGCCGGCGAAACGCAGTTTATCGGTGAGCGGCGGGTCCAGCGGGATGTCGTACCACAGCCCGACGTTCTGCCGAGGCGCCGACAGTTCAGCTTCCCAGCCATAGCTGTGGCCCTGGGGATTGACCCAGTGGCGCGTCCAGTTGGCCTTGCCGCGCGGGCCGACGTCGGTGGAGAAACCCAGGCCCAGGCCCATGGTGCGTGGCTTGCGGGTCTCCAGGTTGACGGCCACCGGGATCACGTCATTGGCCGAAGCCGCAGGCGCGGCGTCGACGCGCACGCCTTCGAAAAAGCCGCTGGCTTGCAGGTTCTGGTTGAGTTCGGCGATCAGTTCGGAATCGTAGGGGGCGCCACTTTTAAACGGCACCATGCGTTGCAGCAGCTCTTCGTCAAACGGCGTATAGCCGGCAAAGCTGACCTTGCCCAAGGTGTAGCGCGGGCCGCTGTCATAGATGAGTTCGATATCGGCGACACCGGCCTGGGGGTCTACCGAGAGTTTCTGGTGAGTGAAACGCCCGCTGAAAAAGCCGTAGCGCGAGGCCTGGTTCTGGATCAGACGCTTGGCGTCTTCGTAGTGGCCGTGGTTGAGCACGGCGCCGGATTTCAGGTCGTCGCTGGCGGGCACGCGAAAGGCCTTGAGGTCCGCGGCCGGGCCGTCGACCCGAATGGTCACGTTGCGCAGATGCACCGGTTCGCCGGGGTCGATGGTGAGGATCAGGCGCGGGTTCTTGCCGCCCTTCACATCGCTTTCGATCCGGGGCTGATAGAAACCTAAAGCCTGGGCGGCTTTGCGCGCCTGCTCTTCGGCCCCACGGCTGAACCGCAGCAAGGCCTCTTCGTCACGCTCGCCCACCCCGCCGATATAGCCTTCGATGTTGGCTTTCAACGCGTCGTTTTTTGGCTTGATCCGCACGTCCAATTCGCTTTGCGCGAATGCGCCGCAGCTTGTGAACAGCAGAACCAAGCCGCTGGTAAATCTTCCTGGAAACTTCATAGGCGCGGATGCTACACGAGCTGGGGAGAAACTTAGAACTCAGAGGATTCTGAAAAATTCTGCGCTAAGCCGTTGCAGCATGTAACACCTGCGGATTGGGGTGGAAAAATACGTGTTCCAGAATCGGTCCTACCGCCACTTCGCCGATCTCCTCATAGCCCTGGCGTTTGTAGAACTCCAGATAGCGCGAATTCCCCGTGTCCAACACCACACCGGACGAATGCGGGTCTTCAGCGCACCAGTTGTGTACCGCCTCCAGCAGCTGTTCACCGTAGTGCTTGCCCTGGAATTGCGGATGAATGCCCAATAGCGGTAACACATGCACCGACTCGTTGGGCAGGCAGGCCATCACCGCATAGTGGTAGTCCAGGTAGCGCCGGGTACCGCGCACGCCGGTGCTCAGCCACATGCGCAATTGCCAGGCCCAGCTTTCGGTAATCCCCAGGCGTCGCTGCGGTGGCGCGATCAGCGCGATGCCGATCAGGCGGTCGTTGACGAACAGGCCGATGGCGGGAAGTTTCTGGAAGAAATGCTGCTTGACCAGTTCGCGCACCGTGGCACGTACCCGTTGTTCATAGCCTGCGCGTTCCGCCTCGAAGATGTAGGCAAACGTCGGCTCATGCCGATAGGCCTGGTACAGCAGCGAGCGGGCTTCGCGGGAGTAGCCGCTGTTGAGCAGGCGAACTTCGCCAATGGCAGTGTCAGTCATACAGTCAATCTCCCTGGGCGCCACTCAATAGATGGCGTTCTTATGGGTACGAACCTACGCAGCACCAGTCGTTCCCAGACATTAGCAGTGCATCTGTCCTACCGCCACGCTGGCCCCCGTCCGACTTGTCCGCTAGCATCGCCCTTTTGCCAGACTGGACCGCCGACCATGAAAATCGTCTCCTTCAATATCAACGGGCTGCGCGCCCGCCCTCATCAGCTGGCGGCACTGATTGAAAAACACCAACCCGACGTGATCGGCCTGCAGGAAACCAAGGTCCACGACGACCAGTTCCCCCTGGCCGAAGTGCAGGCCCTGGGCTATCACGTGTACTACCACGGCCAAAAAGGCCACTACGGTGTAGCGCTGCTCTCGCGCAAAGAAGCCTTGAGCGTGCACAAGGGCTTTGCCAGCGATGAAGAAGACGCCCAGCGCCGCTTTATCTGGGGCACCTTCGCCGATGAAAATGGCCAGCCGGTGACCATCATGAACGGCTATTTCCCACAAGGTGAAAGCCGCGACCACCCGACCAAGTTCCCCGCCAAGCAGCGCTTCTACGCAGATTTGCAGCACCTGCTGGAAAGCCAGTTCAGCAACGACCAGGCCCTGGTGGTGATGGGCGATGTGAACATTTCCCCGGAGGACTGCGACATCGGCATCGGCGCCGACAACGCCAAGCGCTGGCTGAAAACCGGCAAGTGCAGCTTCCTGCCTGAAGAGCGCGAGTGGATGGCGCGCCTGAAGAACTGGGGCCTGGTGGACAGCTTCCGCCACCTCAACCCCGATGTGGCCGACCGTTTCAGTTGGTTCGACTACCGCAGCCGTGGGTTCGAGGATGAGCCCAAGCGTGGGCTGCGCATTGACGTGATCATGGCCTCCAATGGCTTGCTGGCGCGGGTCAAGGATGCCGGCGTGGATTACGACCTGCGGAGCTTGGAGAAACCGTCTGACCATGCGCCGATCTGGCTTGAACTGAGCTGATCCCCTTGACTGTGTACTCGGGCCAAATGTAGGAGGGGGCTTGCCCCCGATCGCGGTGTATCAGTAACAGATAGGCTGACTGTCAGTCACATTATTGAAATCCAAGTGACTTAATCTCGCGGCACTCCCTTTGGCTTGAGAAGGTGCCGGCATGATGCTGCGCGTTCTGTTCCTGTTGTGTAGCGCGTTTTCCCTCTGCGTCGTGGCTGCCCCCCTCCCCGTTCCCGACCAAGGCCCGGCTTTGCGCATCCAGGGTTCCAACACCATTGGCGCGGCGCTGGGGCCGGCGTTGGTCAAGGGGTTGATGGAGCATCAGGGCCTGCAGGCGGTGCACAGCGAACCGGCCGAGGGCGCCAATGAACAGCGCGTGATCGGCAAGACACGCCAGGGCAGGACGGTGACCGTCGAGGTGGCGGCCCATGGTTCCAGCACGGGGTTTGCCGCGCTGAAAAACGCCAGCGCCGACCTGGCCGCCTCGTCCCGGCCGATAAAAGACAGCGAACTGGTGGACCTCGAACCGCTCGGCGACCTGAAAAGCCCCGAGGCCGAACAGGTGATCGCCATCGACGGCCTGGCCATTATCCTCAACCCGCGCAACCCGCTGAATACGTTGAACACCGAGCAACTGGCGCAGATTTTCAACGGCGAAATCAACACCTGGGAAGCATTGGGCGGGATCGGCGGCGCCATTCACCTGTATGCGCGGGATGATCAATCCGGCACCTATGACACCTTCAAGGACCTGGTGCTGCGCCTGCGCGGCAAGCCCCTGGCCGCTGACGCCAAGCGCTTCGAGTCCAGCGAAGCGTTGTCCGATGCGGTGAGCCGGGATCCCCAGGGCATCGGTTTTATCGGCTTGCCTTACGTGCGCCAGGCCAAGGCGGTGGCGATTGTCGATGGCGACTCGCAACCGATGTTGCCGTTGAACAGCCTGATTGCCACCGAGGATTACCCGCTGTCACGCCGGCTGTTCTTCTACCTGCCGCCCTCCTCCAGCAACCCGTGGGCCAAGGCCCTGGTGGACTTTGCCCAGAGCAGCAAAGGCCAGGCGATTGTGGCGGCCAATGGGTTTATTGCGCAGCAGGTGCAGGCGATGACGGTGGAGCCACGCCCTTCGATGCCCGACGATTACCAGGCGATTGCCCGCGACGCCCAGCGTTTGAGCGTGAATTTTCGCTTCGAGGAAGGCAGCGCCAGCCTGGACAACAAGGCGCGCCAGGACGTGCAGCGCGTCGTGGCCTATATAAAGCGCCACAACCAACTCGACAAGCAGGTAACGCTGGTGGGATTCGGCGATGCCAAGAATGACCCGCAACGGGCCGCGCTGCTCTCGAAGCTGCGGGCGATGGCGGTACGCCGGGAGCTGGTCAAGAATGGCGTGGTATTGCGCGATATTCGCGGCTTCGGCGCACAGATGCCGGTGGCGGCGAATACGGCGGATGAGGGGCGGATCAAGAATCGGCGGGTGGAGGTTTGGGTGTACTGAGGCCTTAGCCTTGCGGTGTTCGGAATGGCCTCATCGGGGGCAAGCCCCCTCCCACATTTTGATTTGGGAATACAGTCAAAGTGTGGGAGGGGGCTTGCCCCGATTGCAGGCGGCGCGGTGTTACTGCCCGCCGCGCATCAACTCTTTAGGCACATACTTGCCGATCTCGAACTTGCCGATGGCCGCGCGGTGCACTTCGTCCGGGCCGTCGGCCAGGCGCAGTGTGCGTTGCATGGCGTACATATAGGCCAGCGGGAAGTCGTTGGATACGCCGGCGCCGCCGTGGATCTGGATCGCGCGGTCGATCACCTTCAACGCCACTTTCGGCGCCACCACCTTGATCTGGGCGATTTCACTTTTCGCCACTTTATTGCCCACGGTGTCCATCATGTACGCCGCTTTCAAGGTCAGCAGGCGCGCCATGTCGATGTCCATGCGTGAGTCGGCGATCTTGTCGATATTGCCGCCCAGGCGCGCCAAAGGCTTGCCGAACGCGGTGCGGCTGACCGAGCGTTTGCACATCAGTTCCAGCGCGCGCTCGGCCATGCCGATGGAGCGCATGCAGTGGTGGATACGGCCCGGGCCAAGGCGGCCTTGGGCAATCTCGAAGCCTCGGCCTTCACCCAGCAGTACGTTTTCGTATGGCACGCGGACATTGTCGAACAGCACTTCGGCGTGGCCGTGGGGCGCATCGTCGTAGCCGAACACCGGCAGCGGGCGTACGATTTTCACGCCGGGGGCGTCCACCGGCACCAGGATCATCGAGTGCTGCTGGTGGCGCGGTGCATCCGGGTTACTCAGGCCCATGAAGATCAGGATCTTGCAGCGCGGGTCGCAGGCGCCGGAGGTCCACCATTTCTTGCCGTTGATCACCCACTCGTCGCCCTGGCGCTCGGCGCGGGCGGCCATGTTGGTGGCATCCGAGGAGGCGACATCGGGCTCGGTCATGGCGAAGGCCGAACGGATCTCACCGCGCAGCAGCGGTTCGAGCCAGCGTTGTTTCTGCTCTTCGTTGGCGTAGCGCACCAGCACTTCCATGTTGCCGGTGTCGGGGGCGGAGCAGTTGAACGGTTCCGGCCCCAGCAGCGAGCGGCCCATGATCTCGGCCAGGGGGGCGTATTCAAGGTTGGTCAGGCCGGCGCCCAGTTCGGACTCGGGCAGGAACAGGTTCCACAGGCCTTCGGCTTTCGCCCGGGCCTTCAGCTCTTCCATGATGGCGGTGGGCTGCCAGCGGTCGCCTTCGCTGACCTGGCGTTCGAACACCGGCTCGGCCGGGTAAACGTAAGCGTCCATGAACGCTGTAACACGTTCACGCAGTTCCTGAACCTTGGGCGAATAGGCGAAATCCATGAGCAGCTCCCTTCTTTGAGAGGTTGTTTAGGTCATGCAATCGATGCTAGAACAGCGTTGATAATTTACCTAGCCTATTCTCGGCGTGTATTAACATTCATCACCGATATATGATCGACGTATGAGCACGTAACAAATCGCCACCTAATAATAAGAGCGCAACCCAATGAATCTGAGCAAGGTCGACCTCAACCTCTTTATCGTCTTCGACGCGATCTACACCGAAGCCAACCTGACCCGCGCCGGGCAGATTGTCGGCATCACCCAGCCGGCGGTGTCCAACGCCCTGGCGCGCCTGCGCGAGACGTTCAACGACCCGCTGTTCGTGCGCACCGCCCAAGGCATGGTGCCCACGCCGATGGCGCAGAACATCATCGGCCCGGTGCGCAATGCGCTGTCGTTGCTGCGGGTGTCGGTGCAGGAAAGCCGCATCTTCAACCCGCAGCAGGCGGCCAAGACCTACCGCATCAGCATGACCGACCTCACCGAAGCGGTGATTCTGCCGCTGCTGTTCCAACGCCTGCGCCGCCTGGCGCCCACCGTGGTGATCGAGAGTTTCCTGTCCAAACGCCGCGAGACCACCAAGGAACTGGCGGCCGGGCGCCTGGATTTTGCCGTGGACGCGCCGCTCAACACCGACCCGCAGGTACGCCACGTCAAGCTGATGGAAGACCGCTACGTGTGCGCCATGCGCAAGGGCCATCCCATGGCGGGCAAGGACAAGTTCACCCTGGATGACTACCTGTCGCTGACCCATATCCATATCTCCAGCCGCCGCAACGGCTTGGGCCATGTCGACCTGGCCCTGGGCAAGATGGGCATCCAGCGCAAGATCGCCCTGCGCTCCCAGCATTACCTGATGGCCTCGCAAGTGTTGCAGCAGACCGACATGGTCATGACCGTGCCCGAACGTTTCGCCCGCCGCCATGAGCTGCATTGGTTCAACCTGCCGGTCAACGACGTGCCACCGGTGGAAACCCACCTGTACTGGCATGAAAGCACCGACCAGGACCCGGCCAACCGCTGGATGCGCGAGCAGATGATCGAGTTGTGCCAGCAAGTCACCGCCCACGAGAAGAAGCTGGACAAACAACAGGCCTGAGGCTGAAAAACGCCCCCTGTGGCAGGGGGCTTGCCCCCGATGGGCTGCGCAGCGGCCCTTGACGTTTACGTCAACCTGCCATTAGCTTAGCGCCAAGACCTTCTTGAGCGCCCCCATGAGCACGACCTACAGCATCTCCGACCTCGCCCGCGAGCTCGACATCACCACCCGCGCCATTCGCTTCTATGAGGAACAAGGCCTGCTGGCCCCGGAACGCCGGGGCCAGGAGCGCATTTATTCGGCGCGGGACAAGGTCAGCCTCAAGCTGATCCTGCGGGGCAAACGCATCGGTTTTTCCCTGGCCGAGTGCCGTGAGCTGATCGAACTCTACGACCCCACCGGCGGCAACCAGATCCAACTCAACAGCATGCTGGCCAAGATCGCCGAGCGCCGTGAGCAGTTGGAACAGCAACTGCTGGATATCGAACAAATGAAGCTGGAGCTGGACACCGCCGAAGAGCGTTGCACCCAGGCCCTGGCGCAAACCATGGGCCAGGTTGGCCATTGATCAGAAGGTAGCTGCCATGTCCCTCCCCTCCCATGTGCGCCTGGTGGAAGTCGGCCCGCGCGACGGCTTGCAGAACGAAGCCCAGCCCATCAGCGTGGCCGACAAGGTCCAATTGGTGGATGCCCTCAGCGCGGCGGGCCTGAGCTATATCGAAGTCGGCAGTTTTGTCTCGCCCAAGTGGGTGCCGCAAATGGCCGGTTCCGCCGACGTGTTCGCGCAGATCCAGCGCAAGCCCGGCGTAACCTACGGCGCGCTGGCGCCAAACCTGCGTGGTTTCGAGGACGCGCTGGCGGCGGGCGTGAAGGAAGTGGCGGTGTTTGCCGCAGCCTCCGAGGCGTTTTCCCAGCGCAATATCAACTGTTCCATCAGCGAAAGCCTGGAGCGTTTTGCGCCGATCATGACGGCGGCCAGGCAGCACGGCATCAGCGTGCGCGGCTATGTGTCCTGTGTGTTGGGTTGCCCTTACGAAGGTGAGATTGCGCCGGAACAGGTGGCGGCGGTCGCGCGGGAGTTGTATGCCATGGGCTGCTACGAGGTGTCCCTGGGCGACACCATCGGCACCGGCACGGCGGGCACCACGCGGCGGCTGTTCGAGGTGGTCGGCGCGCAGGTGCCACGGGACAAACTGGCGGGCCACTTCCATGACACCTATGGCCAGGCCATCGCCAATATCTATGCCGGCCTGCTGGAAGGCATCACGGTATTCGACAGCTCTATTTCAGGCCTCGGCGGCTGCCCCTATGCCAAGGGCGCCAGCGGTAACGTCGCCACCGAAGATGTGCTGTACCTGCTCAATGGCCTCGGGATCGACACCGGCATCGACCTGGACGCATTGATTCGCGCGGGCCTGCAAATCAGCCATGTCCTCGGCCGCCCTACCGGCTCGCGCGTAGCCAAGGCGCGGACAGCCGGTTGAGTAGCGTAGCCGTGACAATGTGTTACCGCACGGCTACACATCGAGTAACACGGGAACATATTTTGTCGTATTTTCTGTAGGCCAAACCCTACTAAAAAATTAACTTATTGATTTTAAATGAATTTTAAAAGTTGGCACGCCTTCTGCTATCTCTATGGCATAACAAGAATAAAAAGCGCCAAATCTAATAAAAATAAGACGAAACGACTCTGACATAACAAAAACAACACGGCAGAGACGCAGCTAACAGATTTTTTTGGAGAAGATGTGCTTCGCAGGGTACGGCATGCCGAAACCCGCAACCGGTTAGAGAAAAATAAAACTACCTCAGGTAGCTACCCACTGGTTGGATCGTTAACGAAGAAGCAGATCAGCGCTCAAAAAAATACGTTTGCTCTTGACCCCGGATGGGGGTCGCCAAAAACAGCGGTAAAGGGTAACGGTTGCCAAAAACAACAATAGACCGCCCCTCAATAATAAAAAAAGAGCACGCAACGACAAATTAAAGGGGACCTTCGGGTCCCCTTTGTGCTTTCTGGCCTTTAACCCTGCCCTGCCCCCAGCTCTTCGATCGAGATCTCGCGCATGCGGAATTTCTGGATCTTGCCCGTCACCGTCATCGGAAACTCCTCCACGAACTTGAAGTACCTGGGCGTCTTGAAGTGCGCGATGCGGCCCTTGCACCAGGCCTGCAGCTCCAGTTCGCTGGCCACATGGCCGGGATGCAACTTGACCCAGGCCACGATCTCCTCGCCGTAACGCTCGTCCGGAATGCCGATGACCTGCACATCGGCCACCGCCGGGTGGGTGAAGAAAAACTCTTCCACCTCGCGCGGGTACACGTTTTCGCCACCGCGAATGATCATGTCCTTGTTGCGCCCGGCGATGCACACATAGCCGTGGGCATCCATGGTGGCCAGGTCGCCGGTGTGCATCCAGCCCGCAGCGTCGATGGCCTCGCGGGTACCGTCGGGGTTGTTCCAGTAGCCGAGCATCACGCTGTAGCCACGGGTGCACAGTTCGCCGACCTGGCCACGGGGCAGCGTGTTACCGGCTTCATCGATGATCTTGCTTTCCAGTTGCGGCTGGGTGCGGCCGACGGTGGTCACGCGACGCTCCAGATCGTCATCCGCGCCGGTTTGCAGGGACACGGGGCTGGTCTCGGTCATGCCGTAGGCAATCTGCACCTCGCCCATGTGCAATTCGCCGATGACCCGGCGCATCACCTCGATGGGGCACGTGGCGCCGGCCATGATGCCGGTGCGCAGGGTGGACAGCTCGAACTCGCCCCGGCGTGGGTGATCAAGCAAGGCAATAAACATCGTGGGCACGCCGTACAGGCCAGTGGCACGTTCTTCGGCGACGGCGGTGAGGGTCAGCAGCGGATCGAAGCCGTCATTCGGGTAGATCATGGTGGTGCCATGGGTAATGCAGCCCAGGTTGCCCATCACCATGCCGAAGCAGTGGTACAGCGGCACCGGGATCACCAGGCGGTCCTGCGCGGTGAGGCCCAGGCTTTCGCCGACCATATAGCCGTTATTGAGGATGTTGTGATGACTGAGGGTGGCGCCCTTGGGGAACCCCGTGGTGCCGGAGGTGTACTGGATATTGACGGCTTGATCGAAGTGCAGGCTGGCCTGACGGCTGTGCAGCTGCTCGGGCGGCAGGCCCGCACCGAGGGCCGCCAGTTCCGACCAGGGCAGGAAGCCCGGGGGCGGGCTGGGGTCGAGGCTGATCATGCCGCGCAGATCAGGCTGCAATGCCTGCAACATCGCGTGGTAGTCGGAGGTCTTGAACGCGCCGGCGCACACCAGCCACTCGCAGCCGGACTGCTTGAGCACGTAGTCCAGTTCACTGCTGCGGTACGCCGGGTTGATATTGACCAGGATCACACCAATCTTGGCGCTGGCGATCTGGCTGATGCACCACTCGGCGCAATTGGGCGCCCAGATGCCCAGGCGATCGCCGGTCTGCATACCCAAGGCCAGGAACGCGCGGGCATGCACATCGACGGTCTCGGCCAGTTGCCGCCAGGTGTAGCGACGCTGCTGATGGCGCACCACAAGGGCTTCGCCATCGGGGTATTGCGCCACGGTGTGATCGAAGGCCTGGCCAATGGTCATGGCCAGCAACGCCTTGTCCTGGGAGCCACGGCTGTAGCTCGGATGCAGTTGATCCATAACGACCCCGGTTGTCTTTTTTGTAGGTTGACGTAAACGTAAACTACGATTGACAGCACCGTAACGCAAGCTTACGTTAACGTAAAGGTGAGCGCCCTTCCCTGGCGCGCCATCCACACAACAACAAAGCTCACATTAAGGTGCCTGTCCATGAGTTACCCGTCCCTGAACTTCGCCCTCGGTGAAACCATCGACATGCTGCGCGACCAGGTGCAGTCCTTCGTGGCCAAGGAAATCGCGCCCCGTGCGGCACAGATCGACATCGACAACCTGTTCCCCGCCGACCTGTGGCGCAAGTTCGGGGATATGGGCCTGCTGGGCATCACCGTACCGGAAGAATACGGCGGCGCCGGCCTGGGCTACCTGGCCCACGTGGTGAGCATGGAAGAAATCAGCCGTGGCTCGGCGTCGGTGGCGTTGTCCTACGGCGCCCACTCCAACCTGTGTGTGAACCAGATCAACCGCAACGGTACTCACGAACAGAAACTCAAGTACCTGCCCAAACTGATCAGCGGCGAACACGTCGGCGCCCTGGCCATGAGCGAACCCAACGCCGGTTCCGATGTAGTCTCGATGAAACTGCGCGCCGACAAACACGGCGACCACTACGTGCTCAACGGCAGCAAGACCTGGATCACCAACGGCCCCGACGCCAGCACGTATGTGATCTACGCCAAGACCGACCTGGAAAAGGGCCCCCACGGCATCACCGCGTTTATCGTCGAGCGCGACTGGAAAGGCTTCAGCCGCAGCAACAAGTTCGACAAGCTCGGCATGCGTGGCTCCAACACCTGCGAGCTGTTTTTCGATGACGTCGAAGTGCCGGAAGAAAACATCCTCGGCGTGCTCAACGGCGGTGTGAAAGTGCTGATGAGCGGCCTCGATTACGAGCGCGTGGTGCTGTCCGGCGGCCCCACGGGGATCATGCAGGCGTGCATGGACCTGATCGTGCCCTACATCCACGATCGCAAGCAGTTCGGCCAAAGCATCGGCGAGTTCCAGCTGATCCAGGGCAAGGTCGCCGACATGTACACCCAGCTCAACGCCAGCCGCGCCTACCTCTACGCGGTGGCCCAGGCCTGCGAACGCGGTGAAACCACGCGCAAGGATGCGGCCGGGGTGATCCTGTACAGCGCCGAACGCGCCACGCAAATGGCCCTCGACGCGATCCAGATCCTCGGCGGCAATGGCTACATCAATGAATTCCCCGCCGGGCGCCTGCTGCGGGACGCCAAGCTGTATGAAATCGGCGCCGGCACCAGTGAGATTCGGCGGATGCTGATCGGTCGCGAACTCTTCAACGAAACCCGCTGAAGGAGCGCCCCATGGCCACCTTGCACACCCAGCTCAACCCACGCTCAGCGGAGTTCGCCAGCAACAGCGCGGCGATGCGCCAACAGGTCGACGCCCTGCATACCCTGCTCGCCCACGTGCAGCAAGGCGGCGGCGCCAAGGCCCAGGAGCGCCACACCTCACGCGGCAAACTGCTGCCGCGCGAGCGCATCAATCGCCTGCTGGACCCGGGCTCGCCGTTCCTTGAACTCAGCCAACTGGCCGCCCATCAGGTGTATGGCGAAGACGTGCCGGCCGCCGGCGTGATCGCCGGCATCGGCCGCGTGGAAGGCGTCGAATGCATGATCGTCGCCAACGACGCCACGGTAAAAGGCGGCTCCTACTACCCGCTCACGGTGAAAAAACACCTGCGCGCCCAGACCATCGCCGAGCAGAACCGTCTGCCGTGCATCTACCTGGTGGACTCCGGCGGCGCCAACCTGCCGCGCCAGGATGAAGTGTTTCCCGACCGCGAACACTTCGGGCGGATCTTCTTCAACCAGGCCAACATGAGTGCCCAGGGCATCCCGCAGATCGCCGTGGTGATGGGCTCGTGCACCGCCGGTGGCGCCTACGTGCCGGCCATGGCCGACGAAGCGATCATGGTGCGCAACCAAGCCACCATCTTCCTGGCCGGCCCGCCGCTGGTAAAGGCCGCTACCGGTGAAGTGGTCAGTGCCGAAGACCTCGGCGGTGCCGATGTGCACTGCAGGATATCCGGCGTGGCCGACCACTATGCCGACAGTGACGAACACGCCCTGGCCCTGGCCCGCCGCAGCGTGGCCAACCTCAATTGGCGCAAGCAGGGCCAATTGCTGCAACGCACGCCCGTGGCGCCGCTGTACAGCAGCGAAGAGCTCTACGGCGTGATCCCGGCCGATGCCAAGCAGCCGTTCGATGTACGCGAAGTGATCGCACGGCTGGTGGATGGCTCGGTGTTCGATGAGTTCAAGGCGCTGTTCGGCACCACCCTGGTGTGCGGCTTCGCGCATGTGCACGGCTACCCGATTGCGATCCTGGCGAACAACGGGATTCTGTTCGCCGAAGCCGCGCAAAAAGGCGCGCACTTTATCGAGCTGGCCTGCCAACGCGGGATTCCCCTGCTGTTCCTGCAGAACATCACCGGGTTTATGGTCGGCCAGAAATACGAAGTCGGTGGCATCGCCAAGCACGGCGCCAAGCTGGTGACCGCGGTGGCGTGCGCCAAGGTGCCGAAATTCACGGTGATCATCGGCGGCAGCTTCGGCGCCGGCAACTACGGCATGTGCGGCCGCGCCTATGATCCGCGCTTTTTGTGGATGTGGCCCAACGCGCGGATTGGCGTGATGGGCGCCGAACAGGCTGCGGGCGTGCTGGTGCAGGTCAAGCGTGAGCAGGCTGAACGGGCAGGCGTCGGCTTCAGCGCTGAAGAGGAAGCGGCGATCAAGCAGCCGATCCTCGACCAGTACGAAACCCAGGGTCACCCTTATTACTCCAGCGCACGCCTGTGGGACGACGGCGTCATCGACCCGATGCAGACCCGCGATGTGCTGGCCCTGGCCTTGTCCGCCGCGCTGAATGCCCCCATCGAGCCGAGCCGCTTCGGCGTGTTCCGTATGTAACCTGTAGGAGCGAGCTTGCTCGCGAAGGTCGTTAACGATAACGCGAGCATTCTGGATGAACGCGTTGCCTGGACGTTTTTCGCGAGCAAGCTCGCTCCTACAGGAGACCTCTCATCATCATGGAGCTCCTTGCATGAGCGATTTCAACACCCTCGAACTGATCACCGACAGCCGTGGCTTTGCCACGCTGTGGCTCAGCCGAGAAGCCAAGAACAACGCGTTCAACGCCGAGATGATCCGCGAACTGATCATCGCCCTCGACCATGTGCAAGGTGATGCGTCCCTGCGTTTCCTGGTCCTGCGGGGGCGTGGCAGGCACTTCAGCGCCGGTGCCGACCTGGCCTGGATGCAGCAGTCGGCCGAGCTGGATTACCACACCAACCTGGACGACGCCCGCGAACTGGCGGAGCTGATGTACAACCTGGCCAAGCTGAAAATCCCCACCCTGGCAGTAGTGCAAGGCGCGGCCTACGGTGGCGCGCTGGGCCTGATCAGTTGCTGCGACATGGCCATCGGCGCCGATGACGCGCAGTTCTGCCTGTCGGAAGTGCGCATCGGCCTGGCCCCGGCCGTGATCAGCCCGTTCGTGGTGCAGGCCATCGGCGAACGGGCGGCGCGGCGCTATGCCCTGACCGCCGAGCGCTTTGGCGGCCAGCGTGCACGGGAAATCGGCCTGCTGGCGGAAAGCTACCCGATTGGCGAACTGGACCAACAGGTGGAACAGTGGATCACCCACCTGCTGCATAACAGCCCGGCGGCGATGCGCGCCAGCAAGGACCTGCTGCGTGAAGTCGGTAACGGCGCGCTCACCCCTGCCCTGCGCCGCTATTGCGAAAATGCCATTGCACGCATCCGTGTCAGCGCCGAAGGCCAGGAAGGTTTGCGCGCTTTTTTGCAAAAACGCCCACCCAGCTGGCAACCCCAGGAGCCGCGTTCATGAGCACGCTGACCACCATACTGGTGGCCAACCGCGGCGAGATTGCCTGCCGGGTGATGCGCACCGCCAAGGCCATGGGCCTGACCACCGTGGCGGTGCATAGCGCCGTCGACCGTGATGCGCGACACAGCCGCGAGGCGGATATTCGTGTCGACCTGGGGGGCAGCAAGGCCACCGAGAGCTACCTGCAAATCGACAAACTGATCGCCGCCGCCCAGGCCAGCGGTGCCCAGGCCATTCACCCAGGCTACGGTTTCCTGTCGGAAAACGCCGGGTTTGCCCGTGCGATCGAAGCGGCGGGCCTGATCTTCCTCGGGCCGCCCGCCTCGGCCATCGACGCCATGGGCAGTAAGTCCGCCGCCAAGGCCCTGATGGAAACCGCCGGCGTGCCCCTGGTGCCGGGATATCACGGCACAGAACAGGACCTGGAAACCTTCCGCGCCGCCTGTGAGCGCATCGGCTATCCGGTGCTGCTCAAGGCTACGGCCGGTGGCGGCGGCAAGGGCATGAAGGTGGTGGAGGATGTCAGCCAGCTCGCCGACGCCCTGGCCTCGGCCCAGCGTGAGGCGCTGTCGTCCTTCGGCAATGGGCAGATGCTGGTGGAGAAATACCTGCTCAAGCCACGCCACGTAGAGATCCAGGTGTTTGCCGATCAGCATGGGCATTGCCTGTACCTCAATGAGCGGGATTGCTCGATCCAACGCCGCCACCAAAAGGTCGTCGAGGAAGCCCCGGCACCGGGGCTGAGCGTTGCACAGCGCAAGGCCATGGGCGAAGCGGCGGTGCGTGCGGCCCAGGCCATCGGTTATGTCGGTGCGGGCACGGTGGAGTTCTTGCTGGATGCGCGCGGCGAGTTTTTCTTCATGGAGATGAACACCCGGCTGCAGGTGGAACACCCGGTCACCGAAGCGATTACCGGCCTGGACCTGGTGGCCTGGCAGATTCGCGTCGCCCAGGGCGAGGCGCTGCCGATCACCCAGGAGCAGGTGCCGCTGATCGGCCACGCGATTGAAGTGCGTTTGTACGCCGAAGACCCGGCCAACGACTTCCTGCCCGCCACCGGGCACCTGGCGCTGTATCGCGAGTCCGGGCCGGGCCCGGGGCGCCGCGTGGACAGTGGTGTCGAGCAAGGAGACGACGTGTCGCCGTTCTACGATCCGATGCTCGGCAAGCTGATTGCCTGGGGTGAAGACCGTGAACAGGCACGCCTGCGGTTGCTGAGCATGCTCGACGAGTTTGCCGTGGGTGGGCTGAAGACCAACCTGGGCTTCCTGCGGCGCATTATTGGTCATCCGGCATTTGCGGCGGCCGAGTTGGATACCGGATTCATTCCGCGCTATCAGGAGGATCTGCTGCCGGTGGCCGGGACGCTGAGCGATGCGTTCTGGCAGGCTGCGGGTTCGGCCTTTATGCAGAGCTTGCCTGCGGGTGACGGGCCATGGGCGGACACCCGTGGATTCCGTGCGGGGCTGCCCGCCGAGGTCTCGCTGCACTTGAGCTGCAATGGCCAGGACCGCCTGGTGACACTGGCCGCCGACGCCGCGACATTGCAGGGCGAACAGTTAGTGATCGAACACCAGGGCGTCCGTCGTTCACATCTGGCAGTGCGCAACGAGCACAGGGTTTTCCTGCGTTGGGACGGCGAGATGCAGGGCGTGAGCCTGTTCGATCCGATTGCGGCAGTCGAGGCCAGCCAGTCGCACCAGGGCGGCCTCACGGCACCCATGAACGGCAGCATCGTGCGGGTACTGGTGGACGTCGGCCAAACGGTCGAGGCCGGCACGCAACTGGTGGTGCTCGAGGCGATGAAGATGGAGCACAGTATCCGCGCGCCCCAGGCCGGGGTAGTCAAGGCGCTGTTCTGCCAGGAGGGCGAAATGGTTGCCGAAGGGTGTGCGTTGGTGGAGCTCGAAACGGAGGACTAGAACTTCACCGTGGCCTGCACGACGACGCCGAGGATGCGGCAATCAGCGGTGAACAGCAGTTTCGGGTAGGTGGGGTTGAGCGGCACCAGGTAGAGCTGGCCGCTCTCTTCCAGCAACTGGCGGAAGGTCGCCTGGGTACTGGCGGCCCGTTGGGCGACTACCAGTTTTCCGGGTTCGGCGGCGATGGCCGGATCTACCAGGATCATCATCCCCGCTGCGATGCTCGGGCCGCTGAGCGCGGTCATGGCGTCACCTGTCACCGGCAGCCAGAAGGCGTCGCCCCGGGCGTGGTAATCCGTCGGTTCGAAGCGTGCGGCGCCATAGGCCGGGCGCTCTTCGCGAATGTCACACAGGCCTTTCCACTCGCTGACCGGGTAGCGAAAATACGACGTGTATTGTTTTGCCGGGCCACGGACTTCGTCGGCCTTCTCACGCAGCTCCTGCACCACCTCCAAGTCGCCCAGCCCCAACTCTGCCAGCACCCGGTTCATATCCGCCAGGCTCGGCACGCGGCGCTTGTTGAGCCAGTGGCCAACGCCCCCCTGGGACATGCCCAAGCGTTCAGCCAGCTCACCCTGGGTGACCTCGCGGTCTTTCATGTTGGCCTTGACCAATGCTATCCATTTATCCATGGCCGCCGACAATACGTCAGCCAGTTTCCAGGGCAATAAACAGTTTGTAGTAATCCATAAAACGACATAAATACGATACGTACTATCATCGAGCATAAGGTTTTCGACACCCACCCAGAGTACCGCCCCTTATGACGACGAGCCCGTATCCCCTGCCTGAAACACCCGAAAACGATGACGTGCAAGGCCTGCGCAGCAGCGGTGCTGCCCAGCGTGCCTTGGACTTTTACTTGAAAGAAAATATGTCAGCACCCGTCCCGGATGACAGCTTTTTCGCCATCAAGCCCGGCATCAGCCAGGAGGAAGCCCTGGTGCACGCCTCGGACCTGTTGCGCAGTGCCGCCGCCACGGCCTACGAATCAGCGAGCAGCCATCAGGGCAACCAGCGAGACCTGGCGTTTTCAGTGGTGTATTTGATTGATATGGCGAAGGCGATGGTCGAGCGGTCGTTGCGGGCACCGGAGGTTCGGGCGAACGGATAACAACCGCGAAAGAAAAATATTTCTATCCCATGGATAAAAACATTTGACTTGCAAATGATAATGATTATTATTGGACCCAGCTGATCGCGAGATCAGTCGATAGACCAAGGGACCTTAGGTCGGACTCTTGGAATATCTCCTCATCAGGCTAATCACGGTTTTTGACCCGGCTCTTTGGCCGGGTCTTTTTTTTGCCAGTTTCCCTGGCATGGCTTCAGGCTAATGAAGACTGTGTGTTGCTTGATGGCGCGCATGGTAGCAAAAGACCATCGCCAAAAGAAAGCCAGTCCAGTGCTCCAGCGCACATCTCTGCGAAATAGCGCTTGAGAATCAATCTCATAGATTCTAAGCTGCGGCGGCGTCACGGACGACGCCCCCCTCCCCGCAACAATTTTGCATCCAGGCTTTACCAAACTCCTGTGTAATATAGCCGCCACAACACTCATATTCAGGCAACCAGACTATGACCGTGGCCTTGACCTCCATCAAGATCAGCACCGACTTCGACAGTGGCAATATCCAGGTGCTCGACGCCAGCGACGCCTACCAGCTGCTGCTGGCCATCCAACCCGATACCCGCAGCCACCATTACCAATGGTTCCACTTCAAAGCCGAAGGCATGCACGTGGGCCACACCCATAACTTTCGCCTGAGCAACGCCGGTGGCTCTTCGTATAAGCACGCCTGGAGCGGCTATAACGCTGTCGCGTCCTATGATCACGTCAACTGGTTCCGAGTCCCCACGCGCTTTGACGGCGAGATCCTGCACATCAGCCTCGAAACCCGTGAGAAGCATGCCTGGTTGGCCTACTTCGAGCCCTACAGTCGCGAACGCCACGACTGGCTGATCGACCAGGCCCTGAAGTACGCCGGCACCCAACTGCTGGCCACCGGCAAAAGTGTCGAGGGCCGCGATATTCAACTGTTGCGACGTGGCAAAGGCGGCGAAGGCCGACGCAATGTCTGGATCATTGCCCAGCAGCACCCCGGCGAACACATGGCCGAATGGTTCATGGAGGGCATCATCGAACGCCTGCAACAGGATGGCGATGCCGAGATGAAAAAGCTCCTGGCCGTTGCCGACCTGTACCTGGTGCCGAACATGAACCCCGACGGCGCCTTCCACGGTCACCTGCGCACCAACGCCATGGGCCAGGACCTCAATCGCGCCTGGCAAAGCGCCAGCCAGGAGATCAGCCCGGAAGTGCTGTTCGTGCAACAGCAAATGCAGCAGTACGGTGTCGACCTGTTCCTCGATATTCACGGCGACGAAGAAATCCCCTACGTGTTCACCGCTGCCTGCGAAGGCAACCCCGGCTACACCCCGCGTATCGAAGGGCTGGAAAAACGCTTTCGCAGCCATTTGAGTTCGCTGACCCGTGACTTCCAAACCACCCACGGCTACACCCGCGACTTGCCGGGCGAAGCCAATATGACCCTGGCCTGCAATGCCGTCGGCGAGCAGTACGACTGCCTGTCCCTGACCCTGGAAATGCCGTTCAAGGACAACGACGACGCCCCCAACCCGAAAACCGGTTGGTCAGGCGAACGCTCCAAACAGCTGGCCAAGGACATCTTGAGCACCGTGGCCGATATCGTCACGGTCCTGCGCTAACGCCCCTGGCCCCCGGCATCAGTCCTTGGTGCCGGTCATGCTCTGCAACACACCATCGCGCCGAATCAACCCATGGAACAACGCCGCCGCCAGGTGCAGCAGTACCGTCAGGAACAGCAGGTAGGCCAGATACCCATGGGCCTTGCGCAATAGCGCAAACAGCGGCGCATCCGCCGCCACCAGCGCCGGCAACTGCACCGAACTGCTGAGCATCACCGGGTCGCCCGCCGCCGAAATCATCGCCCAGCCCAGCAGCGGCAACACCAGCATCAACCCATACAAGACCAGATGGGACGCCTTGGCCGCCAGCACTTGCCACAGCGGTAAGTCAGACGGCAACGGCGGCTGGCGGGTGGAAAAGCGCACCGCCAGGCGCACGATCACCAGCACCAGGATCGCGATCCCCAGCGGCTTGTGCAGGTGGATCAACCACTCATGCCGCTCCGACACTGACGCCGCCAGGCCTGCGCCGATAAACAACATGGCGATGACCATCAGCGCCATCAACCAGTGCAGCAGGCGCGCCAGGGGCGCAAAAAACCGCGGTTGGGCATTCATGGCTTCGACTCCGCTGGGGCACTGTGCAAGGGGCTGACTTCACCGGCACGGCGCAGGTAAGAACTGGCATATGCCGCCGAACGTGCAGCCAGCAGCGGGTCATTGGAGGCTTCGATGCCGCTGGGCAAGATCAACGGATCGAAATTGATGTCGCGACAATCGCCGTCGGCCTGGGGCTGGCTGCTTTGCAGCACCAGGGTGCCGGCATTCAACACCTTGTGCTCACCGGTCCAGGGTTTGCTCGCGTCCTCCAGCGGGTCGCCGGGGTTGGCCAGGGTCATGTTCAACTGCCAACGCAACGGCCCTGTGGCCAGGCGTTGCACCAGGTCTTTCTCCAGAAAGTCGGCGCCCATCGGTGCGGTCTCCCCCTTTGCATCCTGACTCTGGGGCACTACGCCCCAACGCACGGCCTGGCGCTTGCCCTCGGCACTCACCAAATAAAACGCGTTGATACCGTTATAGGTTTCGGTCGCATAACTGGCCGATGGCCTGGCCGTCTTGACCCACGCCAGGAATGGCGCCGCCTCAGGGTGTGCGGCAAAAAACGCCGGCATATTCGCCGGGTTCGGCTTGCCGGTGGCCGGGTCCGGCGCGCCGGCCTTGAGCATCTGGTAGAACGCCTCGGGCGTGCCCACCGGGAACACCGGCATGCTGTTCATGCCGGTACGCCATTGCTGGCCGTTGGCCAGGCTGAACTGCACGGCAAAGCTGCGGATCGGTACACTGCTGTCCGGCGCATAGGGGTTGCCGCTGGGCAGGGCGAAGCGGCCGATCAATGGGGTCCTGGCCGCGCTGAACACCTGGGCGCGGGAGTAGGCACGCGCCTCGGCACTGCTTTCGAAGTACCCGGCCACGCACACGCCCTTGGCATGGTTACGCCGGAATCCAGGGTGCACGCCGTTGTTGGTTTCCAGGGCATTGACCAGGGTTTTCGGGCGCAGGCGTTGTGGGTCGAGGCTGCCGTTGACGTAGGCAAATGCCCCGGCCATAACCGCAACCACGGCACCAATTCCCGCAAGTCGTGCGATCAGGCTCGCCGTGCTTAACGGGGGACGTGGCGGTGATGAGTGATCTACCATGAACAGACTCCAGGGCCTGAAGGCCTTTGGGGGTAACCATAAGGTCGGAGCATTAAGACGAACGCCGATCCGCTCTATTCCCAGGCCCTGGATTTATTTTCCACGGCCGGGAATAACCGTTCACGCCGGACGTCTCTCTAGTCCCAGCGTAGTGACCAGCCAGACACCCATGCATGAACTCGACGAACCGTTACGTGAACTCATCCCCAGGCTGCGGCGTTTCGCTGTGTCCCTGACCCGTAACGCCAGCAGTGCCGACGACCTGGTGCAGGCGACCCTGGAGCGGGCGATCACCCGTTGGGCCGACAAACGCATCGAGGGCGATTTGCGCGCCTGGCTGTTCTCGATCCTCTACCGGCAGTTCCTCGATGCCCACCGCCGCACCCGGCGCTATGCACGCATGCTGGAATTCTTTACCGGCCGCGATGATGCGCAGCCGTCGGTGGAGCGCACCGTCATCGCCCAAGCGACCCTGCAAGCCTTCGACCAACTCAACACCGAACAACGCGCACTGCTGTTGTGGGTGTCGGTGGAGGGCTTGAGCTACAAGGAAGTCGCGCAAATACTCGAGGTGCCGATCGGCACCGTGATGTCGCGCCTGTCCCGGGCGCGCCAAGCGTTGCGTCAACTCAGCGATGGCGACATCGCCAGCCCTTCCCTGCGGATACTCAAATGATCAGCCTGCCCCCCAGCGAACGCGACCTGCATGCCTACGTCGATCATCAACTCCTGGACAGTGATCGCCGCGTGCTCGAAACCTATCTGGCCGCCCACCCCGAGGTCGCGGCCCAAGTGCAGGCGTGGCAACAGGACGCGCAATTGCTGCGCGCGTCCTTGAGCGGCGCCCTGCAACAACCGGCTAACCCGGCGCTGGACCCGGCACTGATTCGCCAGCGCCTCAAGCATCAATCGCGCCGCCACTATGCTACCGCTGCGGTCCTGCTGATGGCCGTCAGCCTCGGTGGCCTCGGCGGCTGGCAGGCCCGTGAAGCCACGCAACCGCCGCTGCTGCCGATGGCCGATGCGATGCAAGCGTTCCGCCTGTTTGCCCAGGAGGGCATCATGCCCGCCGACTACAACGGCCAGGACCGCGGCACGATGCAGGCGTGGCTCGACCGCTACTTCAATCAAGCCCATCGCCTGCCGGACTTGAGCCAAGCGGGCTTCACGCCCGTCAGCGGGCGACTGCTCACCACCGATCAAGGCGCCGCCGCCATGGTGCTGTATCAGGACGCACAAGGTCGGCGCCTCAGCTTCTACATCCGCCCACCGGGCCCGGACAACGGTTTCCTGCCCCGTGGCGAGCGCACGGCGGATGGGTTGCAAGCGCAATACTGGTCCGGCGGCGGCTACAACTATGCGGTGGTCAGCCCGGCCGGCCAGGCGACGCCCCCCCTGCAGCCGTTCTAGATTGGTCAAATCGCCAGCGGCGCCCTAAAGTAAGCGACCACCGCACTACAGAGTGACTCGCATTGGCCGTGCTCCCCCTTATCCGTCGTTTGCTCGGTAAAAAAACCGACACACACGACGACATGCCCATCCAGACGTTCTTTCAGGACAAAGCCCGGCAACAGGGTTACACCCTCAGTGCTGGCCAAGCCCAGGCCATCGACGCGATGGCGCGCCAGACCCGGCACCTGCTCGCCAGCCAGCCGACCCGCAGCCTGTACCTGCACGGCCCGGTGGGGCGCGGCAAAAGCTGGCTGCTGGACGGTTTCTTCCAGGCGCTGCCCATCGCCGAAAAGCAACGCGTGCATTTCCATGAGTTTTTCGCCCGACTGCACCGCGGTATGTTCACGCACCAGGCGACGGACGATGCCTTGGCCATGACCCTGGACGAACTGCTCGACGGCTGCAGCGTGCTGTGTTTCGACGAGTTCCACGTGCACGACATCGGCGATGCCATGCTGATTACCCGGCTGTTCAAGGCCCTGTTCCAGCGTGGCGTGTGGGTGCTGGTCACCTCCAACTATCCACCCGAAGGGCTGTTGCCCAACCCGCTGTACCACGAGCGTTTCAAGCCGGTGATCGACTTGATTGCCGCGCGTATGGACGTGCTGGAAGTCAGTTCGCCCGAGGACTTTCGCAGCCTGCCCCAGGCCCATGCAGCGCAACGCTTTACCACCGGTTGTTACCTGTGGCCGGGCACGCAGGCCCAGCGTGCGGCGCTCGGCCTGCCTGTCAGCGGCGGCCCGACGCAGACGCTGACGGTGGGCAACCGCACATTGATCTGCCGCCAGCATCATGCACGCACCATCGTATTCACCTTCAACGATCTGTGCGAACAGCTGACGGCGGTGATGGACTACCTGTTGCTGTGCGAGGCGTTCGATCACTGGGTCATCGACGGCCTGCCCCACCTGGCAGAGTGCCCGATCGCCGTGCAACAACGTTTTATCAACCTGGTGGACGTGCTTTACGACAAGGACAAGCACCTGGTCCTGATCGGCGAACAACCGCTGGAACAGGCCATGAGCGGCCAGGCCATCGACCTGGCGCGCACCGCCAGTCGCCTGAACCAATTGCAACAGGCCAACCCGCAACGGGCGCGCGACCCGGTATCATGAGCGCCATTTACGCCCCCTTGCCGAGTGATCGCGCCGTTCATGAATACCCTCGCCCAACTCAAGGCCGGCCACTTGGCCGGCATTACGCGCCTGGACCTGTCCTGCGGGCTCACCGAATTCCCTGAGGAAATCTTCGGGCTGGCCGACTCCCTGGAAATCCTCAACCTCAGCGGCAATGCCCTGAGCCGCCTGCCCGACGACCTGCACCGCCTGCCGCACCTGCGCGTGCTGTTCTGCTCGGACAACGCCTTTACCGAACTGCCGGAATGCCTGGGCCAATGCGCCAAACTGAGCATGATCGGCTTCAAGGCCAACCAGATCAGCCACGTGCCCGCCGCCGCGCTGCCGCCGTTGCTGCGCTGGCTGATCCTCACCGATAACTGCATCAGCCAGCTCCCCTGCGAGTTGGGCGAGCGGCCGCTGCTGCAGAAACTGATGCTCGCCGGTAACCAACTGACGCAGTTGCCGCAGAGCCTGGCCAACTGCAGCAATCTGGAGCTGATCCGCATTGCCTCCAACCGCCTCACACGCCTGCCCGAGTGGCTGTTGACGCTGCCGAGCCTGACGTGGCTGGCCTATGCGGGCAACCCGGTGGAAATGACCGTGGATGGGGTGGCGGATGACGCGACAGCGGCTATTCCCTGGACGGAACTGGAACTGTCCGAGGTGCTGGGCGAAGGTGCCTCGGGGGTTATTCGCAAGGCCCTGTGGACACCCACGGCCAAGCCCGTCGCCGTCAAGCTGTACAAAGGCACGATCACCAGCGACGGCTCGCCGCTGCACGAAATGCAGGCCTGCATCGCCGCCGGGTTGCACCCTAACCTGATCAAGGTGCAAGGCCGCGTGGTGGGTGCCCCCGAGGACCAGGCCGCGTTGGTCATGGACCTGATCGACCCGAGCTACCGCAACCTCGCCGCCCTGCCGAGCCTGGCCTCGTGCACCCGCGATGTCTACGACCCCGCCACCCGCTTCAGCCTCGACGTAGCCTTGCGCATGGCCCGGGGCATCGCCTCCGTGGCCGCGCATCTGCACCGGCACGGCATCACCCATGGCGACCTGTACGGGCACAATATCCTGTGGAATGAAGCGGGAGATTGTTTGCTCGGGGACTTTGGCGCGGCGTCGTTCCATGCCAAGGCAGACACCTTGGAAACACGAGCCTTGCAACGCATTGAAGTGCGCGCGTTCGGGGTGTTGCTGGGGGAATTGCTGGAGCGGGTTGAAGCGGGGTTGATTGACGAGGCGCTGGTAGCGTTGCAGAAAAGCTGTTGCCAGCCCGACGTGTTGGCACGGCCGAGCTTCGAAGAAATCAACGCCTTGCTGCAATCCATCCAACACCACTAAGCAACTGTGGGAGGGGGCTTGCCCTAATGCCAGTCAGTTAAGCGTACATCGCCTCCTGTAGGAGCGAGCTTGCTCGCGAAAAACGTCAACGATAACGCGTGCTTCCTGAATGAGCGCGGCGCCTGTGAGTTTTTCGCGAGCAAGCTCGCTCCTACAAAAAGCCTTAACTGACTGGCATTAAGGCTTGCCCCCTCCCACATTTTGAATGCGTTTCTTCAGCGGATAAATCAGCCCGCCAGGCCGACGAACATATCCTGCACGTCGTCGTGGTTGTCCAAGCCTTCGAGGAAGGCTTCGACTTCAGCCATCTGCTCATCGGTCAGGCCACTTACCGGGTTCTTCGAGATGTAGCCCAACTTGGCCGACAGCACGGTGAACCCCTGTTCCGGCAGGGCTTTTTGCACGGCGTCCAGGTCGGTGGTCTCGGTGATGAACAGGGTGGTGCCTTCCTCTTCGCCGTCTTCAAAGTCCTGCGCACCGGCTTCGATCGCGGCCATTTCCGCATCGGCATCCGGGGTGTCCGGCGAGGCTTCGATCAGGCCGACATGGTTGAAATCCCAGGCCACGGAGCCGGAAGCACCCAGCTGCCCCTTGCGGAACGCCACGCGGATTTCCGCCACGGTGCGGTTGATGTTGTCGGTCACGCACTCGACGATCAACGGTACCTGGTGCGGGGCGAACCCTTCGTAGGTCACGCGGTGGTATTGCACGGTTTCACCGAGCAGACCGGCGCCCTTCTTGATCGCGCGTTCCAGGGTTTCCTTGGGCATCGAGGCCTTTTTGGCCTGTTCCACCACCAGACGCAGGTGGGCGTTGGTCGCGGTGTCGGCACCGTTGCGGGCGGCGATGGTGATTTCTTTCACCAGCTTGCCGAAGATCTTGCCCTTGGCATTGGATGCCGCTTCTTTATGTTTGACTTTCCACTGTGCGCCCATGACTCACTCTCTTCTATACATCGCGCCGAAACGTCTACTGGCCGGCGCTTTGGGGGCAGAGTTTATAGCGCGAGAACGCATCGTTCCACCAAAAAACCCTCAGGGCGCCAACTCGAAAAACGCCTGAATCAGGCGCAACGAACGGCGCCGCTCCATGCAACCGAGCAGGTGCCGGTTGAGCAGCCCCTCGCCCTCAATCGGCACCGCCTGCACCCGCGGGTCGGGGCTGACTTCCATGGCCGAGACCACGCCCACCCCCAGCTCAGCGGCGACGGCTTCGGTCACCGCCTCGCGGCTGTCCAGCTCCAGCAGCACCTTGGGCTGCACATTCGCGGCCATGCAGGCCTCATCGAAGGTACGCCGGGTGATCGAGCTGGGCTCGCGCAGCACCATGATCATGTCGTTGAGTTGCTCGAGGCGAATACCCTCGGGTTGCTGCGCCCACGGGTGGCTGGCCGGCACCAATGCGCACATCCGCGACTCGCTCAACGGTTGCAGGTGCAGACCGTTGCGCGGTTCCACTTCGGTGAGCACCGCCACATCCGCATGCTCGGACAACAGCGCGGCCAGGGTTTCCTGGGCATTGCCCAGGCGCAGGTTGACGGTAATCCCGGGGTAGCGCGCGCGCAGGCTGGCAATCATCGGCATCACCAGGTGCGGGCCGTCCGCCGCGACTTCCAGGCGCCCGCTCAGCAGTTGGCGGTTGGCCTCCAGCATGGTCTGGGCTTCGTCCACCAGGCCAAAGATCGCCCGTGTGATCGCCGCCAGCCGCGCGCCCTCTTCGGTCAACTCCACCCGCCGCGCGGTGCGGCGCAGCAACGGGATCTGGTAGTGCTCCTCCAGGGCCTTGATATGCCCGGTCACCGCCGGTTGGCTGATGAACAGCCGCGCGGCAGCACGGGTAAAACTGCCCTCGCGGGCCACGGCATCGAATGCGCGCAGTTGGAACAGGTTCATGGTTATCGGCCTCACTGATAGCTCGCATAACAACAAACAATTTGATTGATGACAAGCCAAACTGCAATTTAGGCGTCGTAGCTTCAACCCCCGATGCCTTGCGAGGACTTGAGATGACCACTGCCGCGCCGATCCTGCTGACACCTGGCCCCCTGACCACATCGAACCGCACCCGCCGGGCCATGATGGTGGACTGGGGTTCATGGGATGACCGCTTCAACCAACTCACTGCCAGCGTCTGCGCGCAATTGCTGGCGATTCTCCACGGCGAAGGCAGCCACCATTGCGTGCCGTTGCAAGGCAGCGGCACCTTTGCGGTCGAGGCCGCCATCGGCACCCTGGTCCCGCGTGACGGCAAGGTACTGGTGCTGATCAACGGCGCCTACGGCAAGCGCCTGGCCAGGATCTGCGAAGTGCTCGGCCGTGATTTGAGCACCTTTGAGACCGCCGAGGACCAGCCCACTACCGCCGCCGATGTGGACCGCCTGCTGGCGGTAGACAGCGCCATCACCCACGTTGCGTTGATCCACTGCGAAACCAGCACCGGCATTCTCAACCCGCTGCCGCAGATCGCCGAGGTCGTCAAACACCACGGCAAGCGCCTGATCATCGACGCCATGAGCTCCTTCGGTGCGCTGCCGATCGATGCCCGCGAGGTGCCGTTCGACGCACTGATCGCCGCGTCCGGTAAGTGCCTGGAAGGCGTGCCGGGCATGGGCTTCGTCTTCGCGAACAAACAGGCGCTGGCCACCGCCCAGGGCAACTGCCATTCCCTGGCGATGGACCTGTTCGACCAGCACAGCTACATGACCAAGACCGGCCAATGGCGCTTTACCCCGCCGACCCATGTGGTCGCCGCCCTGCACGAAGCGCTGCTGCAATACCAGGAAGAAGGCGGCCTGCCCGCGCGCCACCGACGCTATGCCGACAACTGCCAGGCCTTGCTCGACGGTATGGCCGCACTGGGCCTGCGCAGCTTCCTGCCGGCGGCGATCCAGGCACCGATCATCGTGACCTTTCACGCACCGCAGGACCCGCGCTACCAGTTCAAGGACTTCTACGAACGGGTCAAGGCCAAGGGGTTCATTCTGTACCCGGGCAAATTGACCGAGGTGGAGACGTTCCGCGTGGGCTGCATCGGCCATGTCGATGCGCAAGGGATGCGCGCAGCGGTCAAGGCGATCGCCGAGGTGCTGCAAGAAATGGAAGTGTCGGACATCTGATTGCCCCTTACCCACAGGATCTGAACCATGAACTATCAAAACCCCAACACCCTCCAGGCCGTCATCCTCGACTGGGCCGGCACCGTGGTCGACTTCGGCTCCTTCGCCCCCACGCAGATTTTCGTCGAGGCCTTCGCCGAATTCGATGTGCAGGTATCCATCGAAGAAGCCCGTGGCCCGATGGGCATGGGCAAGTGGGACCATATCCGCACCCTGTGCGACCAGCCGCAAGTCGCCGAGCGCTACCGCCAGGCATTCGGCCGCACGCCCACCGATGACGACGTGACGGCCATCTACCAGCGCTTCATGCCGTTGCAGATCGAGAAGATCGCCGAACACTCGGCGCTGATCCCCGGCGCCCTCGACACCATCGGCCAACTGCGCGGGCAAGGCATCAAGATCGGCTCCTGCTCGGGCTATCCCAAGCAAGTCATGGACAAAGTGGTCGCCCTGGCCGCCACCAACGGCTACGTCGCCGACCACGTGGTCGCCACCGACGAAGTGCCCAACGGCCGCCCATGGCCAGCCCAGGCACTCGCCAACGTGATCGCCCTGGGCATCGACGATGTGGCGGCGTGCGTCAAGGTCGACGACACCGTGCCAGGCATCCTCGAAGGCCGCCGCGCCGGGATGTGGACCGTGGCCCTGACCTGCTCCGGCAATGCCCTGGGCCTGACCTACGCGCAGTTCCGCGCCCTGGACAGCGCCACGTTGGCCAGCGAACGCACGCGCATCGAAGCGATGTTCGCAAGCTCCCGCCCCCATTACCTGATCGATACCATTACCGACCTGCCGGCCGTCATCGCCGACATCAACCAGCGCCTGGCCCGTGGCGAAATGCCGCAAAGCGACTGATAGAGGTCAAGACAACGACATCGCACCGGGCAAACCGCGCAAAACAGGCTTACAGTAAAAGGACTTCGTCGCCAAAGAACGAAGGTTCGCCCTGATGAGTGAGGAACCCAGCGATGCCGTGGAAAAATTCCGATACGCGCTACAGCACCATGTCGATTGCGCTGCACTGGTTGATGGTGGTGCTACTGGCGGTGGTCTACGCCTGCATTGAGTTACGCGGACAGTTTCCCAAAGGCAGCGGTGCACGGACGTTGATCGTCGAGATGCATTTTATGTTCGGCCTCACCGTGTTTGTGCTGGTGTGGCTGCGCCTGTTCGCGCGCAGCCTGGGGGTTGCGCCGAGGATCGTCCCCGCCCCGCCGCAATGGCAAAGCCTGCTGGCCACGCTGATGCACTTCGCGCTGTACGCCTTGATGATCGGCATGCCGATTGCCGGTTGGCTGATCGTCAGTGCCGAGGGGCATTCGGTGATGTTCTATGGGATCGAGTTGCCGCCGCTGATCGCTGAAAACAAGGCGCTGGCCAAAGAGATTGAAGGCTGGCATGTGTGGTTCGGCAAGGCCGGTTACTGGCTGATCGGGCTGCATGCGTTGGCGGGGATCTTTCATCATTATGTGATGCGTGATAACACGGCGCTGCGGATGATGCCGGGTAAGCGTGCTAGGCTGTAAACCCTCGGCGGCCCTGCAAGCCGCCGGTATGCACGAAGATCAGGCGAGTGCCGGGTACGAACCGCCCGGCCTCGATCTGCTGCTTCAACGCCAACAACGCCTTGCCGGTATAGAGCGGTTCCAGCGGTACACCGCAGGCCTGTTCAGCGGTCTCGATAAAGTCCAGTAGCAGCGGATCTACCTTGGCAAAACCGCCCCGACTGGCGTCCAGCAATTCATAACCACCCTGCACCAGGGCACTCACGTTCTGTGCCACACCATGATCATCCGGTACCGCCATGGCGCCATACACCGGATGCGCGCCCGCCTCCGCCAACGCCAACCCCGCCAACGTCGTACCGGTGCCTGCCGCCAACCACCAGGCATCGTAATCGGCCCAGCCCACGGTGCTCAATTGCCGGCGTGCCTGCTCGACCAAGACCCCGCAACCCAATGCCCCGGCCATCCCGCCGCCGCCTTCGGGCACGGGGTAAAGATCGGGATATTGCGCGCGCCACGGCAACCAGAAATCCTCCGCGTGGCGCGCGCGGTAGCCGGCATAGCCCAGCCAATGCAAATGCATGCCAAAGGCTTTCAGATCGAGGACTGTGGGGGTGTCTTGAGGGTGACCACGCAACAGGCCGACGGTGGGAAAACCAAAGCGCTTGCCCGCCGCTGCCAGCGCGTGCAGATGGTTGGAGTAAGCACCGCCGAGGCTGACGATGCCGCTGGCACCGGCCTGCTGCGCCTGGGCCAGATGTTGGGTGAGCTTGAACCACTTATTGCCGCTGATCAGTGGGTCGATACGGTCCAGGCGCAGCACGGCCAGCTCGACGCCGTTCAGCCACTCCAGCGCTAACGGTTCAAGCGGTGCATGGGGAAGCCAATCGAAAGGACCCATCGGGCGGCATCTGCATCGAAAAAGGGGCGGTAGTCTAACACCGCCCCTTGCGTCGCCTTACAGCTCGGCGGCGAGCCGTGAGCCTTGGTTGATGGCGCGCTTGGCGTCCAGCTCGGCCGCCACATCGGCGCCGCCGATCAGGTGCACGTTCTGCCCTGCGGCGACCAGGCCGTCCTGCAACTCGCGCAGCGGGTCTTGCCCGGCGCAGATGACGATGTTGTCCACGGCCAACAGCTGCGGCTCACCTTCGGCACCGATGCGGATATGCAGGCCGTCATCGTCGATCTTCAGGTACTCGACGCTGTTAAGCATCTGCACGCGCTTGTTCTTCAAGCCGGTACGGTGGATCCAGCCGGTGGTCTTGCCCAGGCCGTCGCCGACCTTGGAAGCCTTGCGTTGCAACAGGAACACATCACGGGCCGGGGCATGGGGTTGCGGCTTGATCCCGGCCACACCGCCACGGGCTTGCAACTGGGTGTCGATGCCCCACTCTTTCCAGAACGCTTCGCGGTCGAGGCTGGTAGACACGCCTTCATGCACGAGGAATTCCGACACGTCAAAACCAATGCCGCCGGCGCCGATCACCGCGACGCGCTTGCCCACCGGCTTGCGCTCGAGGATCACGTCCAGGTAGCTCAGCACTTTGGCATTTTCAACGCCCGGAATCGCCGGCGTGCGCGGCGCAATGCCGGTGGCCAGGATGATCTCGTCGTAACCGCCCGCCACCAGTTGTGCGGTGTCGACACGGGTGTTGAGGCACAGCTCGACGTGGGTGGTCTGCAACTTGCGATTGAAGTAGCGCAGGGTCTCGAAAAACTCTTCCTTGCCCGGTACGCGCTTGGCGATATTGAACTGGCCGCCGATCTCACTGGCCGAATCGAACAAGGTCACCTGGTGACCACGCTCAGCCGCTACGGTGGCAGCCGCCAGACCGGCGGGACCGGCGCCGACCACGGCGATTTTCTTGACCTGCTTGACCGGC
Organism: Pseudomonas sp. 1 R 17; assembly: GCF_900067035.1. Taxonomy (NCBI): domain Bacteria; kingdom Pseudomonadati; phylum Pseudomonadota; class Gammaproteobacteria; order Pseudomonadales; family Pseudomonadaceae; genus Pseudomonas; species Pseudomonas sp. 1 R 17. The sequence continues at coordinate 167,507 of NZ_FKLB01000060.1, forward strand.
AAATAGTTGAGTTCGGTTTCATAGCAGGCCCGAGGGTTAACCAGGCAGGTGGTCAACTTGCCGCCAAAGGTGTGGTCCAGGCAAGCCTGGTTGCAGCCGATGCAGGTGTTGATTTCATCGGCGCGGCCGGCGGCGGCCTTGTTGACGAACTCGGGGTCGGCGAGGAAAGGCCGCGCCATCGAGACCATGTCGGCATCGCCTTCGGCGAGGATCTGCTCGGCAATCTCCGGTGTGTTGATGCGGTTGGTGGTGATCAGCGGGATCTGCACCGCACCGCGCAATTTGGCCGTGACTTTGCTGAACGCGCCACGGGGTACTTTGGTGGCGATGGTCGGGATACGCGCTTCGTGCCAGCCGATGCCGGTGTTGATGATGGTCGCGCCGGCCTGCTCGATGGCCTTGGCCAACTGCACAATTTCTTCCCAAGTGCTGCCGCCTTCCACCAGGTCGAGCATCGACAGGCGGAAGATAATGATGAAGTTCGGGCCCACCGCTTCACGCACGCGGCGCACGATCTCCACCGCCAGGCGCATACGGTTTTCGTAGCTGCCGCCCCAACGGTCGGTGCGGTGGTTGGTGTGGGCGGCGAGGAACTGGTTGATGAAGTAACCTTCGGAACCCATGATTTCCACGCCGTCGTACTCGGCGACCTGGGCCAGCAGCGAGCAGGTAACGAAATCCTGGATTTGCTTCTCGATGCCTTCCTCGTCCAGCTCCTTGGGCTTGAACGGGTTGATCGGCGCCTGGATCGCACTCGGCGCCACCTGTTTTGGGCTGTACGCATAACGGCCGGCGTGGAGGATCTGCATGCAGATCTTGCCGCCCGCCTCATGCACGGCCTGCGTGACGATCCTGTGCTTCTGCGCTTCTTCTTCGGTGGTGAGCTTGGCCGCGCCGGAATACACCCCGCCTTCATCATTCGGGCCAATGCCGCCAGTGACCATCAGGCCCACGCCGCCACGGGCGCGCTCGGCAAAGTAGGCCGCCATGCGCTCGAACCCACCGGGCTTTTCTTCCAGGCCCGTGTGCATCGAGCCCATCAGGGTGCGGTTGCGCAAGGTGGTAAAACCCAGGTCCAACGGGGCCAGCAGGTGCGGGTAGGCAGCAGCGGTCATGGTACAGCTCCACAACGGATCATCACGGGACGTGGAGGGCTCGAATGGCACCCCATCGGTTTATGTCCCACAGACTAAGAGGCGGTGGACGACGGCTCAATGACTGAAACTGACAAGTTATTGATCCAAATGCACAGCGCCCCTTGGCAAGCCGCTGCCGGGGCCCTACCCTAGTCGCGAACCCTGCACCCGGTCTGTTGTCTGTTGCCCCATGCGTAAACTTCTCGCTTTTACCGTCTCCATGGCCCTGGTTGCCGCAGTCGCCGCGTATCTGGTCTGGACCCAGGAGCGCCCCGTGGGGCATTACCTGTCGGACCTGCGCATCACCCTCGCCGTCAACGAAGGCCTGCCCGCCGATCGCGGCAACTTGCTGGGCATCCAGCCGGAGCTGTTTCCCGCCGATTACCAGAGCCTGGAACGCCTGCACCTGAAGCTCGCGGCCTATCTGCAAAAGGCCCGGGACCAGGGGTTGATCAACGAAAAAACCATCGTGGTGCTGCCTGAACATATCGGCACCTGGCTGATGTTGACCGGTGAAAAAAATGAGGTGTACCAGGCGCTGCACGTGAAGGATGCGATGAACTGGCTGTCGGTCAGCAACCCGCTGCTGTTTGCGCGTGCCTGGATCAGCGCAACCGGCGATAACCGCACCGATGACGCCTACCTGCGCATGAAAGCCTCCGGCATGGCGCGGGACTATCAGGTGCTGTTCGGCGGCCTGGCCAAGGAGTTTGGCGTCACGCTGGTGGCCGGCTCCATCGCCCTGCCCAACCCCAGCGTCAGCCAGGGCCAACTGCAGGTCGGCCATGGCGCCTTGTACAACGCCAGCGTGGTGTTCGCGGCGGACGGATTGCCCCTCGGTGATCCCCAGCGCCAGCTTTATCCGATCTACGATGAACGCGGTTTTATCGAACCCGGTGACGAAAACATCGTCAGCGTGGTCGACACCCCGGCCGGGCGCCTCGGCGTGTTGGTCGGCAGTGACAGCTGGTACCCGGACAACTATCGCAAGCTCAACGAGCAAGGTGCGCAACTGATTGCGGTACCGGCCTTTGTGCTGGGTCGCGATACCTGGGATCGACCATGGCGCGGCTTCAAGAGCGTGTCCACGCCACCGGAAATCAGCCTCAAGCCTGAAGAACTCAGCGAAGGTGAGGCCTGGCGGCGCCTGACGCTGATCAGCCAGCAACCCGTCAGCCAGGCAACCGCTGGCATGAGCGTATTCCTGCGTGGGCAGTTCTGGGACCTGGGCACGGCCGGGCACAGCTTTCTCAGCAGCTACGGGCAGATCAGCGCCGACGGCGACGCCCGTGGTGCGCGCCTGCTGAATATCTGGCTGTAACCCCGTGAAGCCGGTGCGCCTGGGTGATTTGTCGGTGGGCTTCGTGCACACTCTGGCCGACGCGATCCACAGCCACGGCCTCGACCCGCAACCGCTGCTGCTGCAATACGGCCTCGACCCCGCGCGCCTCGCCGAAGCGGGTGCACGCTTGTCGATCCCCCGTTATATGCGCCTGGGCCATGCGGCCATCCAACTCACCGGCGACCCCGGCCTGGGCCTGCGCATGGGCCAGCTCAGCCGCCTGAGCCAGGCCGGGCTGGCCGGGGTCACCGCCGCCCAGGCACCCAACGTACGTGAGGCGGCGCGCACCCTGACCCGCTTCGAGGCGCTGTACGGCTCCAACTATCGCGGCCAATCAAGTTTTCACGAGGACGCCGAAGGCGCCTGGCTGCGTTTCTATTCCATCAGCCCCTATAACGCCTACAACCGCTTCGTGGTGGACTCGATCATCGCCGGCTGGCTGCAGCAACTGTCGAGCCTGGCCCAGCAAACGGTGCAGGCGCAGCGGATTGAAATCGAGTTTGAAGCGCCGGACTACAGCGAACAGTACGCGGTGCTGGGCGATGGCCCGATCCAGTTCGGCGCCGACGCCAATCAACTGCGCCTGAGCCAGCAAACCCTGGCCCTGCGCAACCCGCAGCATTGTCCGAGTACCTGGCACCTGTTGCTGCAACTGTGTGAACGGGAACTGGAGCAGTTGACCCGCACCCGCAGCCTGCGCGAGCGCATTACCCGGTTGCTCGGGCCGATGCTCAATGGCGGCCGGGAACCCGACCTGGAAGAAGTGGCGGCACGCTTGAAGCTGCCGACCTGGACACTGCGCCGCAAACTGGCCGAAGAAGGCACACAGTTTCGCGCGATTCTCAACGATACCCGCCGCGACCTGGCCATGACCTACATTCGCGATACGGAACTGGCATTCGGCGAAATCGCCTACTTGCTCGGTTTTGCCTCGGCCCAGGCGTTTCAACGGGCGTTCAGGCGATGGAACAACCAGACCCCAGGGGAATTTCGCCGCAGTCAGCGGCATTCCGCCTGAAGTCGGTCTTACAGCTCGGTGGCGTCATCGGCCGGATCCAGAGGATCCAGTTCAAAGGCCTGGTACTCCAGCAGTTCTTCCTGGTATTCGTCCATGGTGGGCTCCTTGTTATGAATTAAAAGCGGCTGCAGATAAATGACCTGCACAGCCAGCCTAAAGTGCCGTGATGACGAAAAAATGTCGACGTCATGACGTTCCTGCACTCCAGGATTAAACGTAGCAGCGTTGTGCGGATTTAGCACCGGGGTTTTGAGGCGCGATTGCAATCAGGGATGTACGGAAATGGACGGGAAGCATTCCAATGTGGGAGGGGGCTTGCCCCCGATAGCTGGGTGTCAGTCAACACATCTGTCACTGACCCACCGCTATCGGGAGCAAGCCCCCTCCCACATTCGATCTGCATCAAGTTTCAGACCTGCGTCGACCACGGGTTTGAACACCCGCCTCCACCGCCATCCCGGCGGCACGCTCCAACGCCTCGGCAAACGCCTGGCGCTGCTGCGGTTCGATCTGCGACAGGAACAACTCGTCCACCGTACTTTCGTAGATCTTCCACATTTTTTTACGCAACGCCCGGCCGGCATCGGTGATCGACGCAAATGCGGCGCGGCCATCGCCGTCGGAGCGTGAACGCAGCACCAGGCCGTCCTTTTCCAGGCGGTCTACCAGGCGCGTGAGGTTATAGCGCTCGATGGCCAGCACATCGGCCAATTCGTGCATGCGGCGGGTGCCTTCGGAGCCGCTTTCAAGGCCCCACAGTGCATCGTACCAGGCGTAAGGCGGCAAGTCGGCGGCCGCCAGGCGGCGCTCGATTTCACGGATGACCGTCCTGTGGGCCCTGACAAAACGGAACCATACATCAGGCTCTTTCGACGACATGCAACACCATCCGGCGGATTTCAAGAAGGTTGCAATAGTAGCTCATCCCGCGCTAGATTCGGCCATGTAGTTGCAATTGCAACAACTTTGACGACGTTCCCACAAGGAGCCCGCCACTTGAAATCCGCCGACCCTGGAGCCTCACATGACCCCGAATAACGTAGTCAGACGCGACGTCGATCCACAGGAAACCCGCGAGTGGCTGGAGTCCATCGAATCGGTGCTGTCCACCGAAGGTCGCCCGCGCGCCCATTACCTGATCGATCAGTTGCTGGATTTCGACGTGGCGCGGCATGGTGATTTCTACGGGCGGGTGACCACGCCTTACGTCAACACCATCCCGGTGGAACGCCAGTTGCCCTACCCCGGCAACCTGGTCATCGAACGCCGTATCAACGCGTTTATCCGCTGGAACGCCATGGCCATGGTATTGCGTGCAGGCAAACACTCCGGTGTGGGTGGGCATATCGCCACTTATGCGTCAGCCGCTGTGCTGTACGACGTAGGTTTCGACCACTTCTTCCGTGGCCGCACCGACAACTTCGACGGCGACCTGGTGTACATCCAGGGCCACTCCTCGCCAGGCATCTACGGCCGTGCCTACCTCGAAGGCCGCATCAGCGAAGCACAACTGGATAACTTCCGCCGCGAAGCCGGTGGCGAGGGCATTTCGTCCTACCCCCACCCACGGCTGATGCCGGACTTCTGGCAATTCCCCACCGTGTCCATGGGCCTCGGGCCGATCACGGCGGCCTACCAGGCGCGCTTTATGCGCTACCTGGAGTTTCGTGACCTCAAGCAACACCAGGGCCGCAAGGTCTGGGCATTCCTCGGTGATGGCGAAATGGACCAGCCGGAATCCCTGGCCGCCATTTCCCTGGCCGGGCGCGAGAAACTCGACAACCTGATCTTCGTGGTCAACTGCAACCTGCAACGTCTGGACGGCCCGGTACGCGGCAATGCCAAGGTGATCCAGGAGTTCGAAAGCCTGTACCGCGCCGCCGGCTGGAATGTGATCAAAGTGATCTGGGGCGGTGGCTGGGATGCGCTGCTGGAAAAAGACACCGGCGGCCTGCTGCGCCAGCGCATGATGGAGTGCGTGGACGGTGACTACCAGAACTACAAATCCCAGAACGGCGCCTATGTGCGCGAACATTTCTTCGGCAAATACCCGGAGTTGCTGGCACTGGTTGCAGACCTGTCCGACGACGATATCTGGAAACTCTCACGGGGCGGCCATGACCCGGACAAGGTCTACAACGCCTATGCTGCCGCCGTACGCCACAGCGGCCAACCAACGGTGATCCTGGCAAAGACCGTCAAGGGCTTTGGCATGGGCGAAGCCGGCGAAGGCCAGAACATCAATCACCAACTGAAAAAGATGGGCGCCGATGCCGTCAAAGCCTTCCGCGACCGCTTCGGCCTGGAAGTGCCCGATGAGCAACTCGCTGAAATTCCGTACCTCAAGCCCACCGCCGACAGCGAAGAAGCCCGTTACTTCGCCGCGCGTCGCCAGGCCCTGGGCGGCTATGTACCCGCGCGCCACACGGCGGTCGAACCGTTGCAGATCCCCGAACTGAGCGCCTTCGCCACTCAGCTCAAGGACACTGGCGAGCGCGCGATATCAACCACCATGGCCTTCGTGCGCATCCTCGGCACCCTGCTGAAAGACCCGCACCTGGGCAAGCTGATCGTGCCCATCGTGCCGGACGAATCACGCACCTTCGGCATGGAAAGCCTGTTCCGTCAGATCGGTATCCACTCTGCCGTCGGCCAGCTCTACACCCCACAGGACTCCGGGCAACTGAGCTATTACAAGGAGAGCAAGGACGGACAGATCATGCAGGAAGGCCTGAATGAGTCCGGGGCCATTTCCTCGTGGATAGCGGCGAGTACGTCCTACAGCAATCACGGCCTGATGACCGTGCCGTTCTACATCTTCTATTCGATGTTCGGCTTCCAGCGCGTCGGCGACCTGGCCTGGGCAGCGGGCGATGCACGGGCACGTGGTTTCCTGCTGGGTGCCACGGCCGGGCGCACCACGTTGATGGGCGAAGGCCTGCAGCATGACGATGGCCATAGCCATATCCTGTCGTCGGTGATTCCGTGCTGCGTGTCCTATGACCCGACCTTTGCCTACGAACTGGCGGTGATTATTCGCGAAGGCATGCGGCGTATGTATGTCGAACAGGAGGATATTTACTACTACATCACCCTGCTCAACGAAAACTACCCGCACCCGGCAATGCCCGAAGGTATGGAGGATGGCATTGTTAAAGGCATGTACCGCCTGAGCGGCAGCCAGCACGCCAAGGTGCAACTGATGGGCAGTGGTTCGATCCTGCGCGAAGTGATCGCCGCCGCCGACCTGCTCGCCAACGACTTTGCCGTGCAATGCAATGTATGGAGCGTAACCAGCCTGACCGAATTGCGCCGTGACGGGCACGCGGTGGAGCGCTGGAACCTGTTGCACCCCGAGCGTGAGCCACGCGAGAGCTACGTCGAGCAATGCCTGGCCGGGCAAACGGGACCGGTGGTGGTGGCGACGGATTACGTGAAGCTGTTCGCCGATCAGATCCGTCCGTTCGTGCCGGGCCGACGCTTTGTCGCACTGGGCACTGATGGTTTCGGGCAATCAGACACCCGGGAAGCCTTGCGCGCGTTCTTTGAGGTGGATCGCCACTACATCGCCCTGGCTGCCCTGAAGGCACTGGCGGATGACGGCGTGATCGGTCGCGACAAGGTCAGTGAAGCGATCAAACGCTACGGGATCAACGTCGACAAGGCCGACCCCGTAGCGGTTTGATTTACTGCGCAGGCGTCGGCAGGGGCGGAATCGCTTCTGTCGGCGGCGGCAGGTCCGGCGTGGTGGCAGCGGGTGCGGGCTCGGCCTGCGGCGCAATCGGTGCAGCCTCAGGCGCGGGCACAACCGGCTCCGAGGCAGCCGGTGCGGCAGGCTCTTCCTTCGGCGCCTCGACTTTCTCTGCAGCCGGTGCGGCCTTCGGCTCCGGCACACCGAGGTCGGCATTGGGCTGCTCGGGGATATGCTCGGCCTTCTTCACTTCCTGTGGCAGGAACACATCCACCAACGCAAAGTAACGGTCGTAGAACTTCGGCGCGGACACCGTCTCACTGGCCACCTTCACCATCGAGTCATCGGTAGAGCCGATCGGCATCGACACCGACCCCAGCACGCCCACGCCCAGGCTCGCGGAGTTGTTGACCTTCTTCAGCGCATAACGATCCTGCAGGGCATTGGCGAACATCGTCGAGTGGTTCTTGCCTTTGCCATCATCGGCGCACACCACGTTGAAGCTGATCTGCAGGTGCGTTTCGCCGGTCTGCTGGAAGCTCTTGTTACCCACGACCAGTTTCGGATCGCTGCTGGTGATGATGTAGCCCTGGCTCAGCAAGGCGCGCCGCGCGGCCTCGCACGCCGCTACATCGGTAACCGGGTAATCCCGGGAAAATGTACCGGAGTCGTCGAAGTTCTCATGTTCATAAATAGCGGTCTTGGGTGACGAGCAGCCCGCGGCGCCCGCCAGCACCAGCGCCAGCCCGAGGCTACGCAAGTGGAATGATGTCGACATTGATAATCCTGAGGAAAACGGTCTGGGCGGTATTGTGCAACAGAACGAGGCCTTGGCGCGCGCATTCCTGTCGGTAAAACGTCACAGTGTTACGCGCCGGGGCCTGCAGGGAAAAGCCCGGCGCACATATGGTCAATAAATACGCGGAGCTTGGCCGAGGTATGGCGACCGGGCCACAATATCCAGAAATTGCCCCGATGCTCCAGGTCATCATCCAGCACCCGTTGCAAGCGCCCTTCGTCCACGGCCTGGTTGACCATGTAGTCCGGCAGGCAGGCAATGCCCAAGCCCTCGAGCACCACATGCTTGAGGGACTCGATGGTGGTGCTGACCAGCGGCGTACGCAACAGCGGTTCCGCAGCCCCCGGGGCAAGGCGCAACGGCCAGGGCTCGAGCTTGCCCGTGGCGCAGAACTTGTGGCGCAGGCAGGCGTGGCCATTGAGGTCCTGTGGTTGCTGCGGCGTGCCGTGTTGGGCGAAGTAGCCCGGCGTGGCGACGAGTACCAACTGGTAGTGGCCCAGATGACGCGCCATCAAGCGCGAATCTTCCGGCTTGCCCGTGCGAATCACCGCATCGAAACCTTCCTCGATCACGTCCACCATGCGGTCGGAAAAATCCACGTCCAGCTCGATCTCCGGGTAGGTGCGCATAAAGTCACTGAGCACCGGCATCAACAAGCCGCGCACCTGCGGCACACTGATGCGCAACTTGCCCCGTGGCGTTGCAGCGGCGTCCGTCAGCTCCTGCTCGGCCGCTTCCACCTCAGCGAGAATCCGCCGCGAGCGCTCAAGGAACAGTGCACCTTCACTGGTCAAGGTGATACTGCGCGTGCTGCGGTGAAACAGCCGCACGCCCAGGCGCTCTTCCATCCGCGCAATGCTTTTGCCCACGGCCGACGACGACACCCCCAGCACGCGGCCGGCGGCGGTGAAGCTGAGCGTCTGCGCCACCTGCACAAATACCGACAGGCTGCCCAAGCTGTCCATGATCTGCCTCCAATTACGGACATCCGCGTCCGATAAGTTCGGAACCTTAGCCTGTTTTTCCGTCAACCACAGCCCCCTACTCTGCCTGCTTGCCCTTTTACCTGGATAAAACGTCATGAGCAGCAGCCCTTCACTCACCGCATCAGCCCAACGGGATTCTTTACCCTTGGGCGGTCTAATGGCCCTGGCCAGCGCCGGCTTTATTACCATCCTCACCGAAGCCATGCCCGCCGGGCTTCTGCCGCAGATGGGCGACGGCCTGGGCGTGTCGCCCGCCTTGGTCGGCCAATTGGTTACCCTCTACGCCCTTGGCTCCCTGCTGGCAGCCATCCCGCTGACGCTGCTGACCCGCGGCTGGCGCAGGCGGCCGTTGTTGCTGCTGGCCATTGGCGGCTTTGCCTTGGTCAATAGCGTAACCGCGCTGTCCAGCCATTACGGGTTGACCCTGGTGGCGCGCTTTTTTGCCGGGGTCTTCGCCGGGTTGCTGTGGGCGTTGCTGGCGGGTTATGCGAGCCGAATGGTGGCGCCACACCTGCAAGGTCGCGCCATTGCCGTGGCGATGCTGGGTGCACCCCTGGCGCTGTCGCTGGGTGTACCTGCGGGCACCTTCCTCGGCACCGCCGTTGGCTGGCGCTTGAGCTTTGCGATCATGACCGGGCTGACCCTGGTGCTGCTCGCCTGGGCACGCTGGCAACTGCCGGACTTTGCCGGCGAACGGGCGGATAAACGCCTGGGGCTGCGCCAGGTGCTGAACCTGCCGGGCATTCGTCCGGTGCTATGGGTGACGTTTACCTACGTGCTGGCCCACAACATTCTGTACACCTACATCGCCCCGTTGCTGGTGCCCGCAGGGGTCGATGCGGACGTTGACCGAGTACTGCTGGTGTTCGGCCTCGCGGCAGTGCTGAGCATCTGGCTGGCAGGTGTATTGATTGACCGGTGGTTGCGCGCCTTGCTGCTGATCAGTTGTGCGCTGTTTGGCCTGATCGCCCTTGCGCTGGCGTTGTGGATCAATGTGCCGGCAGTCATCTATATCGCCGTGACGTTATGGGGCCTGGCGTTCGGCGGTTTGCCGGCATTGCTGCAAACCGCACTGGCCCAATCGGCGGGCAAGTCGGCGGATGCCGCACAATCCATGCTGGTGACCGTGTGGAACCTGGGGATAGCCGGTGGCGGCCTGGCGGGTGGCGTATTGCTTCAAGGTTGGGGCGTCACGGCCTTTCCATGGGCGGTTGTGCTTCTGATGCTGCTGGCCTGGGCCGGTGCATCACAGACGGCGCCCCAGCAGTTGGCCCGGCCACCCCGCCAAGTCGAACGTTGAAATGCGCTGGTAGCCACAGGACTCATAAAAACGCACCAGATCCCCTGTCCCGCCGCCGTAGCAGTCCACACGCAAGCGCGTGACTCCTGCTGCGCGGGCCTGGTCATCGGCAAAGGCCATCATGCGCCGGCCAAGGCCGCGAACACTCGGGTCACGCGCGGCAATCAACAGGCGCACATACACCTCGGGCTCAGTCGCCGAAGGTACATAAGGCATGGGATCGCCCACCACCAGCGCTCCTCGGAGATGCCCCTCGGGGTCCTCGACAACCCAGGCCCCGGGCAACGCGCAGGCTTCAGCCACTTGCGCGACCCGCCGGGGCGACCCCGACCAGGGCTCGGTGCCCCACTGATGGGTATTGCCCCTGCCAACGAACCAGGCGATCACCTCGTCGAACACCTGCAGCACCGCAGGAACATCCGCCACGCTGGCGCGGCGGATCAGCAAGCCATCCATTCCTTGAATCAACACGCTTGGAACTCCTGGGTCGACGATACCGAGTACCCAGTCTAGCGCACACATAAAAAAGCCCCCGGTCTTTTCAGGCCGGGGGCTTCTTGTTCAAAGCGACATCAGTACTTCTTGATATCAGCCTTGGTTTCCAACTGCTTGCGGTACGCCGCAAAGTCCTGCTGGCCGACACGGGAAGCGAGGAAGCGGCGGTATTGCGCCTTTTCTTCGTCCGTTGGGGCGGCCGCTTCGTTGACGCCGTTCAAGCGCACGATCACCAGGCTGCCATCAGCCAGGGTCACGGTGGTGAAGGTCGGCTTGTCCTTGGCCGCAGGCTTGGGCATGCGGAACAGGGCTTGCAGCACGGCCGGGTCAATCGCTTCCTGGCTACGGGTAGCCGCTTCAGTGACTTTCCAGGCCTGGCCGTCGACCGGCTGGTTCAGCGGGGTCTTGCCATCACGCAGGCTGGCGATCAGTTCGTCAGCGTGAGTCTTGGCAGCCGCGCTGGCGCGCTCCTTGGCCATCTGTGTGCGAATCGCCGCAGCAACGCTTTCCAGCGGCAGTTGCGCCGGTTTGCGGTGCTCTTTGGCACGCAGCACGATGATGGTTTCCGGGTCCAGCTCGATGGCGCTGCTGTTGGCACCCTCATCCAGCACTTCCGGGCTGAACGCAGCGGTGACCACGGCGCGGTTGGCCGCGACACCGTCACCACCTTCACGGCCAAACGGCGCGGAGGTGTGTACGGTCAGCTTCAGGTCCGATGCTGGTTGGGCCAGGTCGGAGGCTTCGAATGCCGCATCTTCCAATTGCTTGGTTGCTTCGACAAAACGCTGCTCGACCTGTTGGGTCTTGAGCTCGCGGGTCAGCTTGTCTTTCAGGCTGGCAAACGTCGGCACTTGCGGTGCTTCAACGCCCAACAGCTTGATCAAATGCCAACCGAAGGTGCTGCGCACCGGCGCCGAAACCTGGTCTTTGTTCAACGCGTACAAGGCAGCTTCGAAGTCAGGGTCGTAGACGCCAGGGCCGGCAAAGCCCAGATCGCCGCCATTGTTGGCCGAACCTGGATCCTGGGAGAACTCCTTGGCCAGGGCCTCGAACTTCTCACCCTTGGCCAGGCGTGCCTGGATTTCTTCGATCTTGGCCTTGGCTTGCGCGTCGGTGACCTTGTCGTTGACTTCAATCAGGATGTGCGCGGCACGACGCTGTTCAGCGAGGTTGGCGGTTTCTTTCTGATAGGCAGCCTGCAGTTCATCGTCCTTGACGCTGACCTGGTCGAAGAAGGAAGACTTCTTCAGTTCCAGGTAGTCAATGACCACCTGGTCCGGGGTCATGAACTCCTTGGCGTGCTGGTCATAGTAAGCCTTGACCTCGTCGTCGGTGAGTTTCACCGCCGCAGGGTTGGCCTTGATATTGACGGTAGCGAAATCGCGGGTCTGTTTTTCCAGACGGGCGAATGCCAGCACTTCGGCGTCGGTCACGAAACCGCTGCCGGCGATGCCTGCGCGCACCTGGCCGATCAGCATTTCCTGGGTCAGCATCTGACGGAACTGCAGACGGCTGTAGCCCAGCTGACGGATCACCTGGTCAAAGCGTTCGGCGTTGAACTTGCCGTCCACCTGGAATTCCGGCGTCTGCAGGATCACCTGGTCCAGTGCAGCTTCAGAGAAGCCAAACTTGGAGTCGGCAGCGCCTTGCAGCAGCAGCTTGCGATCGATCAGGCCCTTGAGGGCCGCTTCGCGCAGCAGTTTTTCGTCCAGCAGTGAAGCATCGAAATCCTTGCCCAGCTGTTGCATCAGCTGGCGACGTTGCATGTCGACGGCCTGGCTCAGTTCAGTCTGGGTGATTTCTTCACCGTTGACCTTGGCCACGTCCTGCTTGGTGTTGGTCGAAGCCTGGAAAATGGCCTCGATACCGGTGAACGCCATCAATGCGACGATGATCCCGATAATGGTCTTGGCAATCCAGCCTTGTGAATTGTCCCTGATATTTTGCAGCATGCGTCCCCCAGAAACGGTTGAACTTCAAAAATTGGCAACCGTGGAGCGTGGGTAGAGTCCGGATAGAAGAAAGGCGCATCCGAGGATGCGCCTTCTCGTAACTGGCGGAGCGGACGGGGGGTTGAATCTACACCCCCGGCTTGGCGACCCGATGGATACTTGGGTCAGCTTTCGCTCCGCTGCCAGGCCAGACCTGCGTCCGACCCGGGTAGCAAAGGCTTGATCGAAGCTTAGTTAACCGCTTCTTTCAGGGCTTTACCGGCTTTGAAACCTGGTTTCTTGGCAGCAGCGATTTGCAGTGCTTTGCCAGTCTGTGGGTTACGGCCAGTGCGAGCTGGGCGGTCAGTCACAGAGAAAGTACCGAAGCCTACCAGTACCACGGAGTCGCCGGCCTTCAGAGCGCCAGTGACGGATTCGATTACTGCATCCAGCGCACGGCCGGCAGCAGCTTTCGGGATATCAGCGGATGCAGCGATAGCATCAATCAGTTCCGACTTGTTCACTCTAAGTCCCCTTATATATCTATTGAGTATGATTCTAAGTTTTTTGGTAAACAGCAAAAACCAGTGCTGAATGGCCTACAGACACTTAAGAGCCGCTTTATAACAAGGGCTCTAAAAAGCTGTCAAGGAAGCCCCCAGGCTTATTCACATTAATGCGTGCTAATTCTTTCCTTGGAATCAGACTCTCGTTTTTCGTCCTTTGCAACTATCTCCGGAACCACATCCGGCAAGGGCTCCGGCGCGTATTGCAGCGCAATTTGCAGGACCTCGTCAATCCATTTAACCGGTTTAATCTGAAGATCCTGCTTGATATTGTCAGGAATTTCCTTCAAGTCGCGAACATTCTCTTCAGGAATGATCACAGTCTTGATGCCACCGCGGTGTGCAGCCAGCAATTTCTCTTTCAGGCCACCAATGGCCAATACCTGGCCACGCAGGGTGATTTCCCCGGTCATCGCAACATCGGCGCGCACCGGTATGCCGGTCAATGCCGAAACCAGGGCCGTGCACATGCCTACGCCAGCGCTCGGACCATCCTTCGGTGTAGCCCCTTCCGGCATGTGGATGTGGGTGTCGTGCTTCTCGTGGAAGTCCAGGGGGATCCCCAGGCTCCTGGCGCGGCTGCGCACCACGGTCTGCGCGGCGGTAATGGATTCGACCATCACGTCACCGAGGGAGCCGGTCTTGATCAACTGGCCCTTGCCGGGGATCACCGCAGCTTCGATGGTCAGCAATTCGCCGCCCACCTGGGTCCACGCCAGGCCAGTCACCTGCCCTACCTGATCCTGCTGTTCTGCCAGGCCGTAACGGAATTTACGCACACCCAGGAAGTGCTCAAGAGCGTCGGCCGAGACCTTCACCGAGAAGCGTTTTTCCAGCGCGTGCTCCTTGACCGCCTTGCGGCAAATCTTCGCGATCTGGCGCTCAAGGCCCCGGACACCGGCCTCGCGAGTGTAGTAGCGCACGATGTCGCGGATCGACTCGACGTCGAATTCGATCTCGCCCTTCTTCAGGCCATTGGCCGAAATCTGCTTGGGCGCGAGGTATTTGACGGCGATATTGATCTTCTCGTCTTCGGTGTAACCCGGCAGACGAATCACCTCCATCCGGTCCAGCAATGCCGGCGGGATGTTCATGGAGTTGGAGGTGCACAGGAACATTACGTCGGACAGGTCGTAGTCGACCTCCAGGTAATGGTCGTTGAAATTGTGGTTCTGCTCAGGGTCGAGCACTTCCAGCAAGGCCGATGCCGGATCGCCACGCATGTCGCTGCCCATTTTGTCGATTTCATCGAGCAGGAACAGCGGGTTGCGCACACCCACCTTTGTCATTTTTTGAATCAATCTTCCTGGCATCGAACCGATGTAAGTCCGGCGATGGCCACGAATTTCCGCCTCATCGCGCACACCACCGAGGGCCATGCGCACGAATTTACGGTTGGTGGCATTGGCGATGGACTCGGCCAGGGAGGTTTTACCTACCCCAGGCGGGCCAACCAGGCACAACACCGGGCCACGAATCTTCTTCACGCGCTTCTGCACGGCGAGGTATTCGAGGATGCGCTCTTTGACTTCTTCAAGGCCATAGTGGTCGGCATCAAGGATATCTTCGGCACGGGCCAGGTCCAGGCGTACCTTGGTCTGGGCCTTCCACGGCACCTGCACCAGCCAGTCGATGTACGAGCGCACCACGGTGGCTTCGGCCGACATCGGCGACATTTGCTTGAGCTTGTTCAACTCGGCGGTGGCTTTGGCCAGGGCGTCTTTCGGCAGGCCGGCAGCATCGATGCGCTTTTTCAGCTCTTCGATTTCGTTGTGGCCTTCCTCGCTGTCGCCGAGCTCCTTCTGAATGGCCTTCATCTGCTCATTCAGGTAGTACTCGCGCTGGCTGCGCTCCATTTGTTTTTTGACCCGACCCCGGATGCGCTTCTCGACCTGGAGCAGGTCGATCTCGGCATCCAGCAACGCCAGCACGTGTTCGACACGGGCCGACAGGTCAATGATTTCGAGGATGTCCTGCTTCTGCTCGATCTTCAGCGCCATGTGCGCGGCCATGGTGTCGACCAGGCGGCTTGGCTCATCGATGCTATTGAGGGAAGACAGGACTTCAGCCGGGACTTTCTTGCCCAACTGCACGTACTGCTCGAACTGCGAGAGCAGGCTGCGCACAAACACTTCGGACTCGCGCTCAGGGGCCTCGACTTCGTCGATCAGCACCACTTCGGCGCGCAGGTGGCCGTCCACCTCCATGAAACGCTCTACCGCACCGCGCTGCTCGCCTTCCACCAGCACCTTGACGGTGCCATCGGGCAGCTTGAGCAGTTGCAGGACAGTGGCAATGGTGCCGACGCGATACAGGGCATCTTCGCCTGGATCATCATCGGCAGGATTTTTCTGGGCCAACAGCAGGATCTGCTTGTCGCCCGTCATCGCGGCCTCGAGGGCTTCGATAGACTTCTCGCGCCCCACGAACAGCGGGATAACCATGTGCGGATAGACGACGACATCACGCAACGGCAGGAGAGGCAATTCGATGGTTGTCTTCATGATTTCGCCTCTATGACAGTTGAAAAATAAGCTTGAAACCAAGATGGGGGCTGCGTGTAAAAAAAACAAGCTCAATGCTGGCAGTTACACGCAGTAAAAATCCTTATGAAAAACAAAGGAGCCCCTAGAGGCCCCTTCGTTTGTACCAAAACTGCGAAACGCTTACGCGTCTGGCGCAGCCTTGGCAGTCGGCTCACTGTTTTCGTAGATATACAGTGGCTTGGACTTACCTTCTATAACGCTTTCGTCGATCACCACTTTACTCACCTCGGACTGCGAGGGGATTTCGTACATGGTGTCGAGCAATACACCTTCGAGGATCGAACGCAGGCCACGTGCACCGGTCTTGCGCTCCAGTGCCCGCTTGGCCACCGATTTGAGCGCGTCGGTACGGAACTCGAGGTCCACACCTTCCATCTCGAACAGCTTGGCGTATTGCTTGGTCAGGGCGTTTTTCGGTTCGGTGAGGATCTGAATCAGAGCCGCCTCATCCAACTCGTCCAACGTGGCCAGGACCGGCAGACGACCAACGAATTCCGGGATCAGACCGAACTTGACCAGATCGTCAGGCTCGACTTCACGCAGGGACTCGCCCACCTTCTTGCCTTCTTCCTTGCTGCGCACTTCTGCACTGAAACCGATGCCGCCACGGGTAGACCGTTGCTGAATAACCTTCTCCAGGCCGGAGAATGCACCGCCACAGATAAACAGGATGTTGCGCGTATCAACCTGAAGGAATTCCTGCTGCGGGTGCTTGCGGCCGCCTTGTGGCGGTACGGAAGCAACCGTGCCTTCGATCAGTTTCAACAGGGCCTGCTGCACGCCTTCACCGGAAACGTCCCGAGTGATCGACGGGTTGTCGGACTTGCGCGAGATCTTGTCGATTTCGTCGATGTAGACAATACCCATCTGGGCCTTCTCTACGTCGTAGTCGCACTTCTGCAGCAGTTTCTGAATGATGTTCTCGACATCTTCGCCCACGTAGCCAGCCTCGGTGAGGGTGGTGGCGTCAGCGATGGTGAACGGAACGTTCAGCAGGCGAGCGAGGGTTTCTGCAAGCAGGGTCTTACCCGAGCCTGTAGGACCGATCAGCAAGATGTTGCTCTTGCCGAGTTCGACTTCGTCGCCTTTCTTGTCACGCTGGTTCAAGCGCTTGTAGTGGTTGTATACCGCTACGGCCAGAACCTTCTTTGCACGCTCTTGACCAATCACATACTGATCAAGGATGCCGCTGATTTCTTTAGGCGAAGGCAATTTATGCGCGCTGCTTTCGGCCTGGGCTTCCTGCACCTCCTCACGGATGATGTCATTGCACAGGTCGACGCACTCGTCGCAGATAAAGACCGAGGGGCCGGCAATCAATTTGCGCACTTCATGCTGGCTTTTGCCACAGAAGGAGCAATAGAGCAGCTTGCCGTTGTCCTCGCCGTTGCGGGTGTCAGTCATTCGTTCGATCCAAATCCGATAGGCTTGCAACACAAGATGAAGGCTTATGCGGGCTTTTTCAAGCCCGCAGATGATCGGGAAACCCGACCAGCCCTATTTTGAGCGGCTTATATTAAGCGGGGCGCTTTTCGATCACTGCGTCGATCAACCCATATTCACGTGCGGCTTCGGCGCTCATGAAGTTGTCACGGTTGGTGTCGCGCTCGATTTCTTCCAGGGTGTGCCCGCTGTGCTTGGCCATCAGCGTGTTGAGACGTTCGCGGATGAAGAGGATTTCCTTGGCGTGGATTTCGATGTCCGACGCCTGGCCCTGGAAACCGCCCAGTGGCTGGTGAATCATCACGCGCGAGTTCGGCAGGCAGTAACGCTTGCCCTCGGCACCTGCGGTCAGCAGGAACGCGCCCATGCTGCAGGCCTGGCCAATGCAGGTAGTCGATACGTTCGGCTTGATGAACTGCATGGTGTCGTAGATCGACATGCCCGCTGTCACCGAACCGCCCGGCGAGTTGATGTAGAGATGGATGTCCTTGTCCGGGTTTTCCGCTTCAAGGAACAGCAGTTGCGCACAGATCAGGTTGGCCATGTAGTCCTCTACCGGGCCCACCAGAAAGATCACTCGCTCCTTGAGCAGGCGCGAGTAGATGTCGTAGGCGCGTTCACCACGAGCGGACTGCTCGACAACCATCGGGACCAGGCCGCCTGCGGCCTGGATATCAGAGTTCTGCTGAATATAGGAATTACGGAACATGCTCTGCAGTTACTCCCAAATAGTCATGTCTTGAAAACGCATAAGCCAGCGCGAGGCTGGCTTATGGTTGAATTTCCAACGAGTTGGACAATCAGTCGGCTTGTGCTGCTTCCGCCGGCTTGACTGCTTCTTCGTAAGAGACCGCTTTATCGGTCACCTTAGCCTTCTGCAGAACAGTATCCACAACTTGTTCTTCCAGCACAACCGAACGTACTTCGTTCAGCTGCTGGTCGTTCTTGTAGTACCAGGCCACGACCTGCTCAGGCTCCTGGTAGGCCGAAGCCATTTCCTGGATCATTTCGCGGACGCGATCTTCGTCAGGCTTGAGGTCGAACTGCTTGACCACTTCAGCCACGATCAGACCCAGCACCACACGGCGCTTGGCTTGCTCTTCGAACAGCTCGGCCGGCAGCTGGTCTGGCTTGATGTTGCCGCCGAACTGCTGGACAGCCTGTACGCGCAGGCGATCCACTTCGTTGGACAGTAGGGCCTTAGGCACTTCGATCGGGTTGGAGGCCAGCAGACCGTCCATGACCTGGTTCTTGACCTTGGACTTGATAGCCTGGCGCAGCTCGCGCTCCATGTTCTTGCGAACTTCGGTGCGGAAGCCTTCGATACCGGTTTCCTTGATGCCGAACTGATTGAAGAATTCTTCGTTCAGCTCTGGCAGCTTAGGCTCGGAAACGCTGTTGACGGTCACGGTGAACTCGGCGGCTTTGCCAGCCAGGTCCAGGTTCTGGTAGTCAGCAGGGAATTCCAGGTTCAGGACCCGCTCTTCGCCAGCCTTGGCGCCAACCAGGCCGTCTTCGAAGCCAGGAATCATGCGGTTGGAACCCAGCACCAGCTGAGTACCCTTGGCGGAGCCGCCAGCGAATGCTTCGCCGTCAACCTTGCCAACGAAATCGATGTTCAACTGGTCTTCGTTCTGGGCAGCACGGTCGACCACTTCGAAACGGGTGTTCTGCTTGCGCAGGATTTCCAGCATGTTGTCCAGGTCCGAATCAGCCACTTCGGCGCTCAGGCGCTCGATAGCGATACCGTCGAAACCGGCCACTTCGAACTCGGGGAACACTTCGAATACGGCAACGTATTCCAGGTCCTTGCCCGCTTCCAGGGACTTGGGTTCGATCGAAGGCGAACCAGCCGGGTTCAGCTTTTGCTCAACCACTGCTTCGTAGAAAGAAGCCTGGATCACGTCACCGACGGCTTCATTGCGTGCATCAGCACCAAAACGGCGCTTGATTTCGCTCATTGGCACTTTGCCTGGACGGAAACCAGCGATCTTGGCCTTTTGGGCAGTCTGCTGCAGACGCTTGTTGACCGCAGTCTCGATGCGCTCAGCCGGCACGGTGATGCTCATGCGGCGCTCGAGAGCAGTAGTATTTTCAACAGAAACTTGCATGGATATTCCTCGTTGCACAGACGTTAGCCGGCCATTTCCGACCCCAATCAAGGGCATGCATTCTAGTGGGTCAAACTCAAGAAGTCACCCTACTGGAAATACGCCCGTAAACAGCCGGCAATTTATCGATACGAAGGCACTGTCGCGCCCCGCCCCGGTGACAAATAAAGCCAATCACGCCAGGGCTCTGCGCCGCCCCTTCTATATATAGAAGGGGTCGTCGCTCATCTCCCTGACGCCCACCCCGCAGTGAGGGCAGATAACAACGCAGTATCATCGAGACACATAAATACGATGAAACGCACCGCCATCGCGACCCAGAACCTGCGGCCACGACAATCCGAACCGCCAAAACCAAAAAAGGCGCCAGACTGTTAAATCTGGCGCCTTTCGAATATGGGGTGGACGAAGGGGATCGAACCCTCGACAACGGGAGTCACAATCCCGTGCTCTACCAACTGAGCTACGCCCACCATATTGCGTTAACAAAGAAACCAAACCACTTCTTTGTCGAGCCCTACCCTGCGTATAGACCGAGTAAAGCTTTATTGGTGCGGATGAAGAGACTCGAACTCTTACGCCTTGCGGCGCTGGAACCTAAATCCAGTGTGTCTACCAATTCCACCACATCCGCGCTTGAAGCTCTTAAAGCAAAGGCGCCAGACGGTTAATCTGGCGCCTTTCAAAATATGGGGTGGACGAAGGGGATCGAACCCTCGACAACGGGAGTCACAATCCCGTGCTCTACCAACTGAGCTACGCCCACCATATAGCGCTACTTGTGCCAAAGCTGCCTAATGGCGCACCCGGCAGGACTCGAACCTGCGACCATCCGCTTAGAAGGCGGATGCTCTATCCAGCTGAGCTACGGGCGCCTTATTAATCTGTACTCTTGGAGGATTACAAACTAAGTGCTTCCAGCCTTGCAGAACAACGATTCTGCTCGACCTTCTTAACCAGTGCTAGGCTGTGCCCGACAAGTGCGACGAATAGTATAGAGGGCCTGGAAACCCGTCAAATCTTTTTTGAAAAAAATTCATTTTATTTAAGGGGTTAGGCCAATTTGCGGACCAAGCGCCTTTGCCCTCACGCCGTGGCGTGCGAGAATGCGCGCACTTTTCCTCCCCCTCTCGATGGTTAATCACGCGTAATGACTGCACAACTTATCGACGGCAAATCAATCGCCGCCAGCCTGCGCCAGCAGATCGCCAAACGAGTCACCGAGCGCAGCCAGCAAGGCTTGCGCACGCCTGGCCTCGCGGTGATCCTGGTCGGCAGCGATCCTGCCTCTCAGGTTTATGTCTCGCACAAGCGTAAAGACTGTGAAGAGGTCGGCTTTCTTTCCAAGGCCTACGACCTGCCTGCCGACACCACCCAGCAGGCCCTGACCGACCTGATCGACAGCCTCAACGACGACCCGGCGATGGACGGCATCCTCCTGCAATTGCCATTGCCCGCGCACCTGGACGCGTCCAAGTTGCTCGAGCGCATCCGCCCTGACAAAGACGTCGACGGTTTCCATCCCTATAACGTCGGCCGCCTGGCCCAGCGTATCCCGCTGCTGCGCCCGTGCACGCCCAAAGGCATCATGACCCTGCTGGAAAGCACCGGTGTCGACCTGTACGGCCTCGATGCCGTCATCGTCGGCGCGTCCAACATCGTGGGCCGCCCCATGGCCATGGAGTTGCTGCTGGCCGGTTGCACCGTCACCGTGACCCACCGTTTCACCAAGGACCTCGCAGGCCACGTTGGCCGTGCCGACCTGGTCGTCGTGGCCGCCGGTAAGCCGGGCCTGGTCAAGGGCGAATGGATCAAGGAAGGCGCCATCGTCATCGACGTGGGCATCAACCGCCAGGAAGACGGCAAGCTGGTCGGCGACGTGGTGTATGAAACCGCCCTGCCCCGCGCTGGCTGGATCACCCCGGTGCCGGGTGGCGTTGGCCCGATGACCCGTGCCTGCCTGCTGGAAAATACCCTGTACGCCGCAGAAACCCTGCACGGTTAATAACCAGTCGTACTGAAAAAGCCCTGCCTTATCGCAGGGCTTTTTATCGCCCGGAAGAAAACCTGTTTTTTCTTAGTTTTTAAGCACTTTCGTCTGGTTTTAGAAGAACATTCGACAGTCTGTCGTCCATACTCCTAAAATGTAACGCCATTTGTCACAGAACCCGTTTCCCAACGGTATTTCTTACTTTTTTAGCGAGTTCATCCGCGTGAAAATTCGTCTTTCCATTGTCAGCCTATTTTTTGCTTTCACCGGCACCTTTGCACACGCTGCCGACTCCGCCCTGGCGCCGCGGGATCCATCCAAACTGCAGATCGCTTCCGGCAGCGCCATGCTGGTGGACCTGCAAACCAACAAGGTCATCTACGCCAGCAACCCCGACGTGGTGGTGCCTATCGCCTCGGTGAGCAAACTGATGACGGGCCTGATCGTGCTTGAAGCCAAGCAGAACATGGACGAGTACATCGACATCAACATCACCGACACGCCGGAGATGAAAGGCGTGTTCTCCCGCGTGAAGATCGGCAGCCAGATGCCGCGCAAGGAGATGTTGCTGATTGCCCTGATGTCCTCGGAAAACCGCGCCGCCGCGAGCCTGGCGCACCACTATCCGGGCGGCTACGCGGCCTTTATTGCCGCGATGAACGCCAAGGCCAAGGCCCTGGGCATGACCAGCACCCATTATGTCGAGCCCACCGGCCTGTCGATCCACAACGTGTCCACCGCCCGCGACTTGAGCAAGCTGCTGGCCTACGCGCAAAAATTTCCGATGCTGAGCCAGTTGAGCACCACCAAGGAAAAGACCGTAGCGTTCCGCAAGCCCAACTACACCCTGGGGTTCTCCAATACCGACCACCTGATCAACCGCGCCAACTGGGATATCAAGCTGACCAAGACCGGTTTCACCAACCAGGCCGGTCATTGCCTGGTGCTGGTCACCCGCATGGGTAATCGTCCGGTGTCGCTGGTGATCCTGGATGCTTTCGGCAAATTCACCCACTTTGCCGATGCCAGCCGTATCCGTAACTGGGTCGAGACCGGCAAGGGCGGCTCGGTGCCGGACGTCGCTCTGCGCTACAAGGCTGATAAGAACCTGAAGAACCGCGCGAATGCCGCCGAAGTCCGCCGCTAAGGAACACCGAGAACTCATTTAGGTGGGGCTCGCCCCTCCCATTTTATTTGTGTTCCGCCAACACCTTGAGCGCCTGCGCCGCCGCCCGCTCCTGCCCGGCCTGGGCCGTTGCGTTCGCCGAGTCCCGCCAGCGCTGCGCATCCACATTGGCCGGCAACTGGCTCGGGCGCTGAGTGAGGATTGCCCAGTGCCCGGCACTGCTCCACTTCGACTCAAAGTCGCTGAAGCTCATCAGCAGGCGTCGGTCCATGCCTGAACGCAACAGCACCGTGCTTTTCTGCTGGTTGAAACCCACCACGACCACGTAGCGCGCGTCAGACAACAGGCCGCCGCCAATCCGCGCCATCACCGGGTAACCCGCCGCCACCTGCGCCAGTACCGCGGTCAGCTTGGCATCCAGCGGGTACACCATCAGCCCGTACTCACGGGCCAGCACCTGCATGTTGCGCTCCAGGTCCGCTTCCCCGCCCGGCAAATGCAACGGTTTATCCAACAAGCCCGGTGTCATCACAATGCCTTGTTGCGACAGCATGCTGGCTAACGCTGTAGGACCACTCTGATAAGCCTCGCTGCGAAAGGTCGGCACACCATTGAGTTCGACACGTTCCGGCAGGCCCGGAAGTTTCGACGGCTGCCCGGAACAGGCCGCGAGCCCCAGGGCACAGGCCAGCAACAAGGATGTTTTAAGGTTCGACCGTAACCGCAATTTTTTACTCTCTTGATCAACTGCCGGTGAGGGCCCTGATCATAGGACGCTCTGCCACGCGGGTATAGCCCACAGGCTCAGTAAAGCGTCGCGGATAGAGCAAACAAGTTGGACGAACACGACCATTGGTCAATAGCAGGCAACCGCCGGGTAGCTAGACTGTCCATTGAGAAGACTGTGTGTGCCCCCTGCGGGGCGAAAGGAGGCCAAAATGAGCCTTGCAACAACGATTTTCCTGTTGATCTGCGGTTGGCTGGCGGTAGCCGGCGCCATGTTGTGGGGGGTGTTGCGCATTACTCGCCGGCACCATCACCCCCACGTCAAACCTGCGGCACCCGCCAAGCCCCATAGAGCGGCGGTGCACCACGCCTAGCCAGGCATGCAATTGAAATCCTGAGTCGCTGCGACTTCCTTGCCGTGCCCGTCCATCAGGGATGCGCGCACGGTGGTGCCCAGGCTCGACTCCACCAGGGTGTAATGCTCACCCGCCTTGAAATCCTTGTACTCGACCCGACCCTGGCAGTCCTGCTGGTTGTCGTCGCCTGCCTCTTCCTCGAACAACGTCACGTCCAGGCGGTGATCCCCGGGGGTCACCTCGAAAAAGCGCCCGTCGTCGACACGCTTGCCGTCCACACGTTCGGCCATCAGGTCGTTCGGCGCTTCTTCTTTCAAGCCGATCCAGGCTTCGCTGGGGTCCGCCTTGGGAATCGGGCCGGCACAGGCCGACAACAACAAAACAGCCCCCAGGGCGGGGATCAACAATAAAGGTTTGAGTGACATGGCAGGGCTCCAAAGAACATCAGTTAAAAGACAAGTCGTCCGATGGGATGCAAGCTTGGGCAGCCACGCCCTGTAGAACAAATGAATCCATATGAAACGATCTTCAGCCCTTACCTAAATGTTCCTTCACCTGGCTGAAAGGCGCGTGTTAGGTGGGTCGGGCAAGACTGCCGGGGTTTGCAATCCTGCTCCCTCGGAGGTTCACGCATGCTCGGGCTGGTAAAGACCGCACTGCAAAAGCCGTACACGTTTATCGTGTTGGCCATATTCATCTGCATCATCGGGCCGATGGCGGCCCTGCGAACCCCCACCGACGTGTTTCCCGATATCGGCATCCCTGTGGTCGCTGTGGTCTGGCAGTACAACGGCCTGTCACCGGACGCCATGGCCGGCCGGGTGATCTACACCTATGAACGCTCCCTGAGTACCACCGTCAACGACATCGAACATATTGAATCGCAATCCCTGCCCGGCATGGGCATCGTGAAGATTTTCTTCCAGCCCGGCGTCGACATCCGCACCGCCAACGCCCAAGTGACCGCCGTGTCACAAACCGTGCTCAAGCAGATGCCACCGGGCATCACGCCGCCGCTGATCCTCAACTACAGCGCCTCCACGGTGCCGATCCTGCAAATGGCGTTCTCCAGCCCCACGCTGTCGGAAGCCAAAATTCGCGACCTGGTGCAGAACAATATCCGCCTGCCCCTCAGCGCCCTGCCCGGCCTGGCCATGCCCACGCCGATGGGTGGCAAGCAGCGGCAGATCACCCTCGACCTCGACCCCCAGGCGTTGGCGGCCAAAGGCTTGTCGGCCCAGGATGTGGGCAATGCCCTGGCGCTGCAGAACCAGATCATCCCGGTGGGCACCGCCAAACTCGGCCCCAATGAATACACGATCCTGCTCAACAACAGCCCCAAGGCCATCGATGAGCTCAACGACCTGCCGATCAAGACCGTCGACGGCGCGCTGATCACCATCGGCCAGGTCGCCCACGTGCGCGACGGTTCGCCGCCGCAGACCAACATCGTGCGCGTCGACGGCCATCGAGCGGTGCTGATGCCGGCGTTGAAAAACGGCAGCATTTCCACCCTGTCGATCATCGACGGTATCCGCCAGATGCTGCCGCGCATCAACGAAACCCTGCCGCCGTCATTGAAGACCTCGTTGCTGGGCGACGCCTCGGTATTCGTCAAGCAATCGGTGGGCAGCGTGGCCCAGGAAGGCATCATCGCCGCGCTGCTGACCAGTGCGATGATCCTGCTGTTCCTCGGCAGCTGGCGCTCCACGATCATTATCGCGGCGTCAATTCCCCTGGCGGTGCTGTCGGCCATTGCGTTGCTGGCGGTCAGCGGGCAGACCCTCAACGTCATGACCCTCGGCGGGCTGGCGTTGGCGGTGGGGATCCTGGTGGACGACGCCACGGTGACCATCGAAAACATCAACTGGCACCTGGAACAAGGCAAGGCGGTGAAGACCGCGATCCTCGACGGCGCCGCGCAAATTGTCGGCCCGGCGTTCGTCTCGCTGCTGTGCATCTGCATCGTGTTCGTGCCGATGTTCCTGCTGCAAGGCATCGCCGGTTATCTGTTCCGGCCGATGGCGCTGGCGGTGATCTTCGCCATGGCCAGCTCATTCATTCTTTCGCGCACCCTGGTGCCGACGCTGGCGATGTTCCTGCTCAAGCCGCACACGCCGGAGCCAGGCGTGGGGCACCATCCCGAAGATGCATTCATCAACCACCATGAGGGCGAGCAGCACCCGAAACCGCGCAATGCCGGACTGCAAGCGGTGCTGAATTTCCAGCAGGGTTTCGAGCGTCACTTCTCGAATATCCGCGACACCTACCACGGCCTGCTGACCTTGGCCCTGGGCAATCGCAAGGGTTTTATCGTCGGTTTCCTGGCCTGTGTGCTCGCCTCATTCCTGCTGTTGCCCAGCCTGGGCCAGGACTTTTTCCCGGCGACGGATGCCGGTGCGCTGGCCCTGCATGTGCGCCTGCCGCTGGGCACGCGCATCGAAGAAAGCGCCGCCGCCTTCGACCGCATCGAAGCGCGGATCCGTGAAGTGATCCCCGCCGAAGAGCTGGACACCATCGTCGATAACATTGGCATTCCGCTCAGCGGCATCGACATGGCCTACAGCAGCAGCGGCACCATCGGCCCGCAGGATGGCGACATCCAGGTCAGCCTGAAAAAGGACCATGCGCCCACCGCCGACTACGTGAAAAAACTGCGTGAAGCGCTGCCGCAAAGTTTCCCTGGCAGCCACTTTGCGTTCCTGCCGGCGGACATCAGCAGCCAGATCCTCAACTTCGGTGCGCCGGCGCCGCTGGACGTGAAAATCTCCGGGCGCAGCGATGCAGAAAACCGCGCCTATGCCGTCGAGTTGGAACGTCGCCTGCAACACGTGCCTGGTATCGCCGACCTGCGCATCCAGCAGTCCACCGGCTACCCGTCGCTGCAGGTGAGTGTCGACCGCATGCGCGCCAACGGCCTGGGCATTACCGAGCGGGACGTGACCAACAGCATGGTGGCGTCGCTGGCCGGCAGTTCGCAGACCGCGCCGACCTTCTGGCTCAACCCGGCCAACGGCGTGTCCTATTCCATCGTCGCCGCCACCCCGCAATACCGCCTCGACAGCCTGCCGTCACTGGAAGCGCTGCCCGTCACCGGCGCCGATGGGCAGTCGCAGATCCTCGGCGGCGTGGCAACCATCTCCCGCGTGCAAAGCCCGGCGGTGGTGACCCACTACAACATCGAACCGACCCTGGACCTGTACGCCAACGTGCAGGGCCGCGACCTCGGCGGCGTAGCCCGCGACGTGCAAAAGGTGCTGGATGACACCGCGCATCTGCGTCCCAAAGGCGCGACGATCAGCCTGCACGGACAGATCGATGCGCTGCATGAAGCCTTCAGCGGCTTGAGCCTTGGCCTGCTGGGTGCGGTGGTGCTGATCTACCTGCTGATCGTGGTCAACTTCCAGTCGTGGGCCGACCCATTCGTCATCATCACCGCGTTGCCGGCGGCGCTCGCAGGCATCGTGTGGATGCTGTTCCTCAGCGGCACCTCCTTGTCGGTGCCGGCACTCACCGGCGCCATCCTGTGCATGGGCGTCGCCACGGCCAACTCGATCCTGGTGGTGAGCTTCTGCCGTGAGCGCCTGGCCGAACATGGTGATGCGTTGAAAGCCGCAATGGAGGCCGGTTACACGCGCTTCCGCCCAGTGTGCATGACCGCCCTGGCGATGATCATCGGCATGTTGCCCCTGGCGATTTCCGAGGAGCAGAACGCCCCGCTCGGGCGCGCCGTCATCGGCGGTTTGATCTTCGCCACCCTCGCCACATTGTTGTTTGTTCCCGTGGTCTTCAGCCTGGTCCACGGTCGTCACCCTACTCGCGCAGTTGCAGGAGAAACCCCACATGTCGTCTGATCACAAACCCTCGCGCAAGCGTCTGATGCTCATGGGTGTCGGCGGCCTGACCCTGGCCGCCCTGTTGGTCGCCAACGGCCTGCATGCCCGTACGCTGCACGAACAATCGGTCACGGCCTGGACCGAGACCGCCGCCATCCCGCACGTGATGGTGTTCCAGCCCAGGCAGAATGTGGCCGGCGATACCTTGCGCCTGCCGGCGCACCTGGAAGCCTGGAGCAAGGCGCCGATCCACGCCAGGGTCAGCGGTTACCTGAAGGATTGGAAAGTCGATATCGGCAGCCACGTCAACGCCGGGCAAGTCCTCGCGGAAATCGACAGCCCCGACCTTGATCAACAGTTGGCGCAGACCCATGCACGCCTGGTGCAGGAACAGGCCAACGCACGCCTGGCCGAAACCACCGCCACGCGCTGGCAAAACCTGCTGGCCAGCCATTCGGTATCGCGCCAGGAGGCCGATGAAAAAACCTCCAATGCCGCTGCCGCCAAGGCCAACGCCGAGGCCGCCGCTGCCGACTATGCCCGGCTGTCGGCGCTGGAAAGCTACAAGACCCTTCGCGCCCCGTTCGCCGGCACCATCACCGCGCGCAACACCGATATCGGCCAACTGATCAAGGCCGACACCGACAGCGATCCGGAACTGTTCAACATTGCCGACACCCATCAATTGCGCCTCTATGTACCGGTGCCGCAGAACTACGCAGCGGTCATCCATCCGGGCCTTGAAGCCGAGCTGACCGTGCCCGAGCACCCCGGCAAGCATTTCAAGGCGCGCCTGATCGGTGACTCCACCGCCATCGACCGCCGCTCCGGCACCCTGCTCGCCCAGTTCGTCGCCGACAACCCCGACGGCGAACTGCTGCCC
Source organism: Pseudomonas sp. 1 R 17 (assembly GCF_900067035.1). Classification (NCBI taxonomy): domain Bacteria; kingdom Pseudomonadati; phylum Pseudomonadota; class Gammaproteobacteria; order Pseudomonadales; family Pseudomonadaceae; genus Pseudomonas; species Pseudomonas sp. 1 R 17. The sequence goes on from NZ_FKLB01000060.1 coordinate 195,788, forward strand.
GGTGATTATGCCGAGGCCACCCTGCCGATTCCGGCCGATACCCATGGTGTGAGCATCCCGGCCAGCGCCCTGATCTTCCGCGCCCAAGGCACCCAGGTGGCGGTGTTGGACGGGCAGAACCATGTGCACCTGCAGGCCATCCATATCGGCCTCGACCTGGGCGAACGCCTGGTGATCGACCAGGGCTTGAAACCCGCCGACCGCATCGTCGACAACCCGCCCGATGCGCTGCGCGAAGGTGATCCCGTGCAACTCGCCGATGCCTCCGGAGGTGCGCATGCGCATAAGGCTTAAACCGCTCGCCGCATTGACGCTGCTGGTCTTGCAGGGTTGCTCGATGGCGCCGACCTACAAGGTGCCGGCGATCGACCTGCCGGCCAACTACCGCGAACGGACCAGCGATGGGCCCTGGCACAGCGCCCAGCCCTCCGACCAACTGGCGCCCGAATGGTGGAAGCTCTACAACGATTCGCGCCTGAATGACCTGCAACAGCAGCTGCTCAAGGCCAACCCGGACCTGGCGGCGGCGCTGGCGCACTTCGACGCTTCCCAGGCGTATGCCAGCCAACTGCACGCAGGCCTGTTCCCGCAGATCAGCGCCAGCGCGCAACCGCTGCGCCAGCGGCAATCGGATTCGCGACCGTTGCGGGGGGATACGCAACCGTCGGTGTACAACAGCAACATCGCGGGCTTTTCGTTGAGCTATGACCTGGACCTGTGGGGCAAAATCCGCAACCAGGTCGCGGCCGGCGATGCCCAGGCGCAAGCGTCCGGGGATGACCTGGCGGTGGCACGCCTGAGTTTGCAGCGTCAGTTGGCGACCTTGTACGTGCAGCTCAATGGGCTGGATGCACAGAGCCGGATTCTCACTCGCTCGCTGGATGATTTCAGCCAGGCATTGCAATTGACCCGCAGCCGCTACGAGGGCCAGATAGCCTCGGAGCTGGACCTGACCCGTGCGCAAAATCAACTGGCGCAGGCCAGGGCGCAATTGGATGAAGTGCGTGGGCAACGCAACCTCACCGAGCACGCCATCGGCGAGTTGGTGGGTGTGGCAGCCAGCGACTTTACCTTGCCGCCCGGCCAGCAACTGATCGCCCTGCCGGGAATTCCGTCGCAGTTGCCAAGCCACCTGTTGCAACGTCGCCCGGATATTGCAGCGGCAGAGCGACGGGTGTTTGCGGCCAACGCAAATATCGGCGTGGCCAAGGCGGCGTGGTATCCGGACTTCAGCTTGACCGGGTTGATTGGCGGGCAGACACAGGGCGTCGGCAATCTGCTGTCGGCGGGTAATCGGTATTGGGCACTGGGCCCGTTGGTGAACCTGCCGATTTTCGACGGTGGCCGCTTGAGCGCCAATGAACGCCAGGCCAAGGCCGAGTTTGAAGAGGCGTCGGCGCAGTACCGTAGCCAGGTGCTGAAGGCCGTGCGCGAGGTGGAAGATAACTTGGCGCAACTACGGGATTTGCAGCAGGAAGCGCAGGATGAACAGGCGGCGGCGGATGCGGCGCAGCATACGCAATCATTGGCGATGAACAGCTATCAGGCGGGGGCGGTGAGTTACCTGGATGTGGTGACCGCGCAGACCGCAGCGTTGCAGGCGCAGCGGACATTGCAGGCGGTGCAGACGCGGCAGTTGCAGGCCAGTGTAGGACTCGTGACCGCACTCGGCGGCGGCTGGCAACCTGGCGCCTGACATCGCCCCAAGGCACAGTTCAGGCTAAATGCAGGAGAGAGCTTGCCCCCGATGGCGGTGGCTCAGTCAACCACCACTGACTGAGCCACCGCACATTTCAGCCCTCTGGCCGACTATTAAGAAAAACACTCACCACTGTGTAATCACTACCATTGGCATGCCGATACAGGGTGCTGCTGTGATAGTCGGATACATCCCCCGACACCGAAACCGTAATCGAACGGCTCTCGACATCAACTTTTACCGCCCCGTCACGCGTAACTAGAAACGGATTGGCATCTTTCAATACAGCCAATATTTCACTATCGGTTCCCAAGGTGCGGTAAACGTAATATCGGTAACTGAACGGCACAGTGGCCCCTCCGCGATCATCCTTGACGCCATAGATCGAAGCGTCATCACTGATCGGCACGCGGAGTACAACCTCCGTCAATTGCGGACGGCCCGGCGAGAGCAGCCAATCACCAGCGATATACACCAAGCAAAGCGCCAGCAAGATCGTTGTGACCGTTGAATAAAGCGACTTTCTAGTAGTTCCTGAACCTGGCATAGCTGATTCCTTTCTTGATCCAATATTGGTCGACTGGATCGTCACCGAAAGGCGCATCCCCCCACCAACGACCAAACTCGGGTTTATCCGTACCCGCTCTGGTTTGAGCAAGTCCCGCTGCGCGTAAAAGCACTTCCTCGCTGAAACCCGCCGCAATCCCCACCGCACCATAGTGAAAATTTCCAAACGCTTCATATTCTTTGGAAATTTGCTTGTAGTCCCACGGGCCGCGATTGCGGACCTGAGTATAAAACCAAGAGTACATAAACGCTGAACCGGCTTTCAGTACATTCTTTTTATGAAAAGCGGTGGCCATATTTTCGTCAACCGATACACCAGGCGGGGGTATAGGGTTCGCCATTGCATGCTTCCTCTGCATTAGGTTTTTGCGCGGCAGAACCTAACACCAGATAGCCAAGATGATGAGCGAGGAGAAGAACAAAAGAGACTTCGTACAAAGGAGTAAGACATGCCTTACACCACAGCCTCAAAACAAGGTACTTCCACGTCCAATGAGGTTTCGGCAGCGTCAGTTCCGGCCTCATCGGGAGCAAGCCCCCTCCCACACTGGTCCCACGTCAGACACACAATGTATGAACACCGCTGAGCCAATGTGGGAGGGGGCTTGCCCCCGATCGCGACCGTCCAGACACATCCTGCCAAAAGCCCGCCCATCAACCTCTTGCTCTCCAATCTAGCCTCTCTAAGCACATCTAGAGAGGGCCAGGGAATGGCAGATTTACCCGCTTCACACCGCCTGCGCATCGGTCGATTCAGCGACCCCAACCGCATCTACCTCATCACCACCAACACCCACGAACGCATACCGATATTCGACAATTTCCAACTCGCTCGCCTGGTGGTCTGGCAATTTCGGTTAGCCCAGTACCAAGGGCTGGCCAACTCCCTGGCATGGGTCATCATGCCGGACCATTTCCATTGGCTGCTTGAACTGAAAAAAGGCTCGCTGGCGGACTTGATGTGCCAGGTGAAGTCAAAAAGCACCAGGACCGTCAATGCTGTGAGTGGTCGCAAAGGACGGCTTTGGCAAGAAAGCTTTCATGACCGGGCACTGCGCAAGGAAGATGACTTGGTGAAAATGGCCCGGTATGTGGTGGCTAATCCATTGCGAGCGGGTCTGGTCGAGCGGATTGGCGACTACCCACTGTGGGATGCCATCTGGGTTTAACGTCAAACACAGTTCAAATGTGGGAGGGGGCTTGCTCCCGATTGCGGTAGGTCAGTCAACTTATCTGTAACTGATACACCGCTATCGGGAGCAAGCCCCCTCCTACATTTTTTACCCGCATTTCAAGCCGCGAGTTTGCCGCTGGCGATGGCGGCTGAAGCGGCCACCATGGCCCGCAACAACACCGCACACCCCGCCGCCAGGTCATCCGGGGCGGCGTTCTCGATTTCGTTGTGGCTGATGCCCCCTTCACACGGCACAAAGATCATCCCCGCCGGCCCCAACTCGGCGACGAAAATCGCGTCGTGCCCTGCCCCGCTGACGATGTCCATGTTCGACAAGCCCAGCCCATTGGCCGCATCGCGCACGGCGTCCACACAGCCTTTGTCGAAGTACAGCGGCGGGAAGTCAGCCGTGGGTTCCATTTCAAAACTCAGCCCATGCTTGGCACAGGTCTCGTCAATCACCTGGCGCACCTGGGCAATCATCGAATCCAACCGCGCCGGTTCCAAGTGACGGAAGTCCAGAGTCATGCGCACTTCGCCCGGAATGACGTTGCGTGAACCGGGATACGCCTGCAGGCAACCGACGGTCCCGCACGCATGGGGCTGATGCCCCAACGCCGCCGCATTGACCGCCGCCACCACCGCTGCCGCGCCTACCAGGGCGTCCTTGCGCAGGTGCATCGGCGTCGGCCCCGCATGGGCCTCGACACCGCGCAGTTTCAGGTCGAACCACTTCTGCCCGAGGGCGCCGAGCACCACGCCGATGGTCTTTTTCTCATCCTCCAGAATCGGCCCTTGTTCGATATGCGCCTCGAAATACGCACCGACCTTGTGTCCACACTCGGGACGGGTTCCCGCGTAGCCAATCGCATTCAGCGCGTCACCCACGCTGACCCCATCCGCATCGACCTTGGCCAAGGTATCCGCCAGGGTGAATTTCTTGGCAAATACCCCCGAGCCCATCATGCACGGCGGGAAGCGCGAGCCTTCCTCGTTGGTCCACACCACCACTTCCAAGGGCGCTTCGGTTTCGATCTTGAGGTCATTGAGCGTACGCAGCACCTCCACCCCCGCCAGCACACCGAAACAGCCATCGAACTTGCCGCCCGTAGGCTGTGTGTCGATATGGCTGCCGGTCATCACCGGCGGCAGGTCGGGATTACGCCCAGGGCGGCGCGCGAAGATATTGCCGATGCCGTCGACGGTCACGGTGCAACCGGCGTCTTCGCACCATTGCACAAACAGGTCGCGGGCCTTGCGGTCGAGGTCGGTGAGCGCCAGGCGGCACACGCCGCCCTTGGGGGTGGCACCGAGTTTGGCCAGGTCCATCAACGACTGCCACAAGCGGTCGCGATTGATGTGCTGGTGGGGCGATTGCAGAACGTCAAGGGCAGCGTTCATGGGGATCTCCTCAGGCTTGTATTTCTTATGAATTGACAACCACCGGGCTGGCTCCACGCCTGGCATTCAGGCCGTAATACAACAACCCGCCCAACGCCGAACCGGTAAACCAGCCGTAGCTATAGAACCAGCTGAACGCATCACTGCCCAGGGACAGCAAGGTCAGCACCACCGGCACACCGAAGGCGATAAAACCGCTCCAGTTCCACGCCGGGTACACGTCGTCGCGGTACAGGCCGGCCAGGTCCAGTTGTTGTTTGCGGGTGATGAAGTAGTCCACCACCATGATCCCGGCAATCGGCCCCAACAGGCTCGAATAGCCCAGCAACCAGTTGGAATACACGGTTTCCAGGCTCACATCCGAGACGATCAAGCCGAGTTTTTTCAGCAGTTCATGGCCCATCAACGCCAAGCCCACCAACCCGGTGAGGATCACCGCCGTGGTGCGGTTGATCAGCTTGGGCGCGATGTTCTGGAAGTCGTTGGTGGGCGAGACGATGTTCGCGGCGGTGTTGGTGGACAAGGTGGCGACGATGATCAGCGCCATGGCCACGGCCACCCACACAGGGCTCTGGATATGCCCGATCAGCGTCACCGGGTCGGACACGCTGACGCCCACCAGTTTCACCGACGCGGCGGTCATGATCACGCCGAGGGCGGCGAACAGGAACATGGTCAGTGGCAGGCCGAAGATCTGCCCGAGGATCTGGTCCTTCTGGCTTTTGGCGTAGCGGCTGAAGTCGGGAATATTCAGCGACAAGGTGGCCCAGAAGCCCACCATCGCGGTCAGGCCGGCCATGAAGTAACCGGTAAGGCTCGCGCCCTCCGGACGCTTGGGCGGGATCGCCATCAGTTCGCTGAGAGACACATTCGGCATCGCCCACACCAGCAGGCCAATGCCCACCGCCACCAGCAACGGCGCCGACAGGGTTTCCAGGCGCTTGATCGACTCGGCGCCGCGCAGCACCACCCATAAATTCAGGCACCAGAACATCATGAAGCCGATCACTTCACCAGTGCCGCCGAGGGACTTCCACCCCTCGAAAATCGAGCCCAGGAACAGGTGAATCGCCAGCCCGCCAAACATCGTCTGGATACCAAACCAGCCGCACGCCACCAGCGCGCGGATCAGGCACGGCACGTTAGAGCCGAGGATGCCGAAGGACGAACGCAGCAACACCGGAAACGGAATGCCGTACTTGGTGCCGGGGAAGGCGTTGAGGGTCAGCGGGATCAGCACCACGATATTGGCGAGCAAAATCGCCATCAACGCCTCGCCCACCGACAACCCGAAATACGCGGTGAGCACACCGCCCAGGGTGTACGTGGGCACGCAGATCGACATGCCGACCCACAGCGCGGTGATGTGCCACTTGTTCCAGGTGCGTTCGTGCACCTTGGTCGGTGCCATGTCGTGGTTGTAGCGAGGGCTGTCGAGGACGTCGGGGCCGGCGTCGAGTTCGTACAGGCCGTTGCGCTCAATGACTTGCGATCTGTTCTGTTGCATGGCCGCTCCACGGTTTTTTCGAATTATTGTTGCTCACTCCGCGCTGAACGCAGGGTGGCCGGAGTACCTCGTAAACAACATGACATCACGGGCCCGGCCAGCCGCCACTGCACTCAATAACCGTGCCGACAACCGCTCTTGAACCCGCACCGCTTATATAACTCGCTGATGTTAATCAGCTTTCCGATTGTGCCTGCGGTACTTGCCGCGATACTCAGGCTAAATAACGCGCCAATTATCCGAATGGTCAGGACTCAATCTGGTGCACCACAATTATTTTTATTGACCGACCCCGTCAAGAGGAATGTCTCAAGCGTCTGATTTGCAATAAGAAATGTTGCTCATATTGGGAACCTGTCAAGTGCGTCAAAATGGTGAGAGACCGCTACATTTTGGTGATTTTGTATTTTTATTCTTATAAATCAATAGATTAAATACGATATAAGCTTATAAAAAATCTTCTTGCTCAATCGAAAAACTCGGTCTAGTTTCTATTCCTGTCACCGATGACAGGAATTAACCGACCATCGGCGCGTAGCCATACAACACTTAGAACTGGCACAAGCCGGTCAAGCCTGTGAGGAACTCGACATGTCGCTGTTGATCCGTGGCGCCACCGTTATTACCCATGATGAAAGTTACCGCGCCGATGTTTTATGCGCAGGCGGTCTGATTCGCGCCATTGGCACGGACCTGGATATTCCCGCCGGCACTGAACAACTCGACGGCAGCGGACAATATTTGATGCCCGGCGGCATCGATCCCCATACCCATATGCAACTGCCCTTCATGGGCACCGTGGCCAGTGAAGACTTCTTCAGCGGCACGGCGGCGGGTTTGGCGGGGGGCACTACGTCGATTATCGACTTCGTGATTCCCAACCCGCAGCAATCGCTGATGGAAGCGTTCCATCAGTGGCGGGGCTGGGCGGAAAAATCCGCGTCCGACTATGGCTTTCACGTAGCAATCACCTGGTGGAGCGAGCAGGTGCGCGAGGAAATGGCCGAGCTGGTCAGCCACCACGGCATCAACAGCTTCAAGCATTTCATGGCCTACAAGAACGCGATCATGGCGGCCGACGATACCCTGGTGGCCAGCTTCGAACGCTGCCTGGAACTCGGCGCCGTGCCCACCGTGCATGCGGAAAACGGCGAACTGGTGTACCACCTGCAACGCAAGCTGATGGCCCAGGGCATCACCGGGCCGGAAGCGCACCCGCTGTCGCGCCCGTCCCAGGTGGAAGGCGAAGCGGCCAGCCGCGCGATCCGTATCGCCGAGACCATCGGCACGCCGCTGTACCTGGTGCACGTGTCCACCCGGGAAGCGCTGGATGAAATCACCTACGCCCGGGGCAAGGGCCAGGCGGTCTACGGCGAAGTGCTCGCCGGCCACCTGCTGCTGGACGACAGCGTCTACCAGCACCCCGACTGGCAAACCGCCGCCGGCTACGTGATGAGCCCGCCGTTCCGCCCGCGCGGGCATCAGGAAGCGCTGTGGCATGGCCTGCAATCGGGCAACCTGCACACCACCGCCACCGACCACTGCTGCTTCTGCGCCGAGCAAAAAGCCGCCGGGCGTGACGACTTCAGCAAGATCCCCAACGGCACCGCCGGTATCGAAGACCGCATGGCGCTGCTGTGGCACGAAGGGGTCAATACCGGGCGCCTGTCGATGCAGGAGTTCGTCGCGCTGACCTCCACCAACACCGCGAAGATCTTCAACCTCTACCCACGCAAAGGCGCGATCCGCGTGGGTGCGGATGCCGACCTGGTGCTGTGGGACCCCGAGGGTACGCGGACCATCTCCGCCAAGACCCATCACCAGCAAGTCGACTTCAACATCTTCGAAGGCAAGACCGTGCGCGGCGTGCCGAGCCACACCATCAGCCAGGGCAAGCTGGTCTGGGCCGATGGCGACCTGCGCGCCGAGCGCGGGGCCGGGCGCTATGTGGAACGGCCGGCGTATCCGTCGGTGTTCGAACAGTTGAGCAAGCGGGCGGAGCATTCCAGGCCGGTTGCTGTGAAGCGCTGAGACCGCCAGGCAACAAAAATGCCCACTTAGAGGCAATCCAAAAAAACCGTGAGGCCCACACCGTGATCCAGACCCTGACCCACCTCCCCCATCCCCATGAAGACGGGGCCACCCTCGCCAGCCATTTCACCGACCTGGCGCCGCCGCTCAACGCGCGCCAGGCCCAACTGGAAGCCTCGCGCTGCCTGTATTGCTACGACGCCCCTTGCGTGAACGCATGCCCCAGCGAAATCGACATCCCGTCGTTCATCCGCAATATCCACACCGACAACGTCCAGGGCGCAGCGCAGAAAATCCTCTCGGCCAACATCCTTGGCGGCAGCTGCGCGCGGGTCTGCCCGACGGAGATCCTCTGCCAGCAAGCCTGCGTGCGTAACAACGCCGAAGAATGCGCGCCGGTGCTGATAGGCCTGTTGCAACGCTACGCCATCGATAACGCCCACTTCAGCGAACACCCGTTCCAGCGTGCCGCCCCCACCGGCAAACGCATCGCCGTGGTCGGCGCAGGTCCCGCAGGGCTGGCCTGTGCCCATCGCGCCGCGCTGCACGGGCATGACGTGGTGATCTTCGAAGCGCGGGAAAAAGCCGGCGGCCTGAATGAATACGGGATCGCCAAATACAAGCTGGTCGACGACTTCGCCCAGAAGGAACTGGATTTCCTCCTGCAGATCGGCGGCATCGAAATCCGCCATGGCCAGCACCTGGGCGACAACCTGACCCTGAGCGAACTGCACCAGCAATTCGACTCGGTGTTCCTCGGCCTGGGCCTGGCGGCCAGCAAGCAACTCGGTTTACCCCATGAGGACGCCCCCGGCCTGCTCGCCGCCACCGACTATATCCGCGAACTGCGCCAGGCCGACGACCTGAGCCAACTGCCCCTGGCCGACCGCTGCATCGTGCTCGGCGCCGGCAATACCGCCATCGACATGGCCGTGCAAATGGCCCGGCTCGGTGCCCGTGATGTGAACCTCGTCTACCGCCGGGGCCTGGCCGATATGGGCGCCACCCACCATGAGCAGGACATCGCCAAGGCCAATCAGGTGCGCCTGCTGACCTGGGCCCAACCCGAAGCAGTCCTGCTCGACGACCAGGGCCACGTACGCGGCATGCGCTTCGCCCGCACCCGCCTGGAAAACGGCCGCCTGCAATCCACCGGAGAAACCTTCGAACTGGCCGCTGATGCCATCTTCAAGGCCATCGGCCAGGGCTTCGACAACGACGCTTTGCACGATCCCCTGGCGCAACAGCTGCACCGCGTCGGCGAGCGTATCTTCGTCGACGAACAGCTGCGCACCAGCATCCCTGGGGTCTACGCCGGCGGTGACTGCGTCAGCCTCGGCCAGGACCTCACCGTGCAGGCGGTGCAACACGGCAAGCTGGCCGCCGAAGCCATGCACGCCCAACTCATGCTGAATGTGGAGGCTGCGTAATGGCCGATCTCTCGATTGTGTTCGCCGGTATCAAGGCCCCCAACCCATTCTGGCTGGCCTCCGCGCCGCCCACCGACAAGGCCTACAACGTGGTGCGTGCGTTTGAAGCGGGCTGGGGCGGCGTGGTGTGGAAGACCCTGGGTGAAGACCCGGCGGCGGTCAATGTGTCATCGCGCTACTCGGCGCACTACGGCGCCAACCGTGAAGTGCTGGGCATCAACAATATCGAACTGATCACCGACCGTTCCCTGGAGATCAACCTGCGGGAAATCACCCAAGTCAAAAAGGACTGGCCCGACCGCGCGCTGATCGTGTCGCTGATGGTGCCCTGCGTGGAGGAATCCTGGAAAAACATCCTGCCCCTGGTGGAAGCCACCGGCTGCGACGGTATCGAGCTGAACTTCGGCTGCCCCCACGGCATGCCCGAACGCGGCATGGGTGCGGCGGTGGGCCAGGTGCCGGAGTACGTGGAACAGGTGACGCGCTGGTGCAAGACCTATTGCTCGCTGCCGGTGATCGTCAAGCTCACGCCGAATATCACCGACATCCGCGTGGCGGCACGGGCAGCGTATCGCGGCGGTGCGGACGCGGTGTCGCTGATCAACACCATCAACTCCATCACCAGCGTGGACCTGGAACGCATGGTCGCCCTGCCGATGGTCGGCACCCAGAGCACCCACGGCGGTTACTGCGGCTCGGCGGTCAAGCCGATTGCCCTGAACATGGTTGCCGAAATCGCCCGTGACCCGCAGACCCAAGGCCTACCGATCTGCGGGATCGGCGGCATCGGCAACTGGCGCGACGCCGCGGAATTCGTCGCCCTCGGTTGCGGCGCGGTGCAGGTGTGCACGGCGGCGATGCTGCATGGTTTTCGCATCGTGGAAGAGATGAAGGATGGGCTGTCGCGATGGATGGACAGCCAGGGCTACACCAGCCTGCAAGAATTTTCCGGGCGTGCGGTGGGCAACACCACGGACTGGAAGTACCTGGACATCAATTACCAGGTGATCGCCAGGATCGACCAGGCGGCGTGCATTGGCTGTGGGCGTTGCCATATTGCCTGTGAGGACACCTCGCACCAGGCCATCGCCAGCCTGAAACAGGCGGACGGCACGCATAAATACGAAGTGATCGATGACGAGTGCGTGGGCTGCAACCTGTGCCAGATCACCTGCCCGGTGGCCGATTGCATCGAGATGGTGCCCATCGACACGGGCAAGCCGTTTTTGAATTGGACGCAGGATCCGAGGAATCCTTACCGGGAGGCGGTGTAGGCCTGTAGGCCGCTATCGGGGGCTTGCCCCCGATGAGCATGGGTATCTACACACTAATCTATGGCAATTAGGCTTCTGTGGTGAGCGGGCTTGCCCCGCGCTGGGCTGCGTAGCAGCCCCAATAAGAACGCTGCAGTGTGCCAGACAGTTCCGGGGCTGTGTTTTGGGGCTGCTGCGCAGCCCAGCGCGGGGCAAGCCCGCTCACCACAGAGTTATGTGTCAGCCTTTAAGAGTTGTGTAGATACCTATGCCCCGATGAGGCCCTCAGCCCCACCACAACACTCAAGGCTCCAACCCAATCCCGCGCAAAATCACACTGGTCACCGTCTGGATCGCCTTCTCGAACTGCATATCCGACAACGGCTGGTGATCATTCAAAATCTTCACCTGGTGATCAAAGTCGGCATAGTGCTGGGTCGACGCCCAGATCATGTACAGCAGGCTCGACGGCTCCACCGGCAGGATGCGTTTGTCTTCCACCCACTGGCGAATTTTCGCTTCCTTCATCTTGGCCCAGTCGTACAGGCTTTCATCCAGGGCCTCACCGAGTGTCGGCGCGCCGTGGATGATCTCGTTGGCCCAGACCTTGGAGCCATAGGGCCGCGTGCGCGAGCGCTGCATCTTGGCGCGGATATAGCTGCTTAGCACCACCCGGGGGTCATCGAAGGTTTCGAAGCTGAGGGCGTCCTGCTTCCACACTTCCAGCAGGTCGAACAGCACCGCGCTGTACAGCTCGCTCTTGGTGGTGAAGTAGTAATGCAGGTTGGAGCGCGGCAGTTGTACTTCTTCGGCGATATCGGCCATGGCAGTGCTGCCGTAGCCCTTTTCGGCGAAGATTTTCTCCGCCGCCAGCAGGATTTTCTCGACGTTGACCCGGCGAATTCCGCTCTTGTGATTGCCCATAAGGGCTCCCTGACAAAGACATGCCCCAAAGACTACCACCGCTCTAGATCGGGGCGACAGGCGCAGTCGAAACTTCGTACACTGCCCGCTCCTAACCATTGATGGGTATTGCACAATGTTGATCAAGAAAACCCTGACCACTGTCGCCCTGCTCGCCTCCCTGCTGGGTGCCTCCGCAGCATTTGCCCATGCTCATCTCAAAAGCTCCACGCCTGCGGCAGACAGCAGCGTCACCGCGCCCAAAGACCTGCGCCTGACCTTCAGCGAAGGCGTCGAAGCCACCTTCACCAAGGTGTCCCTGAGCAAGGACGGCACCGAAATCGCCATCAAAGGCCTGGAAACCCCGGACGCCGACAAGAAAACCCTGGTGGTGACACCGGCCGCCCCACTTGCGGCGGGCACCTACAAGGTGGTGTGGAATGCGGTGTCGGTCGACACCCACAAGAGCAACGGTGAGTACAGCTTCAAGGTCGGCCAATAACCCATGGCAACGCTGCTGGTGCTGTGCCGGTTCGTGCATTTCATCGTCGTGCTGTTGATGTTCGGGGCCCGTGTATTCAGGCCCTGGCTCCTCGGCGCTGAACCGCAGCCGGTGCTGGACCGGCAATTGTTGCGCATCACCCATGGGCTGGCATGGACGGCCCTCGCGTCGGGGGTGATCTGGTTACTGTTGATTACTGCCAGCATGGCCGGTTCATGGCCGGCGGCGCTGGAACTGTCGACCGTGCAGTTGGTGCTGGGCAAGACCTTTTTTGGCCAGGTGTGGACCTGGCACCTGATCGTCAATGGCTTGCTGGTCATCGCCCTGATGACCCCGTGGAAAGCCCCGCGCCTGCCATTGCTCACACTGTTGCTGATGACTCTCGCCCCGGTCGGCCATGGCGCCATGCTCGACGGGCTGAGCGGGCAGTTGTTGATCCTCAACCAGGTGATGCACCTGATATGCGTCGGCGCATGGCTGGGTGGGTTGTTGCTGCTGGTATTGATCCTCAGGCAGTCACACCGTGTTGAGCTGGCGCCTGTCCTGCGTCGTTTCAGCGGCGTGGGTTATGGCCTGGTCACCGGCTTGCTGGTGACCGGCCTGATCAATGTGCGCGTACTCACCGGACAGCTGTGGCCCACGCCGTTGTTCAGTGGTTTTGCCCTGATTCTGCTGATCAAGGTGATGCTGGTGCTGGGCATGCTGGCGCTGGCATTGTTGAACCGGTTGCGCCTTGATAGCGGCGAACAGCGGTTGGGCAGCTTGAAGGCCAGCGTGATGCTGGAATGGCTGCTCGGTGTTTGTGCAGTAGCGGTCGTTTCACTCCTTGGCACTTTGCCGCCGATGGTCCTGGCGGGCTGAATGTGGAAGGGGCAAGTCGAATCGTCGCACCGCCCCTCCCACATTGATCCTGTGCGCTCTAGGTCAACCCACACCTAGTCATCGTATAACTTCTGCTTGACACACCCTGAAAACCCCGCAAATATCCGCTCCAATGTTGTACGACGACGTATAACAAATAATAAAAACAACAAATGAAAGGGAGCGTCACTGTGAGTCCATTCGCCCGCAATTCGTCCGCGCGTCTCAGTGTTATCGGCCTGTTTACCCTGCCCCTCCTCGCCCATGCCGACGGTTTCGTCGATGATGCCAAGGCCACGCTCAACCTGCGCAACGCCTACTTCAACCGCAACTTCACCAACCCGAGCAACCCCCAGGGCAAGGCCGAAGAGTGGACGCAGAGTTTTATTCTCGACGCCAAGTCCGGCTTCACCCAGGGCACCGTGGGGTTCGGCATTGATGTGCTGGGGCTGTATTCCCAGAAGCTCGATGGCGGCAAAGGCACCGGCGGTACCCAACTGTTGCCGATCCACGACGACGGCCGCCCCGCCGACAACTTCGGGCGCCTGGGCGTGGCGCTGAAAACCAGGCTGTCGAAGACCGAATTGAAGGTCGGCGAATGGATGCCGGTGCTGCCGATCCTGCGCTCCGACGATGGCCGCTCGCTGCCCCAGACCTTTCGCGGCGGCCAGGTGACGTCCAGCGAAATCGCCGGCCTGACCCTCTACGGCGGCCAGTTTCGCGGCAACAGCCCGCGCAACGACGCGAGCATGGAAGACATGTTCATGAACGGCAAAGCCGCGTTCACCTCCGATCGCTTCAACTTCGGCGGCGGCGAATACACCTTCAACGACAAGCGCACCCAGGTCGGCGTGTGGTACGCCGAGCTGGCCGATATCTACCAGCAGCAGTACTTCAACCTGACCCACAGCCAGCCCGTGGGCGACTGGACCTTGGGGGCCAACCTCGGTTTCTTCAACGGCAAGGAAGACGGCAGCGCCCTGGCCGGCGACCTCGACAACAAGACCGTGTTCGCCCTGCTCTCGGCCAAGTACAACGGCAACACCTTCTACGTGGGCCTGCAAAAACTCACCGGCGACAGCGTGTGGATGCGCGTCAACGGCACCAGCGGTGGCACCCTGGCCAACGACAGCTACAACGCCAGCTACGACAACGCCAAGGAAAAATCCTGGCAGGTGCGGCATGACTTCAACTTCGTGGTACTCGGCGTGCCGGGGCTGACGCTGATGAACCGCTATATCAGCGGCAGCAACGTGCACACCGGGGCGATCACCGATGGCAAGGAATGGGGGCGCGAATCGGAACTGGCCTACACCGTGCAGAGCGGTGCGTTGAAGAACCTCAACGTGAAGTGGCGCAACTCGACCATGCGTCGAGATTTCAGCAACAACGAGTTCGACGAAAACCGGATCTTTATCAGCTATCCAATCTCCCTGCTGTAGAACCTAGTCTCCCAGCCCCAGAAAATCCCCTGTGGGAGGGGGCTTGCTCCCGATGGCGGTGGGTCAGTAACAGATGCATTCACTGGCACGCCCTCATCGAGGGCAAGCCCCCTCCCACAGTTTGAATCTCACTCATCTGGAAGAACGTTGACAACCTGGGGGATCCCTAACAATACTTCGGCATAGTCATACGACAACCTACAACAAAAATTTGGAATCCCCATGACCACGACCACCCCCACTCCCTTCAACCGCCTGCTGCTCACCGGTGCCGCCGGCGGCCTCGGCAAAGTCCTGCGCGAACGCCTGCGTCCCTACACCCAGGTGCTGCGCCTGTCGGACATCGCCAGCATGGCCCCGCCGGTGGATGCCTCGGAAGAAGTCCAGCCCTGCGACCTCGCCGACAAACAAGCGGTGCACCACCTGGTGGAAGGCGTCGACGCCATCCTGCACTTCGGCGGTGTATCGGTGGAGCGTCCGTTTGAAGAAATCCTCGGCGCCAATATCAGCGGTACCTTCCATATCTACGAAGCCGCACGCCGCCATGGGGTAAAACGTGTGATCTTCGCCAGTTCCAACCATGTGATCGGCTTTTACAAGCAGACCGAAACCATCGACGCCCACTCCCCACGCCGCCCCGACAGCTACTACGGCCTGTCCAAGTCCTACGGCGAAGACATGGCGAGCTTCTACTTCGACCGCTACGGCATCGAGACCGTGAGCATCCGTATCGGCTCCTCGTTCCCGGAACCGCAGAACCGCCGGATGATGCACACCTGGCTGAGCTTCGACGACCTGACCCAACTGCTCGAACGCGCGCTGTATACGCCGAACGTCGGTCACACGGTGGTCTACGGCATGTCGGATAACCTCGACACCTGGTGGGACAACCGCTACGCCGCGCACCTGGGCTACGCCCCGAAAGACAGCTCCGAAGTCTTCCGCGCCCAGGTCGAAACCCAGCCACCGGTAGCCGCCGATGACCCGGCCAAGGTCTATCAGGGTGGGGCGTTCTGCGCCGCCGGGCCGTTCGGTGACTGAGTTCACACCAACCCAAGGGAATGAGTGGCCATGACTGCTGAATTGATCGTCGACGCCCGCAATGCCGTGGGCGAATGCCCGGTGTGGGTGCCCGAGGAAAACGCCCTGTACTGGGTGGATATCCCCAACGGCGGCCTGCAAAAATGGAGCGCCGCCAGCGGCCACGTTGCCGCCTGGAAAGCCCCGCAGATGCTTGCCTGCATTGCCCGCACCACGGCGGGCGACTGGGTCGCCGGGATGGAAACCGGTTTCTTCCAACTCACGCCGCACAACGACGGCAGCCTCGATACCACGCCGTTGGCCAGTGTCGAGCATCCACGCCCGGACATGCGCCTGAACGACGGCCGTTGCGACCGCCAGGGCCGTTTCTGGGCCGGCAGCATGGTGCTGAACATGGGCGCGAATGCGGCCGAAGGCATCCTCTATCGCTATGCATCGGGTTCGGCCCCCCACGCCCATCTGGACGGTTTTATCACCCTCAACGGCCTGGCCTTCAGCCCCGATGGCCGCACGATGTATGCCTCGGATTCGCACCCGCTGGTCCAGCAGATCTGGGCCTTCGACTACGACATCGACACCGGCACGCCGTCCAACCGTCGCGTGTTCGTCGACATGCACAACTTCCTCGGCCGCCCCGACGGCGCCGCCGTGGACGCCGATGGCTGCTACTGGATCTGCGCCAACGACGCCGGCCTGATCCACCGCTTCACCCCCGACGGGCGCCTGGACCGCTCCCTCACCGTACCGGTGAAAAAACCCACCATGTGCGCCTTCGGCGGCAGCCGCCTGGACACCCTGTTCGTCACCTCGATCCGTGACGACCAGAGTGAACAGTCAGTGTCCGGCGGCGTGTTCGCCCTCAACCCCGGTGTCACCGGATTGCCGGAGCCCCGCTTCATCCTTTAGCTGCATCGCTGTGCCTTGAATACAACAATAACAACACAGGAGTGACCTCCCATGGACTTCAAACGCACCTTGCTCGCCGCCGCAGTCTTTACCCTCAGCAGCGCCGCCCAGGCACTGGAAATCAAGTTCGCCGACATCCACCCCGCCGGCTACCCCACCGTCGTCGCCGAAGAAAACATGGGCAAGGCCCTGACCAAGGAAAGTAACGGCGAACTGACCTTCAAGTACTTCCCCGGCGGCGTGCTGGGCTCCGAGAAGGAAGTGGTCGAACAGGCCCAGGTCGGCGCCGTGCAGATGACCCGCGTCAGCCTCGGCATCGTCGGGCCGGTGGTGCCGGACGTGAACGTGTTCAACCTGCCGTTCGTGTTCCGCGACCAGGCGCATATGCGCAAGGTTATCGACGGCGAGATCGGCGACGAGATTCTCGCCAAGATCACCGACTCCGAGTTCGGCCTGGTGGCCCTGGCCTGGATGGACGGCGGCACACGCAACCTCTACACCAAGAAGCCGGTGCGCAAGATCGAAGACCTCAAGGGCATGAAGATCCGCGTGCAAGGCAACCCGCTGTTCATCGACGCCTTCAACGCGATGGGCGCCAACGGCATTGCAATGGACACCGGCGAGATCTTCAGCGCCCTGCAGACCGGGGTGATCGACGGCGCGGAGAACAACCCGCCGACCCTGCTGGAACACAACCACTTCCAGAACGCCAAGTACTACACCCTCACCGAGCACCTGATCCTGCCCGAGCCCATCGTGATGTCGAAAATCACCTGGAACAAGCTCACCCCGGCGCAACAGGTCATGGTCAAAAACGCCGCCAAGGCCGCCCAGGCCGATGAGCGCGCGCTGTGGGATGCCAAGTCCGCCAGCAGTGAGGAAAAACTCAAAAAGGCCGGCGTCGAGTTCATCACCGTCGACAAAAAGCCCTTCTATGACGCCACCGCAGCGGTTCGCGCCAAGTACGGCGCGCCGTACGCCGACATCATCGCGCGCATCGACGCCGTTCAATAACCTCTCCTGCCTCTCGCAAAAGGCCCGGCGCGGTCTGCACCGCCGCGCCCGGTTACGGTGAACGCCATGAAGAATCTACTGCTGCGCATCAACGACCGCATCTACATGACCTGCATCTGGGTCGCCGGCCTCTCGGTTCTCGGCGTCGCACTGATCATCCCCTGGGGCATCTTCGCCCGCTACATCCTCGGCACCGGCTCCAGCTGGCCGGAACCAACCGCCATCCTGCTGATGCTGGTGTTCACCTTTATCGGCGCCGCCGCCAGCTACCGCGCCGGCGCGCATATGTCGGTGGCCATGGTCACGGACCGCCTGCCGCCCGCCCAGCGCCGCATCGTCGGCATCCTGTCGCAACTGCTGATGGGCACCATCTGCCTGTTCATGGCGATCTGGGGCACCAAGCTGTGCGTGTCGACCTGGAACCAGTTCATGAGCGCCATCCCGACCCTGCGCGTGGGCATCACCTATATGCCGATCCCGATTGGCGGGCTGCTGACCCTGATCTTCGTGGTGGAAAAACTCCTGCTCGGTGACCAGAGCAACCGGCGCGTGGTGCGCTTCGACCTGGTGGAAGAAAGCGAAGGGGCTGCCTGATATGGACGCATTGATTCTGCTGGGCAGCTTTATCGCCTTGATCCTGATCGGCATGCCGGTGGCCTACGCCCTGGGTTTGTCGGCGCTGATTGGCGCGTGGTGGATCGACATCCCGTTCCAGGCCCTGATGATTCAGGTGGCGGGCGGGGTGAACAAATTTTCGCTGATGGCGATTCCGTTCTTCGTGCTGGCGGGGGCGATCATGGCCGAGGGCGGCATGTCGCGGCGGCTGGTGGCGTTTGCCGGGGTGCTGGTGGGGTTTGTACGCGGCGGCCTGTCGCTGGTGAACATCATGGCCTCGACGTTCTTTGGCGCCATCTCCGGCTCGTCGGTGGCCGACACCGCCTCGGTCGGCTCGGTGCTGATCCCGGAAATGGAGCGCCGTGGCTACCCACGGGAATTTGCCACCGCCGTCACCGTCAGCGGTTCGGTGCAGGCGCTGTTGACCCCGCCCAGCCATAACTCGGTGCTCTACTCCCTGGCGGCGGGCGGCACGGTGTCCATCGCCTCGCTGTTCATGGCCGGCGTGGTGCCCGGCTTGCTGATGAGCGCGTGCCTGATGGTGCTGTGCCTGATCTTCGCGAAAAAACGCAACTACCCCAAGGGCGAAGTCATCCCCTTGAAACAGGCCCTGAAAATCTGCGCCGACGCGCTGTGGGGCCTGATGGCCATGGTGATCATCCTCGGCGGCATTCTTTCGGGCATTTTCACCGCCACCGAGTCCGCCGCGATTGCCGTGCTGTGGGCGTTCTTCGTGACCATGTTCATCTACCGCGACTACAAATGGAGCGAGCTGCCCAAGCTGATGCACCGCACGGTGCGCACCATTTCCATCGTAATGATCCTGATCGCCTTCGCGGCCAGCTTCGGCTACATCATGACCCTGATGCAGATCCCGGCGAAGATCACCACGCTGTTCCTGACCCTGTCGGACAACCGCTACGTGATCCTGATGTGCATCAACGCCATGCTGCTGTTGCTCGGCACGGTGATGGACATGGCACCGCTGATCCTGATCCTCACGCCAATCCTGCTGCCGGTGGTGCTCGGTATCGGCGTCGACCCGGTGCACTTCGGCATGATCATGCTGGTTAACCTCGGCATTGGCTTGATTACGCCGCCGGTGGGTGCGGTGCTGTTCGTGGGTGCGGCGGTGGGCAAGGTGAGTATCGAGAAGACCGTGAAAGCGCTGCTGCCGTTTTACGCCGTGCTGTTCCTGGTGCTGTTAGCGGTGACTTACATTCCGGCGCTGTCGTTGTGGCTGCCAAGCGTGGTGTTGTGAAGATGATTGAACTTGAAGACCACCTGACCCACCTCACCGTGAATCCGGCCGTGGGCGGCAGCCTCGTCAACTGGACGGTGCGCGCCACCGGGCAGCCGCTGCTGCGCCATAACGATGAGCAGGCGATCCATACCGGTTTGCCCGGCAAGCTGGCGTGCTATCCGTTGGTGCCCTGGTCCAACCGCATTGCCCACGGCGGTTTCGACAACCCCGACGGTTGGCTCGCGCTCACGCCCAACAGCCTCACCGATCCGCTGCCGATCCATGGCTCGGCCTGGCAACAGGCGTGGCAGGTGGTCAGCCAGTCGGCGGATGAAGTGGTGCTGGAGGTACTGTGCGAGACGCCGTTTGCCTATCGCGCCGAGCAGCGGATTCGCCTGAGTGACGGAGCGTTAAGTATTGAACTGCGGGTGACCCATCTGGCCGAAACAGCGGCGTGGCACGGCCTGGGCTTGCATCCGTACTTTCCGCGCCGGCCGGGTACCCGGTTGCAGGCCAGGGCCGCACAGGTGTGGATGAGTGACGCATCCAAGTTGCCGACCGGGTTGGCGCCGGTGCCGGGCGAGTGGGACTTCCAGGCATTGAAGCCCCTGCCCGAAGGCTTGGTGGACAACGGGTTTTGCCAGTGGGACGGGCATTGTCGGATCGAACAGCCGGACCTGGGCTATGCGCTGGAATGCCAGGCCAGCGGGGCCGATTACTTCCTGCTGTACTGCCCGCCGGGGCTGGGGTTCTTTTGCATCGAGCCGGTGAGCCATCCGGTGAATGCTCATCACCTGGCGGGACGGCCGGGCCTGAAACTGCTGGAACACAATCAGTCGGTCCAACTCAATTTCAACCTGAAATACACCCCCCTGTAGGAGCGAGCTTGCTCGCGAAAAACCTCAGGGCAACGCGGGGCATCAGGCGCCCCGCGTTATCGTTGACGATCTTCGCGAGCAAGCTCGCTCCTACAGGGATCAGCGTCATGCTCAAGGTGGAGAGTTTTTCAGCCGCCCAGCCGTGTCGATACTCACGACAACCGACAACCCCGGCCGCAACCGTTCGCTCTCGGCCTGATCCGGGTCCACGGTGATCCGCACCGGCACGCGTTGGGCAATCTTCACAAAGTTGCCCGTCGCGTTGTCCGCCTGCAACAGGCTGAACTCCGAGCCCGTGGCTGGGGAGATATGCTGCACCGTGCCGTGAAACCTGCGGTGGTTGAGCGCATCCACGGTGAAAGTCACCGGCTGGCCGACCTGCACATTGTCCATCTGGGTTTCCTTCATGTTGGCGATCACCCACAGCTGCTTCGGCACCAGCGCCATCAACTGCGCGCCGGAGTTGACGTAGGCCCCCAGACGCACGCCAATCTGCCCCAACTGCCCGTCACGGGGCGCCGTAATGCGGGTGTTGGACAGGTCGATCCGCGCCAGCTCCACCGCCGCCTCGGCACTGGCCACCGCCGCTTCCAGGGAGCCGCGATTGACGATCACCGTCTGCAAATCCTGCCGCGCGATTTCCAGGCTGGCCTGGGCCTGGGCCACGGCGGCGATGGTCTGGGCATTGGCGGCGCGGGTCACGTCCAGCTCGCGCCGGGACACCGAACCGTCGCTGATCAGCTCTTCGTTGCGGCGCAGGTCGGCGGTGCTTTTGCGCGCCTGGGCCTGGCTGTCCACCAGTGCGGCCTGGCGCAGCTTGATGGTGGCTTCGGCACTGTTGCGTTGCTGCACCACATTGGCCAGCGCGGCCTTCTGCACCGCCAGTTGCGCCAGGGCCTGGTCGAGGCGCTGCTTGTAGATGCGGTCATCCAGGCGCACCAGCAGGTCGCCGGCCTTGACGTACTGGAAATCCTGCACCGGCACCTCGAACACATAGCCGCTGAGCTGCGGGCCGATAATGGTCACCTGGCCGCGCACCAGAGCGTTCTCGGTGGTTTCCACCGCGCTGCTGAACGGCGGCAATTGCCAGGCATACAGCACGATCAGCACGCCGACGATGGCAATCGCGGCAAAGCCCAGGGACGAGAAGATGCGCACGCGCAATGAGCGCGGCTCGGTAACCGTGGCGCCGGGCGGTGTGGTGCCTTCCGGGGTGGCGGCGATGGCGTTGGTGGTCGTGGTGGTGGGTTCGGTCATGAAGTAGCGCCGCTGGGTTGAACGGGAGTGGCTGCCTTGGTGGTACTCATCAGCCACAGACTGCGGATAAAGATCCAGATCATGGTCAGGATCGCGATAATCGCGATCAGCATGAACACATCGTTGTAGGCCATGACATTGGCCTCGCGGGTCGCCGCCGTGGCCAGGCTGCGGATGCCCATGAGGTTACGCAGTTCCGGGTCGGCGACGATACCGCCATAGGCCGACCCGCCGCTCTGCACCCGTGCGGCCACACGCGGGTCGAGCAGCGTCAGGTGCTCGACGATCATGCTGGAATGATACTTCTCGCGCACGATCTGGAAGGTCCCGAGCAAAGCCGCGCCGATCAGGCCGCCGAGGTTCTGGCAAATCCCGAACATCACCGAAAAGCTCACCAGGTTACGCGGGTTGGCCAGCACGTTTTTGGTCCCCAGCACCATGGTCGGCCCCAGGAAGAAGGTGCCACCGAAGCCTAGCAGGAACTGACTGATGTACAGGTTCTGCGGACGCGTGAGGTTGCTGGAGAAACTGTCCATCACCGAGCCGGTGGCCATCAGCGCCAGGGAGATGACCAACGGCATTAGAAGGTGCGCCGGGTTGATCGTCAGCGCACTGACCACCAGCCCGCTGATCGCGCCGGCCAGCATCACCACGTACAGCGTATGCATCTGCTGGTAGCTCATGTTCAGCATCTGCATGAACCCCACCGCACCGGTGGACTGCTCCGACAGCACCATGCGAATCAGGATCACCGCCAACGCCAGGCGGATCATGGTGCCGCTGCCCAGCCAGCGGGTCATCAGCATCGGGTTGGCGCGGTTATGCTCGATGGCCAGGCCGGCCATGATCAGCACCAGGGAACAGGCCGAGGCCACGCCGATCCACGGCGCTTCCAGCCACCAGTCGATACGCCCCAGGGACAACACCGCACACAGCAGCGCGACACCGCTGGCGAGAATGGCGAAGGTGACGAAGTCGAGTTTTTCAAAGGTCTTGAAGCGGTCGCCGGGAGGCAGTTTGAGCAGGAATACACAACCCAGGCAGATCAGCGCCAGGCCCAGTTCGAACAGGTAAAGCCCGCGCCATTCGGCGATCTGCAACAAGTCCTCGGAGAACAGCCGCGCCAGGGGCAACGCCAACTGCGCCGTGCCCAGCCCCAGCACCAGGGATTTCAACCGCCACTTGGCCGGGAACGCCTGGATCATGTAATACAAGCCCAACGAACTCAGCGCCGCGCCGACCATGCCGTGGGCGGCCCGTACGGCGATGGCCGAGTTGAGGTCGTTGACGAACAAGTGGCCGAAGGTCACCAGCGCATACAGCACCAGAAACACCTCGGTAAACGCGCGCAGGCCGAATTGCTGGCGGAACTTCACCAGCAGCAGGTTCATGCATACGTTGGTCATCACATAGGCGGCGGGCAGCCAGGCCATTTCCGCGGTGGTCGCACCGAGGGCGCCTTGCAGGTATTGCAGGTTGGCGATCACCAGCGCGTTGCCAAGGCCACCGGTGATTGCCACCAGCACGCCGACCATCGCAAACAGCCAGCGCTTGTGCGTCGGATGCAGCGGCGTCGACGGCGAGCCCGGCAGGCTCGGGCGCTCGTGGGGTTCCCAAGGGCGGGGGGTGTATTTGTCCATTCGATGACCTAGATGAGCCGACGGGTGACGTCGGTAAAACCACTACTCAGAGTAGTAAACCTGAGCGGGGTTCATCTTGCCATCTTGGGCGCGTCGGTCAGCGCCCATCTTGCCACTCATGCGCTGCGTTCTTCACTCGAAGGCAGGGATGCCATTATCTCAGCGCGGCACGTTTCCAATATTTCATCCGCCAGGGCCGAGTCATCCGGACACGCCCGCGACAGCATGACCGCACCGATTGCATGGGCCAGCAGGTCGATCATTTTCGCGCGGACCTCTTGCCTGGGCACATCCACACCCGCCGTGTACTTGTCCTCGAGTGCTGCAAGCGTGTTTTCAACGCCACTGGCGAAGGTTGCCTTCAGATCATCTGACTGACGGGCCGCGTCACCACACAGGGCTGCCATGGTGCACCCCTCTCCCCTGCCGTCTCTGTGATCCCTGGACACGTACAGGTTCACAAAGCCCGGAATGTCCAGATCGGAGCTATTCGACAGGGACTTTGCCAGGCTATTTTCCGCTGCTTCGGCCATCAAGTCGGCCTTGGAGCCGAAGTGTTTGTAGAAGCCTCCCTGGGTAAAACCCGCAGTAGCCATGAGTTCTGCCACACCCACACCGTCATAGCCACGCTCACGAAACAGCTCTGACGCCGTCTCCACAATATGAGCTCGGTTGGCGAGTGATTGTGTCTTGGTGATCTTCATTTCGCGCCCCTGGGACTCCTGAACAATGGCCTGACTATACTCTGATGTCGATCACAATCAAAACTGTTGACAGTTTTGATTGTGATCGACATCATAAAACCACCAGCGCATGTCTCTGCGGCTGTACGGCGCGGATCGCCGTCTCTGATCATCCTGAACAATCAAGAGCATCTACTTATGAGCACCCCAGAAACCGTACTGATTACCGGCGCCTCAACAGGCATTGGCGCGACCTACGCCGAGCGTTTTGCCCAACGTGGGCACAATCTCGTGCTGGTAGCCCGCGATAAAGGCCGGCTGGACGCACTGGCCTCGCAGCTGCGTGAGAAACACGCGGTGTCCATTGACGTGATCCAGGCCGACCTGACTCAAACCGGTGACCTGGCCCGCGTCGAAGCACG
The DNA here is from genome assembly GCF_900067035.1 of Pseudomonas sp. 1 R 17. NCBI lineage: Bacteria > Pseudomonadati > Pseudomonadota > Gammaproteobacteria > Pseudomonadales > Pseudomonadaceae > Pseudomonas > Pseudomonas sp. 1 R 17. Next base: position 220,257 of record NZ_FKLB01000060.1, read on the forward strand.
CCTGCGTGAGGACGCCAGTATCGGCATCCTGGTGAACAATGCGGGCGCCGCCCTCTCCGGCAGCTTCATCGAGCAATCCATCGACAGCGTTACCAACCTGGTCGCGCTCAACACCACCGCCCTGGTGCGACTCGCCAGCGCCATCGCTCCACGCCTGGTACACGCCGGTAACGGCGCGATTATCAACATTGGCTCGGTGGTGGGGCTGGCACCGGAATTCGGCATGAGCGTCTACGGCGCAACCAAGGCGTTCGTGCTGTTTCTATCCCAGGGGCTGAGCCTCGAACTCTCGCCCAAGGGCGTCTACGTGCAAGCCGTTCTTCCAGCCGCCACCCGCACGGAAATCTGGGATCGCGCAGGCATCGACATCAATACCCTGAGCGAAATCATGAGCGTGGACGAGTTGGTCGATGCTGCGCTGGTCGGTTTTGATCGTCGCGAGCCGGTGACCATTCCGCCATTGCAAGACGCCGCCCGCTGGGATGCCCTGCAAGCCGCCCGCCAGGGTTTGCTGTCAGAGATTCGCCAATCGGTCGTCGCCGAGCGCTATCAAGCCAAGGCGTGATTGTCACGTATAGCCATGGGAACTGAACGATGAAAGCCTTCCTGATCGACCGTTACGGCAAGCATCAAGGACGCCTTGCCGAGGTACCGGACCCGGAACCGGGCATCCACGACGTACTGGTCAAGGTACATGCCAGCAGCGTCAACCAGCTGGACTCGAAGATCAGCAAGGGTGAATTCAAACTGATCCTGCCGTACACATTCCCGCTGATCATGGGCAACGACCTGGCCGGCGTCGTCGTTCGCGTAGGGTCAGGCGTGCGCACCTTCAAGCCCGGTGACGAGGTCTACGCGCGCCCGCCCGACGCGCGCATCGGTGGCTTTGCCGAGCTGATCGCGATTAAGGAAAGTGCCCTCGCACTGAAACCCAAAAACACCAGCATGGAACAAGCCGCCGCCCTGCCCCTGGTGGCACTGACCGCCTGGCAGGTGCTGGTTGAAACAGCCCGCGTGAAGAAGGGGCAAAAAGTCTTTATCCAGGCGGGCTCCGGTGGTGTCGGCAGCATTGCCATCCAGCTTGCAAAACACCTGGAGGCTTTCGTTGCCACCACGACCAGCACCGCCAACGTGGATTGGGTCAAGGCGTTGGGAGCAGACGTCGTCATCGACTATACGCAGCAGAATTTCGAAAACGTCTTGCGTGACTACGACGTCGTCTTGAACAGCCTCGGCCCCGCCGAACTGGAAAAATCCCTGCGCATTCTCAAACCGGGTGGGCAGCTCATCTCCATCTCGGGGCCACCGACCGCCGAGTTCGCACGCGAGCAAAAGCTGTCCTGGGGACTCGGTTGGATCATGCGCCTGTTAAGCAGCGGCATACGCAGAAAAGCCCGCAGGCAGGGCGTCGACTATGGGTTCGTGTTCATGCGTGCGAGCGGTGCGCAATTGCAGAAAATCACCGCGCTCGTCGAGTCCGGCGCTATCACACCGGTGATCGACCGAACCTTCCCTCTCGAGGCAACGGCTGAGGCCTTGAGCTACGTCGAACGGGGCAGAGCCAAGGGCAAGGTGGTGATCAAGGTCCTATGACTAAGCCCACCCAACGCTCAAGCTGATGGCGATGCAGACTTGTCCCCCGTGAGGGTGCGAAGCGCCCCCAGCGCGGGACAAGCCCGCTCACCACATCAGCGGCCTGCCACAGTGGATCTCATGGGCATCCACAAGCGCATTTCAAATCAGATCCAACCGAGCCAGCTCCAGTAAGTCGCCGCAAACACCAACATCAACCCATACCCGATCAACGTCACCAGGATCCCCACCTTGGCAAACTGCCGCGCCGTAAACGTCCCCGTCCCCAGGCACACCATGTTCTGCGGCGCATTGATCGGCAGGATAAACCCGTAGCTCATCACAAACCCCAACAGCATGGTCATGCCCAAGCGGTTGAACTCCCCCGGCAAGGTCTGCAGCACCGCAATCAATATCGGCAACAACGCCGAAGTCAGCGCCGTGGCGCTGGCAAAGCCCAGGTGGATCACAATCAGAAACGCCCCCAGGATCGCAAACACCCCCAACGGCCCGACCTGATCCAGGCCGGTGTGCGCCACCACCTGAGCCCCCAGCCATTGCCCGGCCTGGGTGGTCAGCAATGCGGTACCGAGGCTGATGCCCACGCCAAACACGATCACCGTGCCCCACGGAATGCGCGATTGCACATCTTTCCAGGTCATCACCCCGATGCCCGGCAGCAGCAGGAACACCAACCCGGCATAGGTGGTCGAGGTGGTGTCGAACGGGTGCAGGCGCCCTTCCGTGGCCCATGCCAACAGCAGCAGCACCGACACCGTCAGCAAACGTTTCTGCGGGCCGGTCATCGGGCCGATGTCCACCAGGGACTGGGCCACGGCCTCCTTGCCACCGGGGATGCTGTCGGTTTCCGGCGGCAGCAGCTTGATCACCAGGAACAGCAACACCGCCGACATGATCACCGCCCACGGCGCGCCGGCGATCAGCCAGTCGATCCACGACACGCGCTGGCCGAGCATCTTGTCCATAAAGCCCACGGTCAGCAGGTTTTGCGCGGCGGCGGTCTGGATGCCGACGTTCCAGATGCTGGTGCCCTGGGCCACCACGATCATCAGGCCGGCGGCGATGTTGGAGCGCTTGTCCACGCCAAATGCGGCGACCACGCCCATCATGATCGGCACCACACAGGCGCTGCGCGCAGTGGCGCTGGGCACCACGAGGCTGAGCAGGATCGTCACCGCAATCGCCCCGAGCAGAATGCCCCGCGTGCTGGTGCCGACGCGGGTCAGGGTCACCAGGGCGATGCGCCGGTCCAGGCCGGTGTGGGTCATGGCCGCCGCAATGAACAACGCGCCCGCCACCAGGGCCAGTGCCGGGTTGGAAAAGCCGGTAAGCGCCATGCTGATGGCCGGGCTGGAGCCGATCAGGTGCGTGGGGTCTTGCAGCGACGGCGCGGTGCCGAGCAAAAACGCCATGAGCGAGGTGATCATGATCGCGCTGGCTTCATAGGACACCGCCTCGGTGATCCACACCACCACCGCAAACGCGAGGATCGCCAGCATGCGCTGCCCGGCCACCGGCAGGTCGGCGGGCAGCGGCAACAGCAGCACGCCGACCATCACCAGTACGCCGATCACCAGGCCCAGGGGCAACTTGAAAGAGGCTGCGGTTGTTGCGGGGGCGTTCATGGCGGGCTCCGTCGGGCTCTGAATCAGGGAGGCAGCATGGGGCAAAGCGCCGCAACAGGTGTTGACGGGTATCAACACCCTAGGTCAATAACTGGCTCAATACCGCCCGCAACTTGCCGGGCTTGAGCGGTTTGTTCAGCAACGGCGCGTCCAGGCGGCGCAGCGCGCGGCGGCACTGGTCAGTGCGGTCGGCGGTGATGATCACGGCGGGGATGTTCTGCGCGAAATGCTCGCGCAGGTGCTTGACCACCGCACAACCCACCACCCCATGGTCAAGGTGGTAGTCGGCGAGGATCAGCTCCGGCGCCCTGCCCTGCAACGCCAGCAACGCCCCGGCCTGGTCGGTGGCGGTAATTACCTCGCAGCCCCACTGCCCCAGCAGCGCGCGCATGCTGTCGAGGATGCTCACCTCGTTGTCGATCACCAGCAGGCGCCTTCCCGGCAGCGGGTTGCCCGTGCTCGGTTGCGCCGGCAGTTGGCTGATCGCCAGGGGCATCTCGTCGCTGATGGGCACCTCGATACTGAACATCGAGCCGCGCCCCGGCCACGAACGGACTGCCACCGGGTAGCCGAGGATCTCGGCGATGCGCTCGACAATCGCCAGGCCCAGCCCTACGCCTTTGCGGTCCGAGGCACGGCCGACGTCGAGCTGGTTGAACTCGAGGAAGATCGCGTCGAGGCGGTCGGCCGCGATGCCGCGCCCGGTGTCCCACACTTCCAGGCGCAGGCGATCGCCACGGCGGCGCGCGCCGAGCAGGATGCAGCCCTCGTCGGTGTAGCGACAGGCGTTGCTGAGGAAGTTGCGCAGGATCCGCGTCACCAGGCGCAGGTCGGTGCGAATCGCATAATGGCCGGTACGCGCGCGCAGGTTCAGCCCGGCCGCCAGCGCCACCGACTGGAACTCCGAGACCAGCGGCGCAAACAGCTCATCCAGGCGATACAGCGCCACATCGGGCTTGACCGCCGCCTGGTCGAGCCGCGAAATATCCAGCAGGTCGGTGAGCAAATCCTCGGCGCCTTCCAGGGCCTGGTGCGTACGTTCCACCAGCACTTGTTCGACGCTGGGCAGCTTGCGCTCGCGCAAGGTGGAGATCAGCAGTCGCGCGGCGTTGAGTGGCTGCAACAGGTCATGGCTGGCGGCGGCGAGGTATTTGTCCTTGCTGCGGTTGGCGGCCTCGGCGGCATCGCGGGCGTCACGCAGCTCCTGCTCGACCTGCTCGCGCTGGGCGATCTGCTGTTGCAGGTTGCGGTTGGCTTCCAGCAGTTCATCGGTGCGCGCCGCCACGCGCTGCTCCAGCTCATCGTTGAGACGGATATAGCGGTTGCGCTCGGCCTCCAGCTCGTCGAGACGCGCGGTGAGTTCCGGGTAGTGGCTCTTGCGCGCCGAGTGATTACCCAGGCCCAACAGACCGGCGAGGGCCTGTTGCTGGTCGTCAGAGCGCTTCGCCATACACCACCTCGACATCACGCTGGCTGGACTCGCGCGGGTTGGTGAGGATGCACGGGTCGTGCATCGCATGCTGGGACAGGAACGGAATGTCCGCCACGCGCACGCCATGCAGGCCAAGGGTTTCATGGAAGCCGATGGCGTGTTTCAGGGCAATCAGGTGTTCCACCAGGCGCCCACAGATCTGTCGGTGGTTGAGACCACGGCAATCGATGCCGAAGGTCTCGGCAATCACCTTGAAGCGCTCCGGCGCCGAGTTGTAGTTGAACGCCACCACGTGTTCCACCAGCACCGCGTTGCACAAACCATGGGGCAGGTCGAGAAACCCGCCGAGGCTGTGGGACATGGCATGCACCGCGCCGAGGATCGCATTGGAGAACGCCAACCCCGCCTGCATGCTGCCGAGCATGATCTTCTCGCGCAGGGCAATGTCACCGGGGTTGGCGATCATCTGCACCAGGTTGCCGTTGATCAGGCGCATGGCTTCCAGCGCATGGGGGTCGGTCAGCGGGCCATGGCCGGTGGACACGAACGCCTCGATGGCATGCACCAGCGCATCGATGCCGGTACAGGCGGACAGGAACGGGTCCATGCTCGCCGTGGTTTCCGGGTCGATCAGCGACACATCCGGCACCACCGCCTTGCTGACGATGGAGAACTTCATGCGTTCCTGCTGGTTGGAAATGATCACGAACTGCGAGACATCCGCCGAGGTGCCGGCGGTGGTGGGGATCAGGATCAGTGGCGGGCTCGGCACGCGGATGGTGTCCACGCCTTCGAACTCGAGGATGCAGCGCCCATGGGCGACCACAATGCCGATGGCCTTGCCGCAGTCCATGGGGCTGCCGCCGCCGATGGCCACGATCACGTCGCAATGGTTTTCCCGGTACACCTCGGCACCGAGCATCACTTCCTCGACGCGCGGGTTGGGCGACACGGCGCTGTACAGGCAGTAGTCGATGCCGATGGCCTGCAGGCTGGCTTCCACATCGGCGACCCATCCGGCGGCGATCACACCGGGGTCGCTGACCACCAGGACCTTGCGCGCACCAAAGGTCTTGGCGTAGTTACCGACGTTGTGCCGACAGCCGGCACCGAAGATGATTTCAGGCGAGACGAATTTACGCAGGAGGCTCAGATTGGGGCTCATTGGAAAGCCTGTTGTTATTATTTTTGGGAGATGCGCTCCACACTAACCCATTCGCAGGCGTTTGCAATCAGACCAAAGGGTCATTCCCAATAGGGCACCGGCCAGCGCGAGGCTGGCCGGAGATGGATCAGCGGCTGGCGAAGTACATGGTCACTTCGAAGCCGATACGCAGGTCGGTGAAGGCGGGTTTGGTCCACATGGGCAGAGTCCTCTTGTTGTGCCGGAAGATTCCGGTAAAGGCATTAATGCATGGGGGGATGGGGGTGCGAATGCTACTTTCGAACGAAGCGGCGCCTGCATTGGTAGCGGGTGTACGCCGATCAAAATGTGGGAGGGGGCTTGCTCCCGATGGCGGTGTGTCAGCCAGCATTTATGCCTCTGACCCACCGCCATCGGGAGCAAGCCCCCTCCCACAGGGGACCGCATTGCAATCAGAGGGTTAGAAGAAACCCAATGGATTGATGTCGTAGCTCACCAGCAAATTCTTGGTCTGCTGGTAGTGATCGAGCATCATCTTGTGGTTCTCACGCCCCACGCCCGATTTCTTGTAGCCGCCAAACGCCGCATGCGCCGGGTACAGGTGATAACAGTTGGTCCACACGCGGCCGGCCTTGATCGCCCGGCCCATGCGGTAGGCGCGGTTGATGTCGCGGGTCCACAGCCCGGCGCCGAGGCCGAATTCGCTGTCGTTGGCAATCGCCAGGGCTTCGGCTTCGTCCTTGAAGGTGGTGATACCCACCACCGGGCCGAAGATTTCTTCCTGGAACACACGCATCTTGTTGTGGCCCTTGAGCAGGGTCGGCTGGATGTAGTAACCGCTGGACAGGTCGCCCTCCAGGCGCTCGGCCGCGCCGCCGGTGAGCAGCTCGGCGCCCTCTTCCTGGGCGATCTTGAGGTAGGAGAGGATCTTGTCGTATTGCTGTTCGGACGCCTGGGCGCCGACCATGGTCTCGGTGTCCAGCGGGTTGCCGCGCTTGATCTTGACGATCTTCTTCATCACCACTTTCATGAAGTCGTCGTAGATCGACTCCTGCACCAGCGCCCGCGACGGGCAGGTGCACACTTCGCCCTGGTTGAAGAACGCCAGCACCAGGCCTTCGGCGGCTTTTTCGATGAACTGCGGCTCAGCCTGCATGATGTCTTCGAAGAAGATGTTCGGCGACTTGCCGCCTAGTTCCACGGTGGAGGGAATGAGGTTCTCGGCGGCCGCATGCATGATGTGCGCACCGATGGGGGTCGAGCCGGTGAACGCGATCTTGGCAATGCGCTTGCTGGTGGCCAGCGCCTCCCCGGCTTCGCGGCCAAAGCCCTGGACGATATTCAGCACGCCCGGTGGCAGCAGGTCATTGATCAACTCGGCAAACACCATGATCGACAGCGGCGTCTGCTCGGCCGGCTTGAGCACGATGCAGTTACCGGCGGCCAGGGCCGGGGCGAGTTTCCAGGCGGCCATCAGCAGCGGGAAGTTCCACGGAATAATCTGCCCGACCACGCCCAATGGCTCATGGAAGTGATAGGCCGCGGTGTGTTCGTTGATCTCGGCGGCGCCGCCTTCCTGGGCGCGGATGCAGCCGGCGAAGTAGCGGAAGTGGTCGGCGGCCAGGGGCACGTCGGCGTTGAGGGTTTCACGCACGGCCTTGCCGTTGTCCCAGCTTTCGGTCACGGCCAGCACTTCGAGGTGCTGCTCGATACGGTCGGCGATTTTCAGCAGCACCAGGGAGCGATCCTGGGGCGAAGTCTTGCCCCAGGCGTCGGCGGCGGCATGGGCAGCGTCAAGGGCCTTGTCGATATCGGCGGCGTTGGAGCGCGGGAATTCGGCGATCACTTCACCGGTCACCGGCGAGGTGTTGGTGAAGTACTCACCACTGAGCGGGGCGACGAACTCGCCGCCGATGTAATTGCCGTAGCGCTGCTTGAAGCTGACGATGGCGCCAGGGGTGCCAGGTTGTGCGTAGATCATGTTAAAGCCTCTGTCTGGGTCCGGGCCTGTCGGTCAACAGGCGATGACCCGATAGTAAAGAGCCCCCGCTGGCGGGCGAATGCGCCGTTGGCAGGGGGGCACTTGTCATTTGGTCGTAGATTCAGTGCTTGGCGACCAGCTCTTTGGGCAGCTTGAAGGTCCAGAGCATGCCGCCCTGGTTGAAGTCCTTGATGCGCTTGGCCACTTCACCGCCCCACAACGGCACTGCGCCGCCCCAGCCGGAGAGCACCGAGACGTACTGTTCGCCGTCCATTTCCCAGGTCACAGGCGAGCCGAGCACGCCGGAGCCGGTCTGGAATTCCCAGACCTTCTCGCCGGTCTTGGCGTTGAACGCCTGCAGGAAGCCTTCCGGCGTGCCGGTGAACACCAGGTTGCCCTTGGTGGTCAGCACCCCGCCCCACAGCGGCGCGAAGTTCTTGTGGCGCCAGACTTCCTTGCCGGTCTTCGGGTCGATGGCGCGCAGTACGCCGATGTAGTCTTCGTTCAGCGGCTTGATGGTGAAGCCGGCGCCAAGGAACGCCGCGCCCTTCTTGTAGGCGATGCCTTCGTTCCAGATGTCCATGCCCCACTCGTTGGACGGCACATAGAACAGCCCGGTGTCGCGGTTATAGGCCATCGGCATCCAGTTCTTCGCACCGAGGAACGCCGGCGCGACAAACACCGAGGTGCCCTTGGTTTCGCTGCCCGGCGCGCCTGGGCGGCTGGCTTCGTTGTAGATCGGTCGACCGTCCTTATCCAGGCCGCTGGCCCAGGTGATCTTGTCGACAAACGGGAAGCCACGGATGAACTTGCCGTTGGTGCGGTCGAGTACATAGAAGAAGCCGTTGCGGTCAGCGGTGGCTGCCGCTTTGATTTCCTTGCCGCCTTCGGTGTAGTTGAAGGAGATCAGCTCGTTGACGCCGTCATAGTCCCAGCCGTCGTGGGGCGTGCTCTGGAAGTGCCACTTGATGGTGCCGTCGTCCGGGTTCAGCGCCAGGCGCGAGGACGAGTAGAGGTTGTCGCCGGGGCGCAGGTGCGAGTTCCACGGCGCCGGGTTGCCGGTGCCGAACAGCAGCAGGTTGGTTTCCGGGTCGTAGTAGCCGCCCAGCCACGGTGCGGCGCCGCCGGTTTTCCACAGGTCGCCCGGCCAGGTCTTGCCCGCCTCGCCACCGGAGATGCCGTTTTCCACGGCTTTGCCGTCCTTGTAGACATAACCCATATGACCTTCGACCGTCGGGCGGCTCCACAGCAGCTCGCCGTTTTTCGGGTCATAGGCCTGGATCTTGCCGACCACGCCGAATTCGCCACCGGCCACGCCGGTGATCAGCTTGCCGTTGACCACCAGGGGCGCGGCGCTGATCGAGTAGCCTTCCTTGTGGTCGGCGACCTGCTTGCTCCACACCACTTTGCCGGTGTCTTTGTTCAGCGCCACCAGCTTGGCGTCGAGGGTGCCGAAGAACACCAGGTCGCCGTACAACGCCACGCCACGGTTGATCACGTCACAGCACGGGCGGATGTCATCGGGCAGACGCGCATCGTACTGCCAGAGCTTCTTGCCGGTGCGCGCATCCACCGCGAACACCCGCGAGTAGGAACCGGTGAGGTACATCACCCCGTCCTTGATCATCGGCTGCGCCTGTTGCCCACGCTGCTTCTCGCCGCCAAAGGAAAACGCCCAGACCGGGCGCAGTTCCTTGACGTTGTCGACGTTCAGGGTATCGAGGGGGCTGTAGCGCTGGCCCTGCACGCCGAGGCCGTTGGTGACGATCTGCCCGGGGTTTTTAGGGTCCTGGAGGATGTCCTCATCGGTGACCGAGGCCATGGCCTGGCCAGACAACAGGATGGCACCGAGCAACACACTCAAGGCGAAGGGTTGGCGACGTGCGGGTTGGGTCATGACGGCTACCTCTGCGGTTTTTTGTTATACCCGGGAAATTTTCCCGGTCTGGTGCAGATTCTTGGGCGCAGGGGCCGTTGTCACAATTGACCGCAGTATCGAGTTTGCTAGTTCCTTAGTAGCGGGTCAGCGCGCCGAATCCACGCGTTGCATCTGTTCGCGCTCGTAACGCGGGTACAGGTGGCTGACGCTGCGGATCAGTTCATAGCGGCTCAGGCTGATCGCCGCGAAGCGTGCGGGGATGGGGCTGCGGATCATCTCGGCCATGTCGCTGCCCTGGGCCGCGCCGTCACGCAGCAGTTGGTCAAGCCAGGTCAGGTAGTCGCGCATCTGCGTAAAGGGTTGCGCGTCGCTGGCCACCGGGCCATGGCCGGGCACGATCAGGGTCCAGGGCAAGGCTTGCAGGGTGCCGAGGTCAGCCAGCCACACCGCCAGCCCCGGGCTGTTGGGGGTGGTGAGGGCGCGCTGGTAAAACACCAGGTCGCCGGCAAACAGCACGCCGGTGCTCTGGTCGAAGATCGCCAGGTCGGCGCCGGTGTGACCGCTGAGCGCAAGCAGGCGCAAGTCGTGGCGGCCGACGCTCAGCACACCGGGTTCCAGCACCTGGGTGGGCAACACCACCTCGGTGCCGCGCATCCAGTCGCCAACCATGCGATAGAGGTTTTCCGCCATGCCGTCGCCCTGCTCGTGCAGCAGCCGCGTGGTCTCGGCCAGGGCGCCGATGGGCATGTCCTTGAAGGCCTGGTTGCCGAGCGCATGGTCGGGGTGATGATGGGTAATCAGCACCTGGATCACCGGTTTGGGGGTGACACGGGCGATGGCCTCGCGCATGGCTTCGCCGTAGCGCCGCGACGGTCCGGTGTCGATCACCACCACACCGGCCTCGGTGACGATGAAGGCGGTGTTGACGATATTGCCGCCATTGGCCTTGGCAAAATTGTCGGTGCTGCCTTCGAGCAGCCAGGTGTCGTCGGCGATCAGCCGGGGCTTGAGGGCGTAGTCGAGGTCCGCCAGGGCGGGCAGGCTCAGGCCCAGGCATAACAATAGAATCCAGCGCATGCCGCGCTCCTTCTGGTCAGGGGATGGCCGCGTCGAACTCATTGCCGCTGTTGTCGCGCAACACCAGGCGGGTGGGCCCCGGCGCGTCGATGTCGAAGGCCAGGTTGGGGTTTTCGCTGACCGCCGGGAACAACTCAAGGTCAGCCAGCACCTGGCCGTCCTGGCCGCGCAGTTGTGCATGGTTGATAAAAAACTCGGGGATGCCGCTGACCATGCCGTTGTCCATCGGGTGCGCCACCTGCACACGCACCCGGCTGAACTCGCCACGCGGGTAACGGCCGCCGAGCACTTCGCCGATGTGCTCTTCCCAGCCCGGCTGGGTGCGTACCACGCTGGGCGCGGTGCAGCCGCCACCGGCCGCGTCGATCAGGGTCGAGCCCACGTGCCACAGGCCGTCATCGGTGAGCACCGCCGCCCGCAACGGCGTGGCCTGCTCGATACGAATCCGCAGCGACAGCCACGGCAGCACCCCGGCCTTGGGCTGGAAGTCGACGATTTTCGGCAACGGGTTGAGCTCAGCCCAGGCGAGGATCTTTACCACATGGCCGCTGAAGGCCCGTGCATCGATTTCCAGGGGCACCTGGCGCGCATCTTCGGCAAACGGCGGCGCAAGCAGCTTGACTCGGTCGTCGAACACGAACGGCGCCAGCGCCAGGAACTGCTTGTGATAGAAGTCCCACATCACCGACGGCACCGGATCGACCTCCACGGCGTGCGCCGCCAGCGGCAGCCAGCAGGCCAGGATGCAGCTCAATCGCCAGTTCATCGCCTGCTCCTATTGATACATCTCGGGCACTTCGTACTGCAGGCCGTAACGGGCATAGATGGCTTGCACCGCGCCGTCGCGGATCAGGCCTTCCAGCGCCTCTTCCACCGCGTAGGCCAACTGGCGATTGCTCTCGTGCACCGCCATGCCGATCTCCCAGCGTTGCTTGCCCATGTTCGGGTAGGCGTTTTCGGCCAGGGCCAGTTGCGGGTCATGGGCCTCGTGCACCTGCCAATCGACTTCGCCGCGCATCGCCATCACCGCATCGACCTCACCGGCTTTCATCGCCGCAAAGGCCTGGGGTACGTCGGGGTAGTGATGGGTCTTGGCGGCGAGCATGCCGTTGAACACCGAGGTGAGGTAGAACGACGGCACGCTGTCGACTTCGACGCCAATCGGGTGCTGCTCGAACACCGCCACGCTGGCAACCGTGTCCAGGCGCCGACGGTCATAAGCCACCTGCCATTGTTCGTTCTGGTACGGCCCGAACATCACCACATGGCCGTTTTCCAGTTCGCCCTGGTCGTTGCGCTTTTGTGCGTAATCGCGGTCGTAGGGCGCGCGCATCATCAGGTCGGCCAGTTGCTGGTTGTGCAACGGGCTGCCGCGCCAGATGTAGTCGCGCAGGTCGTCGTCGAGCTTCTCGCCGGCCGGCGCCCAGATCAACTTCAGCCGTACCCCCAGCGCCGTGGCCAGGGCCTGGGCCAGTTCCACGTCGACCCCGCGCGCGGTGGCGCCGTCTTCGAAACTGTAGGGGGCAAAGTCCTTGTACACCGCCACGTTGATTTCGCCGGCGGCGATCATCTGGTCATAGCTGCGCACCTGCGCCTGTGCCGGCTGGCAACACAGCAGGGCCAGGCCAAGCACATAAGCGAACAGGCGCATGGCTTACTCCTCGACGTGCACGCTGTCCAGGTAGGTGCGCACGGCCCACAAGGCTTCCTGGCTCAGATAGTCGGCCATTTTCGGCATGTACACGCGACCGTCACGCACCGCGCCATGGCGCACGCGCTCGACGAACCACTCATCACCGGCTTCGCCCACATCGAGCATGCGCAGGTCGGGGGCGATACCGCCGGACTTGGCTTCCAGGCCGTGGCAGGCGGCGCAGTTCTGGTTGTAGGCGGACGAGCCGATTTCCACGGCGCGGTCGTGTTCAGGCGAGGTGCGGTACGGGTTGACCGCCGCCCAGCCGTCTTCGTTGACCGGTACGCCGGCGTCCTTGATCGAGGTCAGGCCCTTGGTTTCCACCGCTTGCGGGACCACGTTGCCATGGGCCCAGGCGGAGCCCCCGGCGATCACACCGACCAACAGCCCGGCGACGAGCAAGGCATTGTGTTTTGTTGTCATTATTTTTGCCCTCAGGATTGCACGCAAAACCTCATTGCAGAGGCTATGGCAACCATCTTAGAAACCCCGGGGCATAGGCCGTATGCTGCTTTGGTGGCCGCCCTCTCCTCCCTTGGTAGTAGGGCTTGTGGGGCACGCCTAAAACAGCGGCGCCTCGGGAAGTCTTCCCGGCCACGGCGGGAGTTTTTCCGTATCCGCCCGGCGCCCCGGCGTTCCACCCTGTGCAGGCCAAAACCTCCACTGGGAACTGCAACCATGACAATAAGATCGCTACCCGCCCGCTCACCTTTAAGCCTTGCCGTGCAAGCCTTCGTGCTGGTGGGCAGCCTGTCCCTCAGTGCGGCAACGTTTGCCGCCGCCGAACCCGCCAAGCCGACGCACAACGTCACCTGGGAAGACATCGCCAACGACCACCTGACTACCCAGGACGTGCTGCAATACGGCATGGGCACCAACGCCCAGCGCTGGAGCCCGCTGGCCCAGGTCAACGACAAGAACGTATTCAAGCTCACCCCGGCCTGGTCCTATTCCTTTGGCGATGAGAAGCAACGCGGCCAGGAATCCCAGGCCATCGTCAGCGACGGCGTGGTCTACGTCACCGGCTCCTATTCCCGCGTGTTCGCCCTCGACGCCAAGACCGGCAAGCGCCTGTGGACCTACAACCACCGCCTGCCCGACAACATTCGCCCATGCTGCGATGTGGTCAACCGCGGTGCGGCGATCTTCGGCGACAAGATCTACTTCGGCACCCTCGACGCACGCCTGATCGCCCTCGACAAAAACACCGGCAAAGTGGTGTGGAACAAGAAGTTCGGCGACCACGCCGCCGGCTACACCATGACCGGCGCCCCGGTGCTGATCAAAGACAAGGTCAGCGGCAAGGTGCTGCTGATTCACGGCAGCTCCGGCGATGAGTTCGGCGTGGTCGGCCAGCTGTTTGCCCGCGACCCGGACACCGGGGAAGAAGTGTGGATGCGCCCGTTCGTGGAAGGCCATATGGGCCGCCTCAACGGCAAGGACAGCACCACCACCGGCGACGTCAAGGCGCCTTCGTGGCCGGATGACCCGACCACCGCAACCGGCAAGGTCGAGGCCTGGAGCCACGGCGGCGGCGCCCCTTGGCAGAGCGCGAGCTTCGATGCCGAGACCAACACGATCATCGTCGGTGCCGGCAACCCCGGCCCGTGGAACACCTGGGCGCGCACCGCCAAGGACGGCAACCCCCACGACTTCGACAGCCTCTACACCTCGGGCCAGGTCGGCGTCGACCCGAGCACCGGCGAAGTGAAGTGGTTCTACCAGCACACCCCGAACGACGCCTGGGACTTCTCCGGCAACAACGAGCTGGTGCTGTTCGACTACAAGGACAAGGACGGCAAAGTGGTCAAGGCCACCGGCCACGCCGACCGCAACGGCTTTTTCTATGTGGTGGACCGCAACAACGGCAAGCTGCAGAACGCCTTCCCGTTTGTCGACAACATCACCTGGGCCAGCCATATCGACCTGAAGACCGGACGTCCGGTGGAGAACGAAGGCCAGCGCCCGGCCAAGCCATTGCCGGGTGAAACCAAAGGCAAACCGGTGGAAGTCTCGCCGCCGTTCCTGGGTGGCAAGAACTGGAACCCCATGGCCTACAGCCAGGACACCGGCCTGTTCTACATTCCGGGCAACCAGTGGAAAGAGGAATACTGGACCGAAGAGGTCAACTACAAGAAGGGCTCGGCGTACCTGGGCATGGGTTTTCGCATCAAGCGCATGTATGACGACCACGTCGGCACCCTGCGGGCAATGAACCCGACCACCGGCAAGGTGGTGTGGGAGCACAAGGAAGCCTTGCCGCTGTGGGCCGGCGTGTTGGCGACCAAGGGCAACCTGGTGTTTACCGGTACAGGCGACGGTTTCTTCAAGGCCTTCGACGCGAAAACCGGCAAGGAGCTGTGGAAGTTCCAGACCGGCAGCGGCATCGTCTCGCCGCCGATCACCTGGGAGCAGGATGGCGAGCAGTATGTCGGCGTCACCGTCGGCTACGGCGGCGCGGTGCCATTGTGGGGCGGCGACATGGCGGAGCTGACCAAGCCAGTGGCACAAGGCGGGTCGTTCTGGGTGTTCAAGATCCCGAGCTGGGATCAAAAGACCGCGCAAAAATAACCCCCGCGAGAATGCCGGGCCGCTTTTTGCAGCAGGCGGCTTCTTCCCTTGTGGTGAGCGGGCTTGCCCCGCGCTCGGCTGCGCAGCAGTCGTAGAACCTGAGCGCACGGTGGTGCTGGAGGAATGCCGGGGCCGCTTCGCAGCCCAGCGCGGGGCAAGCCCGCTCACCACAACAAGCCCGCTCACCACAGCAAGCCCACTCACCACAGCAAGCCCGCTCACCACAGCAAGCCCACTCACCACAGCAAGCCCGCTTACCACAGGATCCCCAGAGGTCGCACGATGAACTACCTGCCCTTGTTACTCCTGCTCTGCCTGCCCGTGGCCCACGCCGAGGATGGCGACGATGCGCCGCTGATCATCAACGGCTGCACCATCGCCGAACACAGCCAATGCCCTGGCGCCAACCTCAAGGGCGCCAACTTGCGCAACCAGGACTTGAGCAAGATGAACCTGGCCGGCGCCGACCTGCGCGAGGCGGATCTGCGCCATGCCAACCTCGACCTGGCCAACCTGGAAAAAGCCCGACTGCAAGGCGCCAACCTGACCCGCGCCAGCCTGCAACAGGCCAACCTGCGCCTGGCCGACTTCAGCGGCGCCACGTTGATGGCGATCCAGGGTTGGGGCCTGTTCGCCCAGGGTGCGCAGTTCGAAAACGCCAACCTCAGCGCGGCCTACCTGCAATTTGCGCGGCTGTCCGGGGCGAAAATGCACAAGGCCAACCTGCGTGCGGCCGACCTGGAAATGACCTGGCTGAGCAAGGCCGACCTGCAAGGTGCCGACCTCAGCGATGCCAACCTGCAGGAAGCCAAGTTCGGCGAGAGCAACCTTGAAAACGCCACCCTGACCGGTGCGCGGCAACATTATGGGAATTTTCAGGATGCGAATATGGAGGGCTGCCAGGATTGCCCAACGACCTGGGATCGCTGAAACGACGCTATTGAAATGTAGGAGGGACGGTGCGCACACCCGGTTACCCAACCACCCGCACCACCCCCATGTCGATCCCCAGGTGCACCAGCTCGGCATGGGAACTCACCTGCAATTTGCTCTTGAGCAAGGTCAGGTGATTGGACACGGTCTTGCTGCTGATATTCAACTGGTCGGCAATCGCTCGGGTCGGCGTGCCCCTGGCCAGCATCAGGAAGATTTCCAGCTCGCGCGGGGTCATGCCCTGCAAACGTTGATCACCGGGCGTATAGGCCAGTTCAGTGGCCAGGGCCTGTTCGATATAGGCGTGGCCGTCGAGGATGCGCCGCACCGCTTCGATCAACACCTCGGGTGCCGAGGTTTTGGTCAGGTAGCCCGAGGCGCCCGCCTCCAGGGCCTGGCGCACCAGGGGCAACTCGTCGTGCATGCTGAAAAACAGCACGCGCAGGTGCGGCAGGCGCTGGCGCAGGCGCCGGGTGGTTTCCAGGCCGCTGATGCCCGGCAGGCCGAAGTCCATGATCACCAGGTGCGGCAGCGCTTCCTGGACCCGGCTCAACGCCTCTTCGCCACTGGCCGCCTCGCGCACTTCAACGGCCGGCAGCAGCGCACGCAACAGGCTGGCATAGCCCTGGCGTACCACCGCGTGGTCATCCACCAACAGAATATTCATGAGGCCTCCAACGGCATGTTCAACGCCAATGCCCAGCCGGCGCCGGGGTGGCTGATGATCTTCAATTCGCCGCCCAGGCAGCGGGCGCGTTCGGCCATCGAATACATGCCCACGCCGGGCCGCTGGGGCGTGTCTGCGCCGCGACCGTTATCGCGCACCCACAGGCGCAGGCGCGAACCGCGATGTTGCAGGCGCACGTGCACCTGGCTGGCGTCGGCATGCCGCAGGATGTTGGTCAGGGCTTCCTGGAGCAGGCGGTACAGATGGGTCTTGCTGGCGCCGGGCAACAGCGGCAGGTCGGTGCTGACCTGCAGGTGGCAGGGAATGCCGTGGCTGGCCTGCCACTGGGTGACCAGCAGCGCAAACGCCTCGGCCATCGGCAGGTGTTGCAGGGCCACCGGATAAAGGTCGTGGACCAGTGCCCGGAAGCCTCGCTGCAAGTGCTCGCAGTGATCCTCAAGTTGCGTCACCGTGGGCGCCAGCAGGTGCGGCTGGTCGGTGGCCAGGCGCAACAGGCAGGCCTGGGCGCGAATGCCGGCCAGGTATTGGCCGAGGTCATCGTGCAGGGTCTGGGCCAGGTGGGTGCGTTCCCGCTCCTGCACCGCCAGCAGGGTTTGGGTAAGCCGGGTGTTATCGGTGCGCGCCTGCTCCAGGGCGTCGGTCATGCGGTTGAAGTGCAGCGCCAGTTGGCGTGCTTCCGGCGCGCGTTGGCTGCGCAGGCGCACATTGAGCTGGCCGGCGCACACCTGTTGCAGCGCACGCAGCAATTCATCCAGCACGCCCATGCCCCGGCGCACCGCCCAGCGGATGGTCAACAGGCTCAGGGCCAGGGCCAGGGCGCACAGGCCCAGCAGTTGTTGCAGGGAGTCCCAGACCTCGTCGATTTCATCCCGTGGGTCGACAGCGATGGACACGCGCCGGCCGTCCGGCAAGTCCAACACCTGGGCACTGCGCCGCGCCTCGGCAAACAATAGCTGCCCGAGCCAGGCGTCCAGCCCGTCCGCGTCCGGCGCTTGCACGGTGTCGCCGCTCGCCAGCCAGTGCACGCGGACATGGCGCAAACTCGCGGTGAGGTGGGGTTGCAGGCTGGCCGGGTCGCGCGCGGCGGTTTCGCTCAGGTAGTGCACCACCGCTTCGGCCGATTGCAGCTCGCGCTCCACATCGGCCAGGGCCTGGTGCAGCAACAGCGCGGTGCAGGCGCAGGTCACCAGGATGAAGAAGCCGCACACCCATAGGTTGATGCGCCACAAGGCCGACAAGACGCGCATGCTGGTGTCACTCCTGTGGATAGAGCCCGTGGTGCTCCATGCTAAAACCCCACGGCGCGCCTGGGGCTACTACCTTGGTACTGCCCCAGCGCTACTTTCTGCATATTTGCAGCGACGTTCAGGGTTCCTATGCTGGCGCTACCTGTCATGGAGTGCCCTATGCGCCAGCTCGCCCCCTACGCCGTGATCTGCCTGCTGGCGATCGCCTGGGCCGCCACCGGCCAGGCCGCCGAAGCGCCCTTGCAGGTGCAGATCGGCTACCTGGGCTATCGGCCCGATCCAGGCCCGCTGCTGTCGAATGTGATTCCCGAGCCCGCCGATGCCGGGCAGCGTGGCGCTGAACTGGCGATCATCGACAGCAACAGCACGGGCGCCTTTCTCAACCAGCGCTACAGCCTGACGACCGCCACGGTGGACACCCCGGACGCCCTGCTCGCCGCCGCCCAGGCCCAGCATGCCCAGGGCCTGCGCCTGTTCGTGATCAACGCACCCGCCGCCAGCCTGCGCCAACTCAGCGCAGCCCTGCCCGACAGCCTGCTGTTCAATGCCGGCAGCCCGGATGACCGACTGCGCAGCAGCGACTGCCTGGGCAACGTGCTGCATACCCTGCCCAGCCGCGCGATGCTCGCCGATGCCCTGGCGCAGTTCCTGGTAGTGCGCAAATGGCAGAAAGCGCTGTTGATCGTCGGCCCCACCGAGGATGACCAGGCCTACGCCGCCGCCCTGCGGCGCGCCGCCAAACGCTTCGGCGTGCAGCTGGTGGCGGAAAAGGCCTGGCGCTTCGATAACGACCAACGCCGCAGCGCCCAGGCGGATATGCCGCTGTTCACCCAGACCGCCGAATACGACGTGGTGCTGGTGGCCGACGAGCGCGGCGACTTCGGCGAGTACGTGCCCTACCAGACCTGGTACCCGCGCCCCGTCGCCGGCACCCAGGGCTTGACGCCCACCGGCTGGCACAAAACCGTCGAGACCTACGGCGCCGCCCAATTGCAGAAACGCTTCGAGGCCCTGGCCGGGCGTTGGATGAACGACCGCGACTTCGCCGCCTGGATGGCCGTGCGCAGCGTCGCCAGTGCAGTGAGCAAGTTGCGCCAGGTCGAGCCCATGGCGATCCGCCAAGTGCAAATCAGCGAGCAACTGCCCCTGGACGGCTTCAAGGGCCGCAAGCTCAGCTACCGCTCCTGGAACGGCCAACTGCGTCAGCCGATTCCCATCGTGCAGCCCCGCGCGCTGGTCAGCACCTCGCCCCAGGACGGCTTCCTGCACCCCACCAACGAAATGGACAGCCTGGGCTATGACAAACCCGAGGTGACCTGCCGCTTCCCTTGATCGCCTACCCACAATAATAAGGAATCCGCCATGCGCCGCACCCTGCTCCCATGCGCCCTGCTGCTTGCCGCCGGGCACGCCGTGGCCAGTACCGCCTGGGTCTCCAACGAGAAAGACAACAGCCTGAGCCTGATCGACATGCAGACCCTGCAAGTCACCGACACCCTCAAGGTCGGCCAGCGCCCACGGGGCCTGCTGCTGTCCCATGACAACAAGCTGCTGTACATCTGCGCCAGCGACTCGGACCGCGTGCAGGTGATGGACGTGGCCACGCGCAGGATCATCAAGGAACTGCCCTCCGGCAAAGACCCCGAGCAGTTCGCCCTGCACCCCAATAACCGCTGGCTGTACGTGTCCAACGAAGACGATGCGCTGGTCACCGTGATCGACACCGAGACCTCCAAGGTGCTCGGCCAGATCAACGTCGGCGTCGAACCCGAAGGCATGGCCGTGAGCCCGGATGGCAAGTGGGCGGTGAACACCAGCGAAACCACCAACATGCTGCACTGGATCGACACCAGCACCCAGACCCTGGCCGACAGCACCCTGGTGGACCAGCGCCCGCGCTTCGTCGAGTTCAACCACGATGGCTCGCAACTGTGGGCCTCGGCGGAAATCGGCGGCACCGTGACCATCCTCGACGTGGCCAGCCGCGCGATCCTCAAGACCTTGACCTTCAAGATCAAGGGCGTGCACCCGGACAAAGTCCAGCCGGTCGGCATCAAGCTCAGCGCCGACGGCAAGTACGGCTTTGTCGCCCTCGGCCCGGCCAACCATGTGGCCGTGATCGACGCCAAGACCTTCGAGGTCATCGACTACCTGTTGGTGGGCCGCCGCGTGTGGCAGATGGCATTTACCCCGGACGAGAAACAGTTGCTGGCCACCAACGGCGTAAGCGGTGATGTGTCGGTGATCGATGTGGACAGTCTCAAGGTGATCAAGTCGGTGAAGGTCGGGCGTTATCCGTGGGGCGTGGTGGTCACGCCATGAACGCCCTGGAGGTGCGCGACCTGAGCTTCGCCTACGGCGCACGGCAGGCCTTGTGCGAGATGAGTTTCAGCCTGGCGCCAGGGCGTTTTGCGGCGCTGCTGGGGCCCAATGGCGCCGGCAAATCCACCTTGATCGCCCTGCTCACGCGGCTGTATGACCTGCAAAGCGGCGACATTCGCGTGGGCGGTCATTCCCTGCGTGAGGCGCCGCGTGCGGCCCTCACACAACTGGGTGTGGTGTTCCAGCAAAGCACCCTGGACCTGGATTTAAGCGTGGAACAGAACCTGCGCTACCACGCCGCGCTGCATGGTTTATCGCGGCGCCAGACCGACCTGCGCGTCGCCGCCGAACTGGCCCGCCAGGCCCTCACCGAACGGCGCCGGGAAAAAGTTCGCGAACTGAACGGCGGGCATCGGCGCCGGGTGGAAATCGCCCGGGCGTTGCTGCATGAGCCGCGCCTGCTGCTGTTGGATGAGGCCAGCGTCGGCCTCGACCCGGCCAGCCGCCTGGCGCTGAACCAGCACGTGCGCAGCCTGTGCATCGAACAGGGCATCAGCGTGTTGTGGACCACCCACCTGCTCGACGAAGTACAGGCCGACGATGGGTTGATGATCCTGCATCAGGGCCGCCTGGTGGCCAGTGGGCAAGTCGCTGCCTTGATTGCGCAGCAAGGCGGCGATCTGGGCAGCGTGTTCGCGCACTTGACTCGCCCCACCACGACGGGAGCGGCGGCATGAACGCTTACTGGCAATGCCTGCGCGGCATCGTGCTGCGCGAGTGGCTGCGCTTTGTGTTGCAGCGCACGCGGTTTCTCAGTGCGCTGGTGCGCCCATTGCTGTGGCTGCTGGTGTTCGCCGCCGGGTTCCGCGCCGCGCTGGGCATCTCGGTAATCGAACCCTACGACACCTACATCCCCTACGAGGTGTACATCGTCCCGGGGCTGGCCTGCATGATCCTGCTGTTCAACGGCATGCAAGGCTCGCTGTCGATGGTCTACGACCGCGAGATGGGCAGCATGCGCGTGCTGCTGACCAGCCCGCTGCCGCGCACATTCTTGCTGTGCAGCAAGTTGTTGGCCACCGCGCTGATTTCGCTGTTGCAGGTGTATGGGTTCCTGGCGATCGCCTGGGTGTACGGCGTGCAACCGCCGGCCATGGGGCTGGTCGTCGCCCTGCCGGCGTTGCTGCTGGTGGCCTTGATGTTGAGTGCCCTGGGCCTGCTGCTGTCGAATGCGATTCGCCAGCTGGAGAACTTTGCCGGGGTGATGAACTTCGTGATCTTCCCGCTGTTTTTCCTGTCATCGGCGCTGTACCCGCTGTGGAAGATGCGCGACTCCAGTGAATGGCTGTACTGGCTGTGCGCGATCAACCCGTTTACCCACGCCGTGGAGCTGGTGCGCTTTGCCCTGTACGAACGCTTCGCCGGCCTGGCCCTGGCGGTGTGCCTGGGCTTGACCGTGCTGTTCGCGGTGTTGGCGGTGCTGACCTTCAATCCCCAGCATGCGGCGTTGCGCAAAAAGGGCTGAAGGCGGCAAAACTACTACTTTGGTACTGGTTTTCCTGTCTATCGTCGCATTCCCAAGGGCTCGGGACTCACGTGTAATGCGCGCATAACGATAAGGATTGCCCTGCCATGCTGTACGCTCGACTGCCTCTATTGGCGCTGCTGTGCCTGTTCGTCGCCCACGTCCAGGCCGACACCCCGCTGTTTTCCGCCGACGGCTACCGCATCAGCCTGTACCGCAGCCCTACACCCGACCACCTGCCAGGCGCCACGATTGTCGACACCGCGGCCCTGCAAACCCTGCTCAATCAAAGCCCGGCGCCAGTGCTGATCGATGTGTACCGCCGCCAGTGGCTGCAAGGCCGCTTCATCGAAGACCAGCCCCACGCCAACCTGCCCGGCAGCCACTGGCTGGCCAATACCGGCGACGGCGACCTGACGCCGGAGTGGCAAAGCTATTTCGTGCGCCACTTGTATGCCTACAGCGGCGGCGACCTCAAGCGACCGTTGGTCTTCTATTGCCGCTCCGATTGCTGGCTGAGTTGGAACGCGGTAAAACGTGCCGCCAACCTCGGCTATACCTCTGTGTACTGGTATCGCGACGGCCTGGATGCCTGGGAAGCGGCGAAGCTGCCGGTGACGGTCGCCCAACCCGAGCCATTTCAAACCTCACAATAAGAAAGGTGAACGGCCATGTACAAAATCCTGATTGCCGACGATCACCCACTGTTTCGCGAAGCGATCCATAACGTCATCAGCGACGGCTTCCCCGGCAGCGAAGTGATGGAAACCGCCGACCTCGACAGCGCCCTGGCATTGACCCAGGAACACGACGACCTCGACCTGATCCTGCTCGACCTGAACATGCCCGGCATGCATGGCCTCAATGGCCTGATCAACCTGCGCAACGAGGCGCCGACCATTCCGGTGGTGATCGTCTCGGCCGAGCAGGACAAGCAGGTCGTGCTGCAAGCCATCACTTACGGCGCCGTGGGCTTTATCACCAAGTCCTCGCCCCGCCTGCAAATGACCGAGGCGATCCAGCAGATTCTCAACGGCAACGTGTACCTGCCGCCGGACATCATCCGCACCCAGAAGCCCGGCACCCACCGGCGCCTCAACGAAAACCCCGGCTTCGCCCCCGAGCTGCTGCAAGCCCTGACGCGCAAGCAGTTGCTGGTGCTGGAGCGCATGACCAAGGGCGAGTCGAACAAGCAGATCGCCTACACCCTGGAGATTGCCGAGACCACGGTGAAGGCCCATGTGTCGGCGATCCTGCGCAAATTGAATGTGCATAACCGGGTGCAGGCGATCCTCAGTGCCGGGGATATCGATTTCGGCTCGTACCTGCGCCGCTGACCCGTCTGACACAACACAAATCAAAGGTGGGAGGGGGCTTGCTCCCCATGGCGGTGTATCAGTCCGTTATGATGTCGACTGACCCACCGCTATCGGGAGCAAGCCCCCTCCCACATTGGTTCTCCGTTTGTCAGGGCCCGCCGAGCAGGTGGCTCATGGCAGTCTTGAGCTTCATCGGACGTACCTGCGCCGCCAATCTTCCAGGCACAACACTGCTCAAATGTGGGAGGGGGCTTGCTCCCGATGGCGGTGCATCAGTCAGTCATGATGTCGACTGACCCACCGCTATCGGGGCAAGCCCCTCCCACATTTTGATCTCCACTTGTGGGTATTTCGCCGTTCATTTGCCGAGCAGGTGGCTCATGGCGGTCTTGAGTTTCATCGGGCGTACCGGCTTGTGCATCAGCGTGTGCCCCAACTCGCGAATTTGCAGCTTGAGTTCATTGCTGTAGTTGGCGGTGATCATCAGCGCCGGTATCGCGCGGCCGCGGCGCCCATTGATACGGGCGACGGCGTCGACGCCGTTCTGGTCGTCGTCGAGGTGGTAGTCGGCGATCAGCAAATCGGCTTCGGCATGGTAGTTGTCCACCTGCCGCGCCAGGTCCTGCTCCGACAACGCCGTGATCACCTGGCAGCCCCAGCCTTCCAGTAAGGTGCGCATGCCTGCGCAGATCGCCGCGTCGTTATCCAGCACCCACACCCGTGCGCCTTGCAGGCGTTCGAGCATCGGTTCGCTCATGGCCAGCATTGGCAGCGACTTGGGCGCCGTGGCGCTCAACGGCACCTCCACCGAGAACATCGAGCCCTTGCCCGGCCAGGATTTGACGCTGATGCGATGACCCAGAATCCCGGCGATTTTCTCCACGATCGCCAGTCCCAGGCCCAACCCCCGGTCCTGATCGGGCCGCTGCACATCGCCACGCTTGAATTCCTGGAAAATCTCCTCCAACCGCTCCTCCGCGATGCCCATGCCGCTGTCCCACACCTGGATCAACAAACGCTGCTGCTGGCGGCGACAGCCCAGCACCACACGCCCCTTGTAGGTGTAGCGAATCGCATTGCTCAGCAGGTTGCGCAGAATCCGCGCCAGCAACTGAATATCGCTGCGCACCAGCGCCGAGCAGCCGACAAAATGCAACTCCAGGCCCTCGCTGCGGGCCAATTCGGTGTACTCGGTGGCCAGGTTGTCGAGCAGTTCACTCAGGGCAAACGGCGCGATGTCGGCCTTGATCACCCCGGCATCCAGCTTGGAAATATCCACCAGTGTGCCCAACAGGTTTTCCACGTCTTCCAGGGAGTTGCTCACGTTGCGCACCAACGTTTCGCTGGGCCGCTCCAGCAGTGCGCTGGTAAACAGGCGCGCCGCGTTCAAAGGTTGCAGCAGGTCATGGCTGACGGCGGCGAGGAATTTGGTTTTCGACAGGTTGGCCTGTTCCGCCTCCAGTTTGGCTTCACGCAGGCGCGACTCCACACGCCGACGCTCGTCAATCTCCTGCAATAACTGGTCGTTGAGCGCGGTCAGTTCCGAGGTGCGCTGGGCGACGCGTTGTTCCAGGTGCTGATAGGCCTGGTGCAGGGCTTCGGCGGTACGGCGGCGTTCGGTGATGTCGCGGATCAGCACAAAGATCCCCACCACTTCGCCGCTGGCCAGCATATTCGGCACATAGGAGCGCAGCATGTAGCGCTCCTGGTTATTGATGTTGGTCTCGGCGAATTCAAAGGTCACGCTATCCCCCGCCAGGGCGCGGGCGACGTAGGCATCCAGGCGCTGGCAGTGCTGCTCGCTGTGGACTTCGCGCAGGCTCTGGCCGAGCATCATGCCGCGCGGCCAGCAATACCACTCTTCATAGACTTTGTTGGTGAACTCATAGACCAGGTCAGCATTCAGGTAGCCGATCAGGGCCGGGACGTTATCGGTGATCAGGCGAATCCAGCGTTCGCTTTCCTGGGCCTTTTGCGCCGCCGCCTGTTCGCCGCGCAGGGTTTCGGCGCGCAGCCGGGCGTTGATCAGCAAGTGGTTGCTGGCCTTGAGTTCGGCCATCGCCTGGTTCAGCGCGTCGGTGCGTTCGCGCACCTGCTCGGCCAGCACCACCGAATGCTGAAAGGTGGTGTACGGGTTATTACCCTGGGCCATGCCGGACTCGATGCGCTCGATCAGCGCCGCGTTGATCCGTGCCAGCTTGTGGTTGTCCTGTTGCAGCTGGGCAACCTGGGCGAGCAGTTCAGCGCCGGCCTCGGGCAATGGCGACCCCGGTGAAGGTCTGGTTGATATGCATGCCATTGAACTGTTCTCCGTAGGTGTTGAAACCCATCACCCGTTGGTCGCGCAGGAAACCGCCGATCTGTTCCAGATTGCCTGAGTCTTCCAACTCCAGGCGGCGCAGGAAGCAGTCGCAGCCGATGGTCAACAGCAGGTCGCCAAGGCGCGCTTGCAGGCCGTCGAACAGGGTTTGCAGGTTGGGCAGGATCGGTCCGGGCTTCATCACGGTAAGGACGATGCCGTTTTCCACCGCGCAGTAGAAACTCAGGCTGAGGTCGTCGTGCACTTGCTGGATCGCGCGCACGTAGTACTGGTCGTGGATGCGCACCGCCAACGGGTGCGCCGCGAAGACGCGGTGGTCGAGGTCGGCCACGGCCACGCCGATATGCCGCGCGTACTCTTCGGCGGCGGGTTCGGCGTTAAGCTCGAAGACCCGGCGTGACGGACTGTCGGCGCCGGTCACCACCAGCTTTTCACTGCGCGGCAGGATGTGGTGGGTGGTGAACACCTCGAAATCCAGCCAGGTATTGACCAGCACCACCACCGCCGCGCCGCTGTGGAAGGCGCCGTTGAAGTACACGTGGGTGTGGGTGAGGAAGTTGTCGTCGCCGGCCGAACCGCCGAAATGCGGAATGTCGCCGAGCGCCGCGCTGAGGGCGGCGAGCACCACTTCTTCGCGGCTGGACAGGCCATCGAGCAGGGTCAGGGCGAAGGTGTTGCCCTTGATCGGCGCCAGGGTGTTGCTGCGGCAACCGCCGACCAGACGTTCGACCATCTGCTGGGCGTCGATCAGGCTGAAGTGTTCCACCTGGTCGATCAGCTCCGTGGCGATGGAAAAGTGCGCGTGGTTGAAGCCCATCGCCGTAATGCAATTGCGGCCATAGCCTTGGGGCGTGATCTCGCCGGCGCTGGTGCAGCCCACCACGCGCACATTGCCCAGGCACTCTTGCAACGCTTGGCCCAGGGCCTGCAAATCGTAGGACGCCGAGCAGAAAAACAGCACGAAGCCCAGGTATGGATGCAACAGTTGCTGCGCCAACTCCTCGGCGGCCTGCCCGGCATCGCTCGCCTGGGACATCGCGCTGACTACGCCTTCGCTGTTATGCATCGTTGCCTCCCCCTCTGAGGCATGAGTGTACGAAGGGCGGAGGGTGGGACCTATGCTACTTGGGTACTGGGTGGGGGGATGCGATGGGATGAATCGCTCAAAAACAAGGGAGATTCAAATGTTGGACTGCATTTCAAATTCACAGCAAAGCGTTCACAAGCATTCCAGCTGCAACCACTACACACAGGCTGGCAAACCCCACCTGCAAGGTGCGTGCGGCAATCACCGAGCACAGGCGCCGGCCGATCAGCATGCCGACGATGCTCGCCACGATAAACACCCAGCCCACGGGTTCGATGCGCACACCGGCATGGAACGCGCCGGCCACGCCGATCAGCGAAATCAGGCTGATCACCATCAGCGACGTGGCGACGATGCCGCGCATCTGCACGTCGGTGAGTTGCTTGAACGCCGGCACGATCAAAAAGCCGCCGCCCACCCCGAGCAACCCCGAGACTGCCCCCGTCACCGCGCCCAGTGCGGCCAGGGTGGCGCTGCATTTGGCGGTCCAGGCCAGGCGCCCGGTCTGCTGGTTGAGCATGCAGTTCTTCTGGCCCCAGGACGCCGCGCCATGGTCACTCGGCCCGGCCTCAAGCTTTTCGCGCTGCAACATGCGCCAGGCCACCAGCACCATCAGCGCACTGAACAGGCCCATCAGCACCGGCTCCGGCAACTGGTGGGCGAGAAACACCCCCAGCGGCGAAAACAGCGCGCCGAGCAACGCGATCAACAGCGCGGCGCGGTAACGCACCAGGCCGTGGCGTAACCCGTCAATCGCCCCGACGGCCGCTGCCGCCCCCACCGCCAGCAACGACACCGGCGCGGCCTGGGTCATCGTCAAGCCCAGCCCCAGCACCAGCGCCGGCACCCCGAGGATGCCGCCGCCCGCGCCGGTCAGGCCCATGACCAGGCCCATCAACACGCCTAAAACGCTTGCCAGCAGCATTCAGTCCACCTTGCTCAGACGGGTCAGCCACTCGCGGCCCTTGAGCATGCCGTTCCAGTAGAACCACGGCAGCAATGTGGCTTTGAGGAACCACATAGAACGCCGCGCCAGGGTCGGGTCGAGGGGAAAGGTCGGCAGCAGCTTGCCGCCGTAGCCGAACTCGGCCAGCACCA
This sequence comes from Pseudomonas sp. 1 R 17, assembly GCF_900067035.1. Classification (NCBI taxonomy): domain Bacteria; kingdom Pseudomonadati; phylum Pseudomonadota; class Gammaproteobacteria; order Pseudomonadales; family Pseudomonadaceae; genus Pseudomonas; species Pseudomonas sp. 1 R 17. The sequence continues at coordinate 247,791 of NZ_FKLB01000060.1, forward strand.
CCTTGCCCTTCTCCACCGTCAGCGGGCACGAACCGTAGCCGTCGTACTTGAGTGGCAGCGGCGCCTGTTTGCGCAGGGCCAGCAGGTTTTCGGCGACCACCACGATTTGCTTGCGCACGGCGGCGGCGGTCTTGGCGTTGGGGGTGCCGCACACATCGCCCAGGCCGAAGATGTGCGGGTAGCGCAGGTGTTGCAGGCTGTGGGGGTTTACCTCGCACCAGCCGGCAGCGTCGGCCAACGGGCTGTGGCGGATGAAATCCGGCGCGACTTGCGGCGGCACCACGTGCAGCAGGTCAAAGGTTTTTTCCTCCAGCGTGACGTTGCCCTCGGCGTCCTTCACCTCGAACCAGGCCTTGCGCGCCGGGCCATCGACCTTGACCAGATTGGCGTTGAACGCCAGGCGCGCATGGTATTTCTCCACGTACTTCATCAACGGCGGCACAAAGGTCGCCACGCCGAACAGCGCCGCGCCGGCCAGGTTGAATTCGACGTCGATGTGCTTGAGGTCGCCGTGCCTGAGCCAGTGATCGCAGGACAGGTACATGGCCTTTTGCGGCGCACCCGCGCATTTGATCGGCATGGCCGGCTGGGTAAAGATCGCCTTGCCGCGCTTCAACTGCTGCACCAGCTGCCAGGTATACGCGGCGTGCTCATAGCTGTAGTTGGACGTGACCCCGTTGCGGCCCAACGTGTCTTCCAGGCCCTCGACTTTCTCCCAGGCCAGGCGCAGGCCGGGGCAGACGATCAGGTTGTTCCAAGTGACGCGCTGGCCGCTGTCGAGCACCAGGGTGTGCTCATCCGGCAGCAACTCGGTAACGGCAGCCTGCACCCAGGTGACGCCATTGGGCAGCACGTCGGCCAGGGGACGCCGGGTCTTTTCCAGGTCGTAGGCGCCGCCGCCGACCAGGGTCCAGGCCGGCTGGTAGCAGTGATGATCGCTGGGTTCGATAAGGGTGATGTTGAGGTCGGAGTCGCGCTTGAGCAGGCTGGCCAGCAGGCCGATGCCTGCCGAACCGCCGCCGATGACGACGATATCGCCACTGATGGTTGGCCCCCAGTGTTGGTCGGTCATGGTCTATTGCCTTTTATCGTCAATGCACACAAGGGTCGCTGCCGTATGGCGTCACGCCCAGCTTTTTATCACCGCGCCGCAGTAAAGACCGGACAGTGTCTTCATCACTTGGATCACTTCATGGCTGGCCAGCCCGTAGAAGATGTACTTACCTTCGCGACGGGTGGCGACCAGCCCTTCGTCACGCAGGATGCCCAACTGCTGTGACAGCGTGGGCTGGCGTACGCCGGTCATGGTTTCCAGCTCGCCGACGTTGCGCTCGCCCTGGGTCAACTGGCACAGGATCAACAAACGATCCTCATTGGCCAGGGCCTTGAGCAAGGCACAGGCCTTGGACGCCGACGCGCGCAATTGGGCGACTTCGCCTTCACTCAGAGTAGATTCCATTTGCCTCGGGTCCTTTGCGTCACTTAAGCTCAAAACATTATGTGTAAATGTAAAGTGATTGTAATCACTTTTTTCAACATCAGGGGCAGCCGTCATGTCAGCGTTGATTCATTCCTTTCTGGACGAGGCGTCGTCGACCTACACCTACGTCGTCTATGAAACGCACGGCGGCCCGTGTGCCATCGTCGATTCGGTGCTCAACTACGACCCGGCCTCCGGGCGCACCGACACCGTTCAGGCCGACAAGGTCATTGCCTTTGTGCGTGAGCACGGCTTGCAGGTGCAATGGCTGCTGGAAACCCACGCCCATGCCGACCACCTGTCGGCCGCGCCGTACCTGCGCCGCACCCTGGGCGGCAAGATCGCCATCGGCCAAAGCATCAGCAAGGTGCAGGACGTGTTCAAGCATCTTTTCAACCTGGAGCCGGAGTTTCGCGTCGATGGCTCGCAGTTCGACCACCTGTTCGCGCCGGATGAAATCTTCCACATCGGCACCATCAAGGCCCAGGCCCTGCACGTGCCCGGGCATACCCCGGCGGACATGGCCTACCTGATCGACGACCGCTTGATCCTGGTGGGCGACACCCTGTTCATGCCCGATGTCGGCACCGCCCGCTGCGACTTCCCCGGCGGCGATGCGCGCCAGCTGTATGCGTCGATGCGCAAGCTCTTGGCCTTTGCCCCCGATACCCAACTGTACGTGTGCCACGACTACCCGCCCGAAGGCCGCGAGGCCAAATGCCTGACCACTGTGGCGGAGCAGCGCGCGGGCAATATCCATGTGCATGACGGAGTGGATGAAGCGGCGTTCGTGGCGATGCGCACCCAGCGCGATGCCGGGCTGGGGATGCCCACGCTGTTGTTGCCGGCGATCCAGGTGAATGTGCGGGCCGGTCATATGCCGCCAGCGGAGGAGAACGGGGTGGTGTACTTGAAGATTCCGTTGAACCAGCTCTAAAGCCGTCCTGCCTGGCGTCCATGCCATTCCATGCTCCGGGGGTGGTGCGCAGGTGTGATCAGGCTACGGCAAATTTCGACACGATCTGCTTGAGGTCCACCGCCAGCCTCGACAGTTCCTGGCTGGCGATCGAGGTCTGGCCGGCCGCCGAAGAACTCTGGATGGAAAGATCACGGATGCTGATCAGGTTCTGGTCCACCGAACGGGCCACGTGGGCCTGTTCCTCGGAGGCCGTGGCGATCAACAGGTTGCGGTCATTGATATCGGTAATGGCTTCGGTGATCTGAGTAATCGCCAGGCCCGCTTCATGGGCAATCTTCAAGGAGTCCACCGCTTCGTTGCGGTTGAGGGCCATGGAAGACACCGCTTCGCTGGAGCACGTCTGGATTTTCGCGATCATCTGCTCGATTTCCTGGGTCGAGGTCTGCGTTCTGTGGGCCAGGGCCCGCACCTCGTCGGCCACCACCGCAAAGCCCCGGCCCTGCTCCCCTGCCCTGGCGGCTTCAATGGCGGCGTTCAAGGCCAGCAGGTTGGTTTGCTCGGCAATCGAGCGGATCACTTCAACCACCCGGGCAATATCCTGGGCCTGCCTGGCCAGCCCTTCGACTTCGACGCCGGTCTGCTGCACCGTGGCGCTGAGTTTCTCGATGGAGGCGATGGTTTGCGTCACACGCTCCTGGCCCACTTTGGCCGAGCGTTGGGAGTCCTGGGTGGACTGGGACGCTGACACCGCATTGCGCGCCACTTCTTCAACTGCTGCCGTCATTTGGTTAACCGCCGTGGCGGCCTGATCGGTTTCCATGCTTTGGCGTTCAATACCGGCACTGGACTCGCGGGTGATGGCGCTCATCTCCTCCGCCGCCGCCGCCAATTGCCCGGACGCCTCGGAGATGTGCTGCAAGGTACTTTTCAGGTTCATTTGCATGGACGCCGTGGACCGTTGCAACGCGGTCAACTCGTCATTGCCATTGATGGCAATCGCCACGCGCAGATCGCCGTCGGCAATCTTGCCGGTCGATACCAGCAATTCACGCACCGGAGTAATGATGCTGCGAGTAAATAGGCTTGCTACCACGACGGTGATCAGCAAGGAGGCGGCCATCAATATCCAGGTGAACAGACGCGCCGCGTCATATTCGCTGGAAGCCACCTGCACCGCCGCCTTGGAGCCCCGTTCATTCAACGCGATCAACTCGCTGATGGAACGCTGCACATCCAGGGCAATCGGCCCGTTGACTTCGCGCAGGTAGGTCGACATCTGTTCAGCGGACAGGGTGGAGGCTTGCGCAAGAAATTCGTCCATCTTCTGGCTGTAGTTCTTTATGCCGGTTAACGCGTCGTTGTACTTGGCCTGTTCTTCGGGGCTCGAGACTAAAGGCCCATAACGCTCGGCAACATCGAGGGCTTCCGTACGGGTCGCCTTGAGTTTTTCCAGGGAGGCCGGATCCTGGCGGCTGATATCCATGGCATAACGACGTAGATCGAGACGAAGTTTATAAAACGCCGAATCTATTTCACCCGCCAAACGAATACTGGGGAGCCAGTTAGTTTCGATTTCAACCGTCGACGAATAGACCTTATCGACTTTTACCACGGTCATTGCGCCTTGTATCAGCAGCAAAAGGCACACCAGGCCAAAACACAGTGTGGTACGGAAGTTCAACTTCAAGGCTCTCATGGACATCGCGGCTTACCCCTTTCCTGGGCCGCGAACTTCACGGCCTGATGGAGGCCAATGTGTTGAAATACGTGTGAAAAATACGTGACCGCTGATGCAATTTTTCATTAACCAAAAATAAAAAGCCCGCCCTGATTATTACTTGGCTAACTATCAGGATCAGCGGTGCAGCCCCCCTATTGAGATCAAACCATTAATCCACCCGGCGGCAATGGCAGCGCCGTCTTGTAGCGCACTTGCTTGAGGGCAAAGCTTGAGCGGATGTTGGCGACACCCGGCACCTTGGTCAGAAAGTCCATCATGAAACGCTCCAGCGACTGGATCGTCGGCACCAACACCCGGATCAAATAGTCCGGGTCGCCGGCCATCAAGTAGCACTCCATCACCTCGGGCCGGTCGGAAATCGCGCCTTCGAACTGCTGCAACGCCAGCTCGTTCTGCTTTTCCAGGCTCACATGGATAAACACGTTGACGTGCAGCCCCAGCAAATCGGCGTCGAGCAGGGTGACTTGCTCGCGAATCAGGCCCAGTTCCTCCATCGCCTTGACCCGGTTGAAACAGGGTGTGGGCGACAGGTTGACCGAGCGGGCCAGGTCGGCGTTGGTAATCCGCGCATTCTCCTGCAGGGCGTTGAGAATGCCGATATCGGTACGGTCCAGTTTGCGCATGAGACAAAATCACCTGTTTATTATGTTTATGCAGGTTTTTTATCCGCAAATGATCGCAGGCGCAATAAAACACAGATAAATATTCTTCTACGCCACGCCTATGATTGTTGTAGGACAAGATTTCTCTTACCCGGAGACTGACTGTCAGCTAGCGCGCCCACTACAAGAAATTCACAAGATCGAGCGTAGAAAGCCATGAATCAGCCGTATGCCCCACTGCGCCTGCACGTTCCCGAACCCTCGGGCCGCCCAGGCTGCAAGACCGACTTTACCTACCTGCGCCTGACCGACGCAGGCACCGTGCGCAAACCCGCCATCGACGTAGAACCCGCCGACACCGCCGACCTGGCCAAGGGCCTGATCCGCGTGCTCGACGACCAGGGCCAGGCCTTGGGGCCATGGGCCGAAGGGGTTCCCGTTGAAGTCCTGCGCAAAGGCATGCGCGCCATGCTCAAGACGCGGATCTTCGACAACCGCATGGTGGTCGCCCAGCGTCAGAAAAAAATGTCGTTCTACATGCAAAGCCTTGGCGAAGAAGCCATCGGCAGCGCCCAGGCCCTGGCCTTGAACATCGACGACATGTGCTTCCCCACCTACCGCCAGCAAAGCATCCTGATGGCCCGCGACGTGCCGCTGGTGGACCTGATCTGCCAGCTGCTGTCCAACGAGCGCGACCCGCTCAAGGGCCGCCAGTTGCCGATCATGTACTCGGTCAAGGATGCAGGCTTCTTCACCATCTCCGGCAACCTCGCCACCCAATTCGTACAGGGTGTGGGCTGGGGCATGGCCTCGGCGATCAAGGGCGATACCAAGATCGCCTCGGCCTGGATCGGCGACGGCGCCACCGCCGAATCCGACTTCCACACCGCCCTCACCTTCGCCCACGTGTACCGCGCCCCGGTGATTCTCAACGTGGTCAACAACCAATGGGCCATCTCCACCTTCCAGGCCATCGCCGGTGGTGAAGCCACCACCTTCGCCGGACGCGGCGTCGGCTGCGGCATCGCCTCCCTGCGCGTGGACGGCAACGACTTTATCGCGGTGTACGCCGCCTCCGCCTGGGCCGCCGAGCGTGCGCGCCGCAACCTCGGCCCAACCCTGATCGAATGGGTCACCTACCGTGCCGGTCCGCACTCCACCTCGGACGATCCGTCCAAATACCGCCCCGCCGACGACTGGAGCCACTTCCCGCTGGGCGACCCGATTGCCCGCCTCAAGCAGCACCTGATCAGGATTGGCCAGTGGTCCGAAGAGGAACACGCGGCGGTCAATGCCGAACTGGAAGCCGAGGTGATCGCCGCGCAGAAACAGGCCGAACAGTACGGCACCCTGGCCGGTGGCCAGATCCCAAGCGCCGCGACCATGTTCGAAGACGTCTATAAAGAGATGCCGGAGCACTTGAAGCGCCAGCGTCAGGAGTTGGGGATCTGACATGAACGATCACAACAACAGCATCGAATTGGAAACCGCCATGACCACCACCACCATGACCATGATCCAGGCCCTGCGCTCGGCCATGGATGTGATGCTTGAACGTGATGACAACGTGGTGGTGTTCGGCCAGGACGTCGGTTACTTCGGCGGTGTATTCCGCTGCACCGAAGGCTTGCAGACCAAGTACGGCAGCTCGCGGGTGTTCGACGCACCGATCTCGGAAAGCGGCATCATCGGCGTGGCCGTGGGCATGGGTGCCTATGGCCTGCGCCCTGTGGCCGAAATCCAGTTCGCCGACTACGTCTACCCCGCCACTGACCAGATCATCTCCGAAGCGGCGCGCCTGCGTTATCGCTCGGCCGGCCAGTTCACCGCGCCCTTGACCATGCGCATGCCCTGCGGCGGCGGCATCTACGGCGGCCAGACCCACAGCCAGAGCATCGAAGCGGTCTTCACCCAGGTCTGCGGCCTGCGTACGGTGATGCCGTCCAATCCCTATGACGCCAAGGGCCTCCTGATCGCCTCCATCGAAAACGATGACCCGGTGATCTTCCTTGAACCTAAACGCCTGTACAACGGCCCGTTCGACGGCCACCACGACCGCCCGGTAACACCGTGGTCGAAACACCCGCAAGCCCAGGTGCCGGACGGTTACTACACGGTGCCGCTGGACGTGGCCGCCATCGTGCGCCCTGGCTCGGCTGTCACTGTGCTGACCTACGGCACCACTGTGTATGTGTCGCAGGTCGCCGCCGAAGAAACCGGCATCGACGCCGAAGTCATCGACCTGCGCAGCCTGTGGCCGCTGGACCTGGACACCATCGTCAAATCCGTGAAGAAGACCGGCCGTTGCGTGGTGGTGCACGAAGCCACCCGCACCTGCGGCTTTGGTGCCGAGTTGGTGGCGCTGGTGCAGGAGCATTGCTTCCACCACCTGGAAGCGCCGATCGAACGCGTCACCGGTTGGGACACCCCCTACCCGCACGCGCAGGAGTGGGCGTATTTCCCAGGCCCGTCCCGAGTGGGCGCGGCGTTGAAACGGGTCATGGAGGTCTGAATGGGCACGCACGTTATCAAGATGCCGGACATTGGCGAAGGCATCGCGGAAGTTGAATTGTCGCAGTGGCATGTGAAGGTTGGCGACATGGTCGTCGAAGACCAGGTGCTGGCGGATGTGATGACCGACAAGGCGATGGTGGACATTCCCTCGCCGGTCCATGGCAAGGTGATTGCCCTCGGCGGCGAGCCGGGTGAAGTCATGGCGGTGGGCAGTATCCTGATCAGCATTGAAGTAGAAGGTGCGGGCAATGCCAAGGACGTGCCCGTGGTGGCGGAGCCGGTGAAAGCGGCTGCCGTTGTCGAGGCCAAGCCGGCACCGGTGGTCGAAAGCAAGCCCGCACCGGTGGCAGCCGCACAGGCCCCCGTGGCCCGCGATGCCGACGAACGCCCCCTGGCCTCCCCCGCCGTGCGCAAGCATGCGCTGGATGCCGGGATTCAACTGCGTCTGGTACAGGGCTCCGGCCCCGCCGGGCGGATCCTGCACGAAGACCTCGAGGCCTATCTGCAACAAGGCGCGTCAAAAGCTTCGACGGCCGCCAATCCTTACGCCGAACGCAACGACGAAGAACAGATCCCGGTGATCGGCATGCGCCGCAAGATCGCCCAGCGCATGCAGGACGCCACCCGGCGCGCCGCGCATTTCAGCTATGTGGAAGAGATCGACGTCACCGCCCTCGACGAGCTGCGCGTGCACCTCAACGAGAAGCACGGCGCCACGCGCGGCAAGCTGACGTTGCTGCCGTTTATCGTGCGCGCCATGGTCGTGGCGTTGCGGGATTTCCCGCAGATCAACGCGCGCTACGACGACGAAGCCCAGGTCATCACCCGCCTCGGCGCGGTGCATGTGGGCGTCGCCACCCAGAGCGACATGGGCCTGATGGTGCCGGTGGTGCGTCACGCCGAAGCCCGCAGCCTGTGGGGCAACGCCGAGGAAATCGCGCGTCTGGCCAGCGCCGCGCGCAACGGCAAGGCCAGTCGCGATGAGCTGTCCGGTTCGAGCATTACCCTGACCAGCCTGGGCGCCTTGGGCGGTATCGTCAGCACCCCGGTGCTGAACCTGCCGGAGGTGGCCATTGTCGGCGTCAACCGCATCGTTGAGCGGCCGATGGTGATCAAGGGCCAGATCGTGATCCGCAAGATGATGAACCTCTCCAGCTCCTTCGATCACCGCGTGGTCGATGGCATGGACGCGGCGCAATTCATCCAGGCCATTCGCGGCCTGCTCGAACAACCCGCCAGCCTGTTCCTGGAGTAAGGGCATGACCCAGACATTGCATACCACGCTGCTGATTATCGGCGGCGGCCCTGGCGGTTATGTGGCCGCCATTCGTGCCGGCCAGCTGGGCATCCCGACCATCCTGGTGGAAGGCCAGGCGTTGGGCGGCACCTGCCTGAACATCGGCTGCATTCCGTCCAAGGCCTTGATTCACGTGGCCGAGCAGTTCCAGCAAACCGTGCACCACAGCCAGGGTTCCCGGTTGGGAATCGAGGTGGATGTGCCGACCCTGGACATCCGCAAAAGCGTGGAATGGAAAGACGGCATCGTCGACCGCCTGACCACCGGTGTCGCTGCGCTGCTTAAAAAGCACAAAGTGCAGGTGATCCATGGCTGGGCCAAGGTGGTAGACGGCAAGACCGTCGACGTCGGCGACCAGCGCATCCAGTGCGAACACCTGTTGCTGGCCACCGGATCGAAAAGCGTCAACCTGCCGATGCTGCCGATCGGCGGGCCGATCATCTCCTCCACCGAAGCCCTGGCGCCAACCCGCCTGCCCAAGCGCCTGATTGTGGTGGGCGGAGGCTACATCGGCCTGGAGCTGGGGATTGCGTATCGCAAGCTCGGCGCCGACGTGAGTGTGGTCGAAGCTCAGGATCGTATCCTGCCGGCCTACGACGCCGAGCTGACGCAACCGGTGCACGAATCGCTCAAGCAGTTGGGCGTGAAGCTGTACCTCAAGCACAGCGTGACGGGTTTCGAGCACAACAGCCTGCAAGTGCGCGATCCGAATGGCGACACGTTGTCGCTGGCGACGGACCAGGTGTTGGTGGCCGTTGGTCGCAAACCCAACACCCAGGGTTGGAACCTTGAGGCGCTGAACCTGGAGATGAACGGCGCGGCGATCAGGATCGACAGCCGCTGCCAGACCAGCATGCGCAATGTGTATGCCATCGGCGACCTGAGCGGCGAGCCGATGCTCGCCCACCGAGCGATGGCCCAGGGTGAAATGGTTGCCGAACTGATCAGCGGTCAACACCGCGAATTCAACCCGGCGGCGATCCCGGCGGTGTGCTTCACCGACCCGGAACTGGTGGTGGTCGGCAAGACGCCCGATGAAGCCAAGGCCGCCGGCCTGGACTGCATCGTGTCGAGCTTCCCGTTTGCCGCCAACGGCCGCGCGATGACCCTGGAGTCGAAAACCGGCTTCGTGCGGGTGGTGGCGCGACGGGACAATCACCTGATTGTCGGCTGGCAAGCAGTCGGCGCCGGCGTGTCCGAGCTGTCCACCGCCTTCGGCCTGAGCCTGGAAATGGGCGCGCGCCTGGAAGACGTGGCCGGCACCATCCACGCCCATCCGACGCTCGGCGAGGCGGTGCAGGAAGCGGCGTTGCGTGCGCTGGGCCACGCGTTGCACCTGTAAATAAACACCCCCTGTAGGAGCGAGCTTGCTCGCGAAGAACCTGAGGGCGCCGCGTTCATTCTGGTTTGACGCGTTATCGTTGACGATTTTCGCGAGCAAGCTCGCTCCTACAAGGGACGCGGGGGATGCGAATGGGCCTGCGAATGAAGTATTGTTGCGCCCATTCAGAAAAAAACCGACTTGACCAAAGATAGAGGGTGTCATGGGTAACGAAAGCATCAATTGGGACAAGCTGGGTTTTGACTACATCAAGACCGACAAGCGGTTTCTCCAGGTCTGGAAAAACGGCGAATGGCAAACCGGCACCCTGACCGACGACAACGTGCTGCACATCAGCGAGGGCTCTACCGCCCTGCACTACGGCCAGCAGTGCTTCGAAGGCCTCAAGGCCTACCGCTGCAAGGACGGTTCGATCAACCTGTTCCGTCCGGACCAGAACGCCGCGCGCATGCAGCGCAGCTGCGCGCGCCTGCTGATGCCGCATGTGTCGACTGAAGACTTCATTGAAGCCTGCAAACAAGTGGTCAAGGCCAACGAGCGGTTCATCCCGCCGTACGGCAGCGGCGGCGCGCTGTACCTGCGCCCGTTCGTGATCGGCACCGGTGACAACATCGGCGTGCGCACCGCGCCGGAGTTCATCTTCTCGGTGTTCTGCATCCCGGTCGGCGCCTACTTCAAGGGCGGCCTGGTGCCCCACAACTTCCAGATCTCCACCTTCGACCGCGCCGCGCCACAGGGCACCGGTGCCGCCAAGGTCGGTGGCAACTACGCCGCCAGCCTGATGCCGGGCTCGGAAGCGAAGAAATCCGGTTTCGCCGATGCGATCTACCTGGACCCGATGACCCACTCGAAAATCGAAGAGGTCGGCTCGGCCAACTTCTTCGGGATCACCCACGACAACCAGTTCATCACACCGAAGTCACCTTCGGTGCTGCCAGGCATCACCCGCCTGTCGCTGATCGAACTGGCCCAGACCCGCCTGGGCCTGGAAGTGGTCGAAGGCGAGGTATTTATCGACAAGCTGGATCAGTTCAAGGAAGCCGGTGCCTGCGGGACTGCGGCAGTGATCTCGCCGATCGGCGGTATCCAGTACAACGGCCAGTTGCATGTGTTCCACAGCGAGACCGAAGTCGGCCCGATCACCCAGAAGCTCTACAAAGAGCTGACCGGCGTGCAGACCGGCGACGTCGAAGCGCCAGCGGGTTGGATCGTAAAAGTCTAAGCCAGTAACACCGTAAAACCCTGTGGGAGGGGGCCCCCTCCCACATTTGCTCTCCGGTGTATTCAAGATTCTTTCGGGATATTCTCGTCAATCTTCTTGCCCATGCTGATCCTCGGCTCCACCCCATACCCCAGCGCCTCATAGAACCCCACCACCGCCTCATTGCCACCGGTGATCTGCAGGTTGATCTTCATGCAGCCCAGGGCCGTCAGTACCTGTTCCGCATGCCGCACCAGCGAGGAACCGAGGCCATGACGCCGATAGCCCGGGTGCACGGCCACCGAGTACAACCAGCCGCGATGACCGTCGTAGCCGGCAAGCACCGTCCCGATAACAGTCTTTTTGTCCGTCGCCACAAAAAACAGCCCGTCATTGACCGCCAGTTTCTTATCGATCGCCAGGGTCGGCAGGTTATGCGCCGTGTCATACCCAAACGCCTCCTGCCATAACGCCACCACTTGCCCACGGTGCTGGCGGTCGCGATACGGACCGATGGGATGGCGCGACAACAGCGCTTTTTCCATCACCAACGTGCGCTCATTGCCGTGGTAGACGTCACGTACCGTGTGAAAACCCAGCTTGGTGTAGAACGGCTCGGCGGTCAGCGAGGACGGCACACTCAGCGTCGTCACCCCCGCTTCCCGCGCCCGCAGTTCGATTTCAATCATCAGCAACCGGCCAATGCCCTGCCCTTGCAGCGTCGGGTTGACGAACACCGAACGCACCACATTGGCATCCAGGGCCGCCGTGGCGACGATCACCCGGTCCTGGACCGCCACCAGCACCACACGGCGCTTGAGCAGGTCGAGCACCGCGTCCGGGGTGAAGTTGCTGGCCACCCGGGCAATCACATCCGCCGGATAGTCCCGCGCATTGCTGCTGTGCAAGGCCGCCAGGATGACCAGGCTGATCCCTTCGGCATCGTCGGATTGGGCAAGACGTACGACGGTAGACATGATTCCTCCTGGCTGACGGCGTTATTACAGTCGCCACTGTACCAATGTGGGAGGGGGCTTGCTCCCGATGGCGGTGTGCCAGTTGATGGATTGAGTGACTGATATACCGCAATCGGGGGCAAGCCACCCTCCCACATTTTGACCGCGCTCCAGCTCCCACCGCCGATTCGGCTGCCTCACCCCCCTTTTCAGCTTTCCCGGCTGAGCCGCCCCTTGGTTTCAGCCGGGATTCCCCTGCCACAGCGAACAAAATAGCCCCACTGCTCAACCCCATGGATTCGTGCACCCATGCAAACCACCAACACCGTCCTGATGATTCGCCCGGCGCGCTTTGCCTTCAACCCGGATACCGCGATCAACAACCGTTTCCAACGCCCACCCCTCGACCCGCTCAGTGCACAGCAGAAAGCGCTGGAAGAGTTCGACGGCTATGTCGACACCCTGCGCCGGCACGGCGTGGAAGTGCTGGTGGTGCAAGACACTCCGGCGCCCCACACACCCGACTCGATCTTCCCCAACAACTGGTGGAGCAGCCACGCCGACGGCAGCCTGGTGCTGTACCCGATGGAAGGCCAGAACCGCCGACTGGAACGTAACAAAGGCGTGCTGCAAGTGCTGGAGCAGCGCTTTGCGATCAAGGACACCATCGACCTCAGCCACCTCGAACAACAGAACATCTTCCTCGAAGGCACCGGCAGCATGGTGCTCGACCGCCAGCACCGCATCAGCTACGCCTGTCACTCCGGGCGCACCCACCACGACGCGCTGCGCCAGTTTGCCGAACGCCTCGACTACCGGCTCTGCGTCTTCCACGCCGTCGACCGCCACCACGCACCGATCTACCACAGCAACGTGATGATGAGCGTCGGCCGCGACCTCTCGGTGGTGTGCCTGCAAGCGCTGCCCGACGCCGACGAACGCCAGGCCCTGGAACGCTCGCTGCGCGACACCGGCAAAGACATCCTCGGCCTCGACTTCGACCAGCTCGAAGCCTTCGCCGGCAACATGCTCGAAGTCCACGACCGCGACGGCCAGCCGCTGCTGGTGATGTCTGCCAGTGCCTGGGGCGCGCTGCAACCGGCCCAGCGCCGGCATGTGGAGCGCCACACCCGGCCGGTGGTGGTGAACATCGACAACATCGAACGCATCGGCGGCGGCAGTGCCCGCTGCATGCTGGCAGAAGTGCATCTGCCCGCCCGTCCCTCATTTCAATAAGGAGTCTTGCCATGACCCGCTATATCGACGTCAACGACCTCAGCTATCTGGTTTCGCAAAAAGGCCTGCACACCTGCATCACCGAGATGGCCGAGTACATCCGCGCCGACTACCTGCGCTGGCAGGACTTTGAGAAATGCGCACGCCTGGCCAACCACTCGCCGGATGGCGTGATCGAGTTGATGCCGGTGTCCGACGCCTCGCTGTACGCCTTCAAGTACGTCAACGGCCACCCGAAGAACACCTTGGCCGGCATGCTCACCGTAATGGCCTTTGGTGCCCTCGGTGACGTCGACACCGGCAAACCGGTGCTGCTGGCGGAAATGACCCTGACCACTGCCATTCGTACCGCCGCCACGTCGGCCCTGGTGGCCCGCTACCTGGCCCGCGCCAACAGCCGCAGCATGGCGTTGATCGGCAACGGCTCCCAGAGCGAATTCCAGGCCCTGGCCTTCCACGCCATGCTCGGCATCAACGAGATCCGCCTGTTCGACATCGACGCCAAGGCCACCGCCAAGCTGGCAGCCAACCTCAAGGCGTTCCCGGCAATCAAGGTGATCCTGGCCGGCAGCGTGGCCGAAGCGGTCAAAGGCGCGGACATCGTCACCACCGTCACCGCCGACAAGGCCTACGCGACGATCCTCACCGACGACATGATCGAGCCCGGCATGCACCTCAACGCCGTGGGCGGCGACTGCCCGGGCAAGACCGAACTGGACCGCCGCATCGTCGAGCGCGCCCGTGTGATCGTCGAGTACGAACCGCAAAGCCGCATCGAAGGTGAAATCCAGCACATGCCGGAAGACTCGCCGGTGATCGAGTTGTGGCAGGTCATCAACGGCCAGGTCGCCGGCCGCGAGCATGAGCGCCAGGTCACCCTGTTCGACTCGGTGGGCTTTGCCATCGAAGACTACTCGGCCCTGCGCTATGTGCTGGACGTGGCCAAGGCCCTGGATGTCGGCAGCGAACTGGAACTGGTGCCGGACCTGGCCGACCCCAAGGACTTGTTCGCACGCCTGGCCCAACAGCCTCGTGCACAGCACAAAAAGCGCGCCTGAGACCGCTCTGGCCTGCCCCTTTGCGCCAAGGGCAGGCCGGATTTCCAGGACTGAAAAGCCGATTCATAGGGTGCTACAGCCGATTCCGCTGCATTGCGTGTTTTAACAGCGCAATTTGCGCTTTGAGCACGGGGTAAACGACACAAAAAACGCACCATCATGAAGCATTCTGAGCCCGACCAAAGCGTCACAGAATGAATGCCCGCTGCACCCTTTTTACTGCCCTGACATCAATTACAAAATATAGGGACCGACACATGACTCCACTGCGATCACTCTTCGCTGCGTTGCTGTTGCCACTGTGCGCCAGCGCCGCCCACGCCCAGGATTGGAAAGAAATCCGCTTCGGCGTATTCCCCGAGTACCCCCCGTTTGAATCCGTGGCCGCCGACGGCAGCCTGCAAGGCTTCGATATCGAGTTGGGCAACGCGATCTGCGCCAAGCTCGAGGTCAAATGCACCTGGGTGCACAACGAATTCGACGGCATGATCCCGGCCCTGCGCGCGCGCAAGTTCGACGCGATCATGTCGTCCATGGCTGTAACCCCGGCGCGCGAGAAAGTCATCGACTTCACCGACCGCCTGTTCCTCAGCCCCACGTCGGTGATCACGCGCAAAAACGCCGACTTCGGCGGCACCCCGGAATCGTTGAAAGGCAAACAGGTCGGCGTGCTGCAAGGTTCGTTGCAGGAAGCTTATGCCCGTGCACACCTGGCCAGGCTGGGCGCGCAGATCAAGGCGTACCAGTCCCAGGAACAGAACTACGCCGACCTGCAGAACGGCCGCCTCGATGCCACCCTGACCGACAAGCTCGAAGCCCAGCTCAACTTCCTGTCCAAGCCTGAAGGCGCCGACTTCAAGACCGGCCCGGCCTTCAAGGACCCGACCCTGCCCCTGGACATCGCCATGGGCCTGCGCAAGAACGACCAGGACTTGCGTGCGCTGATCAACAAGGGCATCGCCGCCGTCCAGGCCGATGGCACCTACGCACAGATCCAGAAGAAATACTTCGGCGATCAAGACATCTACAACGAATAAGCCAACACAATCCCTTGTGGGAAGGGGCTTGCTCCCGATAGCGGTGGGTCAGTCAATACAGGTGTCGACTGGCACGCCCTCATCGGGAGCAAGCCCCCTCCCACAGGGGTATGTCTGCGCCCCTTAGAGATCTCCCCATGAACGAACTCCTCAACCTGCAAGGCTACGGCCCGATGCTCGCCCAGGGTGCCTGGATGACGGTCAAGCTGGCGCTCCTGGCGCTGGCCCTGAGCCTCGCCCTGGGCCTGATCGCCGCCGGCGCCAAACTTTCCAGCGCCCAATGGCTGCGGGTGCCGGCCACGCTGTACACCACGCTGATCCGCAGCGTGCCGGACCTGGTGCTGATCCTGCTGATTTTCTACAGCCTGCAACTGTGGCTCAACGACCTGAGCGAAGTGTTCGGCTGGGACTACTTTGAAATCGACCCGTTTACCGCTGGGGTCATCACCCTGGGGTTTATCTACGGCGCGTATTTCACCGAGAACTTCCGTGGCGCGATCCTCAGTGTGCCGGTCGGCCAACTCGAAGCCGCCACCGCCTACGGCCTGAGCCGCTGGCAGCGTTTTCACCTGGTGCTGTTCCCGCAGCTGATGCGCTTTGCCCTGCCGGGCCTGGGCAATAACTGGCTGGTGCTGCTCAAGTCCACGGCGCTGGTGTCGATCATCGGCCTGTCGGACCTGGTCAAGGCCGCGCAGAACGCCGGCAAGACCACCAACGAGCCGTTGTACTTCCTGATCCTCGCGGGCCTGGTGTACCTGGTGATCACCACCCTCTCCAACCGCATCTTCAAGCGCCTCGAACGGCGCTACAACCTCGGCATCAAGGGGATGGCGCGATGATCGAACTGTTCCAGCAATACGGCCTGGCCTACCTGTTCAGCGATGGCACCGGGTTGTCCGGCGTTGCCATGACCTTGTGGCTGTTCATTATCTCAGTGGTGCTGGGGTTTTTCCTCTCGATCCCCCTGGCGCTGGCCCGCGTGTCGGAACACTTCTGGCTGCGCTGGCCGGTGGAGGTCTACACCTACCTGTTCCGCGGCACGCCGTTGTATATCCAACTGTTGATCTGCTACACCGGGCTGTACAGCCTGGAGGTGGTGCAGGACAACGCCCTGCTCAACCAGTTTTTCCGCAATGCCCTCAACTGCACCTTGCTGGCCTTTGTGCTCAACACCTGCGCCTACACCGTGGAAATCTTCGCCGGGGCGATCCGCAACATTCCCCACGGCGAACTCGAAGCGGCCCGCGCCTATGGCCTGCACGGCTGGCGCCTCAACCTGTTTGTGGTGGTGCCTGCCGCACTGCGCCGCGCGCTGCCGGCCTACAGCAATGAAATGATCCTGATGCTGCACGCCACGTCGCTGGCGTTTACCGCCACCGTCGCCGACATCCTCAAGGTGGCGCGCGATGCCAATGCCGAGACGTTCCTGACGTTCCAGGCCTTCGGCATCGCTGCCCTGCTCTACATGCTGCTGTCCTTTGCACTGGTGGGCCTGTTCCGACTGGCCGAACGTCGCTGGATGCGTTTTCTTGTTCCTACCCGAGGCTAACCCATGAATCAGTCCGCGCAGGCCCTGGCCACTTATCCTGTCGATGTACCCGTTACCCAGGCGGCAACTGCTGCCGTCAAGCTGCAGGTCGAAGGCATCCATAAACGCTACGGCGAACACGAAGTGCTCAAGGGCGTGTCCCTCAACGCCCGCAATGGCGACGTGATCAGCCTGATCGGCGCCAGCGGCTCGGGCAAAAGCACGATGCTGCGCTGCATCAATTTTCTCGAACAGCCGGACGCCGGCGTCATCACCCTGGACGGCATCAGCATCGAAATGCGCCAGGGCCGCGCCGGCGCCCGTGCGCCGCACCAGGAACAATTGCAGAACCTGCGTACGCGCCTGGCCATGGTGTTCCAGCACTTCAACCTGTGGAGCCACATGACCGTGCTGGAAAACATCACCATAGCCCCGCGCCGGGTGCTGGGGGTAAGTGCCGCCGAAGCGGAAAAACGCGCGCGCATGTACCTCGACAAGGTCGGCCTGCCGGGCCGCGTGGCCGATCAGTACCCGGCGTTCCTGTCCGGCGGCCAGCAACAGCGCGTGGCCATCGCGCGGGCCCTGGCGATGGAGCCGGAAATCATTCTGTTCGATGAACCCACCTCCGCCCTCGACCCCGAACTTGTAGGAGAAGTCCTCAAAGTCATACAGACGTTGGCTGAGGAAGGTCGTACCATGCTGATGGTCACCCACGAAATGGGCTTTGCCCGCCAGGTGTCCAGCCAAGTGCTGTTCCTGCATCAGGGCCGAGTCGAGGAACAAGGCGGCGCCGAGATCCTCGACCACCCCAACAGCGAGCGCTTGCAGCAATTTCTTTCCAACCGTTTGAAGTGAAACCCATGGATACCAAGGCCAACGGACCCCATACCTCCCCTGCGCTGGATCGCATCGATGAGGCGATCATCGAAGTGCTGCGCCACCAGGGGCGTATCACCTATGAAAAGCTCTCGTCACTGGTGCACCTCACCCCCAGGCCCTGCCTGGAGCGGGTGCGCAAGCTGGAGCGACGCGGGGTGATTCGCGGGTACGGCGCGATCATCGATGTACAGATGGTCTCGCCCGGACTGTCGCTGCTGGTGCTGGTGGCCTTGTCCAACCAGAGCGGGCGCTCGGCGCAAAAGGCCTTCGAAGCCTGTATGAAGGCGTGCCCCCAGGTGTTCGAATGCCAGCTGATCAGCGGGCCGTTCGACTACAGCCTGCGCATGCGCTGCCGGGACATGGAGCACTACCGGGTGGTATCGGAGATCTGGCTGAACAATGATGAGTTGCACATCGATAAGTTGGTGGCACATCCGGAGTTGGCGGTGGTGAAAAATACCGCCATCGAACTGGCCTAGATCCTCAAACACTGGAAATCCAATGTGGGAGGGTTTTGCCCCTCCCAGATTTTTAACCGCGCCCGCTTGAAATACGCTTGCCGAGCTTGGTACCAATCATCTTCGCCTGCCCATCCTTCTGCTTCCCCGTACGTGCCTCGCTGATCAACCCCGGGATCAACTTGCCCTCCGGCAGATTCTTCCAGAACCGACTCGGCAAGTGCCCTTCCATCACCTTGGGGTTCAACCGCGCCGGGTTGAAAATGTGGCTGTAGTACGTCAGCCACATTGCACTGTGGGGATCCTCGACATTCTGCGCCAGCTGCTGCCAGGCCTCAGGGCATTGGCGTTGATGAATCAACTGTTCGCCATCGTAATAAACCCCATCCAACGGCGTGGCGATCATCCAGCGATGGCGCCCCATGCGCCCGACAAAATGCTGGCTGGCGCTCTTGAGAATGTCATGGGCCGGCTCATGCCAGGCCACGTACTCCGGCAACTCGGGCCCTGCCCCTGCCGGCAAGGCGATAAAGCGCACAAACGCATGCAGATGATGGGCCTCGCGGCTGACCTGCTTGATGCGCCGCTGCAGCTCAGTGCCGAGTTTATCCCCCGCCAGCATCGCGGTGCGGTCGCCATGGCTGACGCGCCAGAGCACTTCGTACAACAGGCTCCAACGCTGGTCGCCGTGGTAGCAGGCGGCCGACTCCAGCAACTCCAGCAGCGCCTTGGGAATGCGCGCCTGGAACGGCCCCAAGCCTGCGGGGATCGGCTCATCGGTCGCAAACAGATCCGCCGCCTGCATCTCGCCCCAGCTGACCTGGCTGGGGTCGACCTGATGGCTGAGCAGCCAGCGCGCCTGTTCGCGCCAGGTGCTGAAAAGGTTGTCGCATTCCAGGCTGATCATCCCCACAACCCCATCTGCTGCGGCTGCGGGCGGTCGCGCAGTTGCTCGCGCAGCAGCACGCTGGTGCTGTCCGCCTGTTGCGGGTGGTAGTCACTGGTGATGAAAAACGGCTTGGCCTTGGCCAGCACACAGCGCATGCGCGCCAGGTCTTCAAAGCGGATCTTGCGTTCGCGGCGCAGGTCCACCAGGCGCTGGGTGGTGCGCAGGCCGATCCCTGGGATGCGGGCGATCAAGGTCGGCTCGGCGCGATTCAGGTCCAGGGGGAATACCTCGCGGTGCTCCAGGGCCCAGGCCAGCTTGGGGTCGATGTCCAGGGCCAGGTGACCGGGGCCTTCGAACAGTTCGTTGGCACTGAAGCCGTAGCTGCGCAGCAGGAAATCCGCCTGGTACAAGCGATGCTCGCGCATCAACGGCGGCGCGGCCAGTGGCACGCTTTTCGGGCTGTTGGGGATGGGGCTGAAGGCCGAGTAATACACGCGGCGCAGCTTGAAGTTGCCATACAGCGCCTCGGCACTGTGGAGGATGGTGCTGTCGTCGGTCTCGTCGGCGCCGACGATCATCTGGGTGCTCTGCCCGGCCGGGGCGAAACGCGGTGCGCGGGGTTCGTTCAGGACCGTCTGCTCGCCGGTGTAGATGGTCTGCATGGCCTGCTTGATCGAGACGATCTGTTTTTCCGGCGCCAGGGTTTGCAGGCTGGCATCGGTGGGCAGTTCGATATTCACGCTGAGGCGGTCGGCATAGCGCCCCGCCTCGGCAATCAGCGCCGGGTCGGCTTCGGGGATGGTCTTGAGGTGGATGTAACCGCGAAAGTCATGCTCTTCGCGCAGCAGTTTGGCCACCCGCACCAACTGCTCCATGGTGTAGTCGGCCGAACGAATGATGCCGGAGCTGAGGAACAGCCCGCTGACGCAGTTGCGCTTGTAGAAATCCAGGGTCAGGGTGACCACCTCCTCCGGGCTGAAGCGTGCACGGGGCACGTCGCTGGAGCGGCGGTTGACGCAGTATTGGCAGTCGTAGAGGCAGAAGTTGGTGAGCAACACCTTGAGCAAGGATACGCAGCGACCGTCCGGCGTGTAGCTGTGGCAGATGCCCATGCCATCGGTGGAGCCCAGCCCCGCCTTGCCTTCGGAACTGCGCTTGGGCGCGCCGCTGCTGGCGCAGGAGGCGTCGTACTTGGCGGCGTCGGCGAGGATGCTGAGTTTTTCGATCAACTGCATGGAAGGCTACCGATACTGGTTTTTTGTACAGTACCAGTAGCCCAACAGTGTTGCTAGTACCACCTGTAGGAGCGAGGGGGACGCCTAGTTCTTGCTCGCGAAGAACGCAAGAACAACGCGTTAATCCAGAATGCCCGCGTATCGTTGACGATTTTCGCGAGCAAGCTCGCTCCTACAAGGGCGGTCAGCTGGCAGTGGCGAGCAGCAAATCCTGCACCGAGCGGCCCTGGCCACGGTGACGATCATGCTCGAACAGCGACGCCGCAATCTCATCCGCGCGAATCGGCAGTACCGACAGCAACGTATCGCTCAAGCCATGGCTGGCCTGGCTGAAGCCCTGGATGTAGATGCCGGCCTTGCAGCGCTCATCGGTGACGATGCGGTAGTCGCGCGCCACTTCAAAATCACCCAGATACTCCTCCAGCGGCGCCAGCAATGCGCGGTGGGTCTCGCGCTCGTAGCCGGTGGCGAGGATCACCGCGTCGTAATGGTTGACGCTGGTTTCGCCGCTGGCGTTGTTGCGTAGGGCCAGTTCGATGCCCAGGGGGCCGGGGGTGGCCTTCTCGACCACGGTCATGGTGCGGAAGGCCTGGCGGGCGATGCCGGAGACTTTCTGGCGGTAGAAAATCCCGTAGATGCGCTCGATCAGGTCGAGGTCGACCACCGAATAGTTGGTGTTCTGGTACTCGGCGACCAGGCGCTCGCGCTCGGCACCGACTTGCTGGAACACCAGGTCGGTGAAAGCCGGCGAGAACACTTCGTTGACGAACGGGCTGTCATCGGCAGGCTTGAGCGCCGAACCGCGCAGGATCATGTCGACCTGTACCGATGGGAAGCTGTCGTTCAGGTCGATAAAGGCTTCGGCCGCGCTCTGGCCACCACCGATGATGGCGATGCGCATCGCCTTGCCGTCCACGCAAGGCTGGGTGGCCATGCGCTCCAGGTATTGGGAATGGTGGAACACCCGGCTGTCGCCCTTGAGGGCCTTGAAGGTTTCGGGAATGCGCGGGGTGCCGCCGGCGCTGACCACCACCGAACGGGTGGTGCGCACATGCTGCTCGCCCAGGGCATCGCGAGAGATCACGCGCAATGCCTCGACCTGTTGCTGGTGCAGGATCGGCTCGATGGCCAGCACTTCCTCGCCGTAGCGGGCCTGGGCCTGGAACTGCCCCGCGACCCAGCGCAGGTAGTCGTTGTACTCCATGCGGCACGGGTAGAAGGTGCCCAGATTGATGAAGTCCACCAGGCGGTCGTGGGCTTTCAGGTAATTGACGAAGGAGTACGGGCTGGTGGGGTTGCGCAGGGTCACCAAGTCCTTGAGGAACGAAATCTGCAATTCGCTCTGGGTCACCAGGGTATTGCCGTGCCAGCGGTAATCGGCCTGTTTGTCAAGAAACAGTACGTCCAGTTTGCCCTGCGCCTTTTCACGCTCCTGCAGGGCGATGGCCAGCGCCAGGTTCGAAGGGCCGAAACCGATACCGATCAGGTCATGAACCGCGGGCGAAGCAATTGCCTGTGTCATTCCAGTGTCCTCTGGATAAGCCCCTTGGCGGTGGGGCGGGAATACCTTCGAGACCTGCACAACAGGTCATGTGTTGATAGGAAACGAGGACAGTGAAAAAAAATTTAACCGAACAGTGATCAGTGCGCGTCCCACTCGCGCATCCGCACCCGGCAGTGCTTCATGGCGTTGACGATGTGTTTTTCCACCAGGGTGCGGGAAATACCCAGGCGCTCGGCGATTTGCAGGTGGCTCAGGCCCTCGAGTTTGCGCAGCAGGAAGCTGTCGCGACAGGCCGCCGGCAGCTCGGCCAGGGCGCGTTCGAGCAAGGCCAGGCGTTGGCCGTAGTCGTGGGTGGCATGGGGCGAACAGGCGGCAAAGCGCTCCTCGCTGTCGAGCACCTCCAGGGGTTCGACCTGGCGCAGGGCATTACGCCGGTGGCCATCGATCACCAGGTTCAGCGCGGTGCGATACAAAAAGGCACGCGGCTGTTCGATGGGCGTCTCGCTGGAACGTTCCAGCACCCGGACATAAGCGTCATGCACCACATCCTCGGCCACCTGACGGTTGCCCAGCTTGGCGTTGAGGAAACACACCAGCTCGCGATAGTAGTTTTCCAACATGACTCCCGGCCACCGGGTGGCGGCATTAGGTCCTGTAGGAGCGAGCTTGCTCGCGAAGTACGTCAACGATAACGCGGGAAACCAGAGTGAACGCGGCGTCATTGAGCTCTTCGCGAGCAAGCTCGCTCCTACACAAATACAGGCCATTCAGTAATGGCAGTTTGGGTAGGTGCAATTTATAGTAATTCTCATCTACTTTTAAACAAGACTTGCACCTACAGGCCGTTTTTTTTCTCCACAAGACCTGTAACCACTTATGTAACAACCTAAATCCTCGGCCAATTCTCTCGTTTAACTGTCAGCTCTGCGCAACTGCGCTCCGAACTTTCCCGGCTGGAACCTAAGCATGAAACGCCCTCGACCTGCCCGACGCGCCTTGCTCGCTATCGCGTGCCTGATTCCCATCATCGCCGTCGCCGCCTGGCAGGTGTTGCCGCCGGGGCGTGACAACCTGACCACCGTCACCGTCACCCGCGGCACTATCGAAAACAGCGTCACGGCCCTGGGCACCCTGCAACCGCGCCGGTATGTCGACGTGGGCGCCCAGGCGTCCGGGCAGATTCGCAAGATCCACGTTGAAGCCGGCGACCGGGTGCAGGAGGGCCAATTGCTGGTGGAGATCGACCCCTCGACGCAAAAAGCCAAGCTCGATGCCAGCCGCTACGCCATCGAAAACCTCAAGGCCCAGTTGCAGGAGCAAAAGGCCCAGCACGCCCTGGCCCGCCAGAAGTACCAGCGCCAGCAGCGCCTGGCCGCCGGCAACGCCACCCGCGAGGAAGACGTGCAAACCGCCAAGGCCGAACTGAGTGCCACCCAGGCCCGGATGGACATGTTCCAGGCGCAGATTCTCCAGGCCCAGGCCAGCCTGCGCAGCGATGAAGCGGAACTGGGCTATACGCGCATCTACGCACCGATGACCGGCACCGTGGTCGCGGTGGACGCGCGCGTCGGCCAGACCCTCAATGCCCAGCAGCAGACGCCGCTGATCCTGCGGATCGCCAAGTTGTCGCCGATGACCGTGTGGGCGGAAGTCTCGGAAGCCGACATCGGCCACGTCAAACCGGGCATGACCGCCTACTTCACCACCCTCAGCGGCGGCAACCGGCGCTGGACCAGTACCGTGCGGCAGATCCTGCCGATCCCGCCCAAGCCGCTGAATGAAACCCAGGGCAGCGGCAGCCCCAACAGTTCCAGCAAGAGCGGCAGCGGTCGCGTGGTGCTGTACACCGTGCTGCTGGACGTGGACAACAGCGACAACGCGCTGATGGCCGAAATGACCGCCCAGGTATTTTTCGTCGCCAGCCAGGTCAAGGATGTCCTCACCGCACCGGTGGCCGCGCTGCTGGGCACCTCAAGTGCCGACAAGCAGATCGCCCGCGTGGTCGCCACCAACGGCCGCATCGAAGAACGTGAAGTGCACCTGGGCATCAGCGATCGTCTGCGGGTCGAAGTGCTCGACGGCCTGCACGAAGGCGATCATCTGCTGATCGGCCCGGCCGACGGCAACGGGGGTTGAGGTGACCACGCCCCTGATCGAACTCAAGAACATCCGCAAATCCTACGGCGGTGGCGACAGCCCGCAGGTCGACGTGTTGCGCGGCATCGACCTGTCGATCCACGCCGGGGAATTCGTCGCCATCGTCGGGGCTTCCGGTTCCGGCAAGTCCACGTTGATGAATATCCTCGGTTGCCTCGACCGCCCAAGCCTGGGCGAGTACCTGTTCGCGGGGGAAAACGTCGCCCACCTGGACAGCGACGAACTGGCCTGGCTGCGCCGCGAGGCGTTCGGCTTTGTGTTCCAGGGCTACCATTTGATCCCCTCGGGCTCGGCCCAGGAGAACGTCGAGATGCCGGCGATCTACGCCGGCATCAGCGCCGCCGAACGCCATGCCCGCGCCCACGCGCTGCTCACACGCCTGGGCCTGGCCGAGCGCACCGGTAACCGTCCGCACCAGCTGTCCGGCGGTCAGCAACAGCGTGTCTCGATCGCTCGGGCGCTGATGAACGGCGGCCACATCATCCTTGCCGATGAACCCACCGGCGCCCTCGACAGCCACAGCGGCGCCGAGGTAATGACCCTGCTGGACGAACTGGCCAGCCAGGGCCATGTGGTGATCCTGATCACCCACGACCGTGAAGTCGCGGCGCGGGCCAACCGCATCATCGAGATTCGCGATGGCCTGATCATCAGTGACTCGGCCGATGACGACGCCGCGCCCCCACCCGCCACCCGCGGCGCGCTGCAAGCCGTGGACCTGCGCCAGCGCCTGGCTGACGGCGCCGAACACAATGGCGCCTGGAAGGCCGAACTGCTGGACGCGGTCCAGGCCGCCTGGCGGGTGATGTGGATCAACCGTTTTCGCACCGCGCTGACCCTGCTGGGGATCATCATCGGCGTAGCCTCGGTGGTGGTGATGCTGGCCGTGGGCGAAGGCAGCAAACGCCAGGTCATGGCGCAGATGGGCGCGTTCGGTTCCAACATCCTCTACCTCAGCGGCTCATCGCCCAACCCGCGCACGCCGCTGGGTATCGTCACCCTCAATGACGTCGCGGCGCTGGCGGCGCTGCCCCAGATCAAGCGCATCATGCCGGTCAACGGCACCGAAGCCGGCGTGCGCTATGGCAACGTCGACTACATGGCCTATGTGGGCGGCAATGACACCAATTTCCCGGACATTTTCAACTGGCCGGTGGTCGAGGGCAGTTACTTCACGGCGGCCGACGAGCATGCGGCCGCCACCGTGGCGGTGATCGGCCATCGCGTGCGGGAAAAGCTGTTCAAGGGAGAGGTCGACCCCATCGGCCAGTACATCCTGATCGAAAACGTACCGTTCCAGGTGATCGGCGTGCTGGCGGAGAAAGGCGCCAGCTCCGGCAACAAAGACAGTGATGACCGTATCGCCATCCCCTACACCGCCGCCAGCGTGCGCCTGTTCGGCAGCTACAACCCCGAATACGTGGTGATTGCCGCCGCCGATGCGCGCAAAGTCCACGAGGCCGAAGTGGCCATCGATCAGTTGATGCAAAAGCTGCACAACGGCAAGCGCGACTACGAGCTGACCAACAACGCGGCGATGATCCAGGCCGAGGCGCGCACCCAGAATACCCTGTCGCTGATGCTCGGCTCGATTGCCGCGATTTCCCTGCTGGTAGGCGGCATTGGCGTGATGAACATCATGCTGATGACCGTGCGCGAACGCACCCGCGAGATCGGCATTCGCATGGCCACCGGCGCGCGCCAGCGCGACATCCTGCGCCAGTTCCTGACCGAGGCGGTGATGCTGTCGGTGGTCGGCGGCCTGTGTGGCATTGCCCTGGCCCTGCTGGTGGGTGGCGTGCTGGTGCTGGCCAAGGTGGCGGTGCAGTTCTCCCTGGTGGCGGTGTTTGGCGCATTCGCTTGCGCACTGGTCACCGGCGTCGTATTCGGCTTCATGCCGGCCCGTAAAGCTGCCCGGCTCGATCCGGTTAAGGCGTTGACCAGTGAATAAACGAACCATTCCCCCGTACCTGCCCGCACTTGGCCTGTGCCTGCTGCTCACGGCCTGCGCCGGTGACCCGCCCGCCGTGGACAGCGCTATTGCGCCGCCGGCTGCCTGGCAGTTCGCTGAACGCGACGCCGCCCAGGCCACTAACCAGCGCTGGTGGACGCAGTTCGGCAGCCCGCAGTTGAACCGCCTGGTCGACCAGGCCCGGCGTGACAGCTTCGACGTGGCCGCCGCCATGGCCCGCGTGCGCCAGGCCCAGGCCACGGCGGTGATTGCCGGGGCGCCACTGTTGCCCGAGGTGAAGTTCAACCTTGCCGCCAGCCACCAGAAGTTGTTGCACGGCACGGGCGGGCCGGACCTTGACGCCTCACAAAGCGATGACGCCGTCGATAATTTCGGCGCCAACTTCACCGCCAGCTACGAAGTGGATTTCTGGGGTGGCCGCGCCGCTGCCCGTGACAGTGCCCTGCACAGTCTGCGCGCCAGCGAGTTCGACCAGGCCACCGTGGAACTGACCTTGCTCAGCAACGTCGCCGACCGCTACGCGCAAACCCTCGCGGCGCGCCAGCGCCAGCAGATCGCCGAGTTGAACCTGACCAATGCGCGTAACGTCCTCGACCTGGTGCAGACCCGTTACGACGCAGGCTCCGCTACGGCCCTGGAACTGGCCCAGCAGAAAAGCCTGGTGGCCAGCCAGCAACGCCAGCTGCCGTTGATTCAACAACTGGCCGAAGAATCCCAGATCACCCTTGCCGCCCTCCTCGGCCAACCGGTCCAGGCCCTGGACCTGGGCGCCGAACCCTTCCTGGAGCTGACCTGGCCAACCATCGGCGCCGGCATGCCCAGCCAGCTGCTCAGCCGCCGGCCGGACATTGCCAAGGCCGAGGCCGAACTGGCGGCAGCCCAGGCGGACGTCACCGTGGCCCGCGCCGCCATGCTGCCGGCCCTGACCCTCGGCGCCACGCTCGGCTCCGATGCCTACAAGGCCGTGGACGTCCTGCGCAGCCCCTACTACACGCTGACGGCCGGCCTGGTCGGGCCGATCTTCAACAACGGCCGTTTAAGCGCCGAGCGCGACAAGGCGCGCGCGCGCCAGGATGAGCTGTTGCAAACCTACCGCGGCGCGATCATCAACGGCTTTGCCGATGTGGAAAAAGCCCTCAGCAGCATCACGCGCCTGGACCAGCAGCGCCACTGGCAAACGGAAGAACTGCAACAGGCCCAAACCGCCTTCCAGATCGCCGAAAGCCGCTACCAGGCGGGTGCCGAGGACTTGCTGACGGTACTGGAAACCCAGCGCACCCTGTATGCCGCCCAGGACTTGAACGTGCAATTGCGACTGTCACGCCTGCAGGCCAGCATTGCGCTGTACAAGGCATTGGGCGGCGGTTGGAAAACCAGCATCTGATAAACGAAACTCCAGTTTCGTACATAAGTCGTCTACCGCCCCTACATTCTTCGACTCAGGTTCCTTGGTAAAAAATGCCGCTATCACACGGCTGCCAGGGAACACTGGATGAATGTTGCAAAATACCTCGCGTGCGGCTGTCTCTGGTTGATGGCAACCCTTGGCCAGGCAGAGCCACTGATCAAACCCACCGCCATTGATTGGCTGCTCGATTGCCCCCTCCCCACCACCGAACGGCTTGACCCCGAGGTGCTGTCGCGCACCCAGTGCGGCATCGTCACCGTACCGCGCAACCATGCCGCCCCCTGGCAAGGCCACCAGCGCCTCTACCTGACCCGTGTCGGCGCCCGCGATCCCCTGAACCGCAAGGGCGTGGTCTTCACCCAGGCCGGCGACACCGCGCAAAAAAACTACGGAAGCACCTTCGCCATTCACCTCGCCAGCCGCTGGGACACGTATTCCACACAAGCCTATCGCACGCTGCTCAACCGCTACGACATGATCGAACTCAGCCCCCGCGACCTCACTCAGGAGCATGGCGTCGAACAGGCCGTACGGGACATGGAGTACGTCCGCGCCCAGTTGGGCGACGCCCAACTGCATTACCTGGGGGACACCATCGCCACGCGCCTGGGCAGCCGCTATGCCGCAGTGTTTCCCGAGCGCGTCGCACGCATGGTGCTGGTCAACGCCGAACACACCATGGCGGGTAGGCTTGGGGTCGAACAACTGCGCCTCAAGGAGCCCGCCAAACCGGACGCCGGCGGCTGTATCAACCGATGGGTGGGTGACTTCCTCGCCTATGGCAAACAGCCGCCACCGTCGACTCGCTGCCTTGACGTGGCAGGCAGGCAGTAGCGCGTCGTTTACGACCTGTTGCCGCCGAAAACGACACCCTGCGTTGACGCTCCGTCGCAATCGTTATTAAGTGCTATTTATCCGCATTAATACGATAAATCGAACCCATGCTGAGTCGCCCGCTACGCCGCAAACGCCAGAAGCTGTCCGACGTGATTGTCGAGTCGGTCAAGCGCTCCATCGTCACCGACGCCTTGAAGCCCGGCGACCGCCTGCCCACCGAGCGTGAGCTGATGGAGAGCTTCCAGTGCTCCAAGGGCTCGGCCCGTGAAGCGCTCAAGGCCCTGGAGGTCGAGGGGCTGGTGAGTACGCGCACCGGCCCCAGCGGCGGTGCGTACCTGAACCAGGCCGGCACTGAACCCGCCAGCCGCGCGCTGCGTAACTACCTGCACTTCCAGCACCTGGACGGCGAGCAGGTGTACCAGTTGCGCAAGGTCATCGAAGTGGAACTGGCGGTGTCGGTGCTCGGGCGCCTGAGTGAGGACGACTACCGGGCATTGCAGGACAACGTGGATTTCTGCAGCGCCCCCGAAGACAGCGAAGCCGGCCAGCGTGAGCAACGCCTGGCGGAACTGGAGTTCCACAATTTGCTGGCCAAGGCCTGCCCCAACCCGTTGCTGAGCTTTATGGCGCAATTTCTCAACGACCTGCTGCGCGACCTGGTGGTACTGAAAAAAGCCTACAAACCCAAGCGCAAGCAGTTCGACGCGGCCAACCTCGACTATCACAAACAGCTGCTGAACGCCTTTCGCGCCGGGGATGAAAGCGCGGTACGCAGCCTGATGCATGAACATATGTGCGACGCCGAACACCATATGACCGCGCTGGAAGGCCAGGTCAGCCCGCACTTTCTACTGGAGTTCGACCACAACCACTGAAAACACCCCTCCCACAGTTGACTGCATTCACTGCGTTATCCCAATAACAGGCCTGCCCACAGGCCCTGCTCCACCGTATCGCCCTTGCTACTCCTGCCAATAACTAAACCAGGGAGTCACCCCATGCAGCGTCGTACGTTATTGAAAGCCAGTCTTACCGCCGCCGCCGCCCTCAGTCTTCCACTGAGCGTGCGTTCGGCATTCGCCGCCGAGCCCTTTACCTTTTACGGCCTCAAGTCCATGTCCGGCGCCTTTGCCAGCTATGGCAAGTTTGCCGACATGGGTTCGCGCCTGGCGGTGGCACAACACACCGAGCTACTGGGCCGCCCCTTGAACTACAAGGTCATCGACACCGAGGGCAACGCCGGCAAGGCCGTGCGCAAGGTGCAGGAGGCGATCCAGCAGGACGGCGCGCGCTTCTTCCAGGGCTGCACGCTGTCGTCGTCGGCACTCGCGGTGGCCAAGGAAGTCGACAAGGTCGGCGGTGTATTCATGACCCCGGTCGGTGCCGATGAAGTCACCGGCAAAGACTGCAACCACGCCACGTTCCGCTGGTCGGTACCTACCTACGGCGCGATCCGCGAAACCATGGTGCCGCTGATCAAGCTGCTGCCGGATGCCAAGCGCTGGTACACCATCACGCCGCAATATGTGTTCGGCGAAGCGCTGCTCGAAGGCGCCAGAAACGTACTCAAGGAACATGGCCTGGAGCATGTCGGCAACAGCTACCACTCGCTGCAGGAGCAGGAATTCTCCGGCTACCTGACCAACGCCATCTCCACCAAACCCGACGTGCTGGTGTTGCTGAATTTCGGCAGCCAATCGTCCAACACCCTGCGCCAGGCGGTGAACTTCGGCATCAAGGAGCGCATGAAAGTGCTGCTGGTGTGGTCCGCCGGCCTCGACCAGTTCCAGGAACTGGGCAGCGATATCCTCGACGGCGTGTACCTCGGCGCGCAGTACTGGCATCAGGTCGACACCCCGCTCAACCGCGAACTGGTCAAGCTGACCCAGGCCAAGTACGGCATCAACCCCACCTACCCGTTGGCCGCCGACTACATCAGCACCAAAGTCATGCTCGACACCATCATCGCCACCGCCAGCTTCGACGGGCCGACCGTGGCCAAGGCCATGCAGGGCCTGAGTTTCGAAGGCCCCACCGGCAAGGAGTCGATCCGCGCCGGCGACCACCAGGTGATCAAGGACTACTACCTGCTGGTCGGCAAGGCCGCCGGCGAGATGGCCGACAAGGATGACCTGGCCAAGGTGCTCAGCGCCGGCCAGTCCTTCCCGCCGGTGGAAGCCACGGGCTGCACGCTCGCCTGATCCGCTAAAACACCACCGTTGTACACGGCAGGGCCGCCCGGGCGGCCACCTGTTCGAGGGTTTCTGCATGCTTAATCTTTACCTGTTCCAGATACTCAACGGCCTTGGATTGGGAATGATCTACTTCCTGATCGCGGTCGGGCTGACGATCATTTTCGGCCTGCTCAACTTCGTCAACTTCGCCCACGGCGCGTTCTTCCTGCTGGGCGCCTACATCTGCTACACCGCCGTGAGCCTCACCGGCAACTTCTGGCTGGCGCTGTTGATTGCGCCGCTGGTGGTGGCCGCGTTGGCCTGGGTGATCGAGCGGCTGTTGATCCAGCGGATCTATCACTTGCCGCACATGTTCCAGATCCTGGTCACCCTGGGCATCGCACTGATCATCCAGGAAGCCAGCGTAATGATCTGGGGCCCGGTGGGCAAAAGCGTCGCCGTGCCGGAACTGCTGCGCGGCGTGCTGGTGGTGGGTGATTTCGTCTACCCCTACTACCGCCTGTTCCTCATCGTGTTTTCCGGGCTGGTGGGCCTGGGCCTGTGGCTGCTGCTGGAGCGCACGCGCTTCGGCGCCCTGGTGCGCGCCGGCAGTGAAAGCACCGAGACCGTGTCGCTGCTCGGCACGAATATCTTCCGCCTGTTCTCCATGACCTTCGCCCTCGGCGTGGGCCTGGCCGGCATGGCCGGGGTGCTGTTCGCGCCGTTGCGCGGTGCGCAGCCGTTCGTTGGCCCGGAGATTCTCGGCATCGCCTTCGTGGTGGTGGTGATCGGCGGCATGGGCTCGTTCAGCGGTGCGTTGGTCGGCGGTTTGCTGGTCGGCGTGGTGCAAAGCCTGATGACCACACTCTGGCCCCAAGGCGCGAGCCTGATGATCTACGGCGCCATGGCCGTGGTGATTCTGGTGCGGCCTTACGGCCTGTTTGGGAGAGCCTGACATGAGCGAGAAAAATCCCCTGCCGTTTGCCAAAACCCAATCACGCGCCATGTTGCTGTGGGTCGTGGCGGTGCTGATCGGCCTGCCCGTGCTATTGCCCTCGGCGACCCTGGCCAGCGAGATCCTGATCTTTGCCATGGCGGCCCTGGCCTGCAACCTGTTGCTGGGCTACACCGGGCTGCTGTCATTCGGCCAAGGCATCTTCTTTGGTGCCGGTGCCTACTGCGCGGCGCTGCTGATGATCCACCTGCAACTGGGCCTGTTCACCGCGCTGCTGGGCGCCGCCATCGCCGGTGGTTTCCTGGCCTTGCTGGTGGGTGCCCTGGCGATCCGGCGCACCGGCATCTACTTCGTGATGCTCACATTGGCCTTCAGCCAGATGGCGTACTTTGTCGCCTACACCTTGAGCGACTGGACCGGCGGCGATAACGGCCTGCTCAGCGTGCCACGCCCGGAAATCCGCATCGGCGACGCCGTACTTTTGTCCCTGGCCGACGCCCGCGCGTTCTATGGTTTTGTCGCGGTGCTGTTCCTGTTGATCTTTATCGGCGCACGCCGGGTGATCGCCTCGCCGTTCGGCAGCACGCTGATGGCGATCCGCGAAAACGAAACCCGCGCCTCGGCCATCGGCTACGACACGCGGCACTTCAAGATCCTGGTGTTCGTGCTGTCCGGCGCAGTCACCGGAATTGCCGGGGCGCTGTACGCCATGCTGCTGCACTTTGTGCCGCTGTCGAATATCGACCTGGCGATGTCCGAAAACATCCTGATCATGACCATTATCGGCGGCACCGGCTCGCTGTTCGGTTCGTTGCTGGGCGCCGGGTCCATCGTGCTGCTGGGGGATTTTCTCTCCGACCTGTGGCCCCGTTGGCTGATGCTGCTGGGGGTGATCCTGATCCTGGTGGTGATCTTCATGCGCGGCGGTTTGTGGGGCGGCCTGGCCGCGTTGTTCGAGCGCGTGCGCGGCCGTCGCAAGGCCGTCGTCGTCGCCAAGGAGGAAGGGCTATGAGCATCTTGTTGGAAACCCAGGACCTGGAACTGGCCTATGGCGCGTTCCGTGCGGTGAACGGCGTGAACCTCAAGGTCGAAGCCGGCACCATCCACACCATCATCGGCCCCAACGGTGCGGGCAAGACCAGCCTGTTCCACTGCCTGACCGGTGAACGCCAGGCCACGGCCGGGGCGATTCATTTCAACGGCAAGAACCTGATGCGCAAGCCCGCCCACACGCGCGTCGGCCTGGGCATGGCGCGCTCGTTCCAGCTCACCAGCCTGTTCCAGAACCTCAGCGTGCGCGAAAACCTGCGCCTCGCCGCCCAGGGCCGCGACGGTGCACGTGCGTTGAATTTCTGGCGCCGCGTGGACAGCAAGCGCGAACACCTGGAGATGGCCGACCAGGTGCTCGAACGCCTGCAACTCAGCGCCCGCGCCGAGACCCTGGCCGGCGAGTTGTCCCACGGCCAGCAACGGGTGCTGGAGGTGGGCATGTCGATCTGCTCCAAGCCCAAACTGTTGATGCTCGACGAGCCCACCTCGGGCATGGGCATCGATGACATCCCGATCATGACCCAGTTGATCAGCGACCTCGGCCGCGACCACACGGTGCTGTTGATCGAACACAACATGAGCATCGTCATGTCCATCAGCCAACGTATCACCGTGATGAGCCACGGGCAGATCCTGGTGGAAGGCACGCCGGAGTTCGTGCGTGCCGATGAACGCGTGCGCAGTGCTTACCTTGGGGAGGCTGCCTGATGTTGATCGTCGAGAATATCCATTCCTACTATGACAAGAGCCACGTGCTCGAAGGCGTGTCGCTGAGGGTCAACCCCGGCGAACTGGTGACCCTGCTCGGGCGCAACGGTGCCGGCAAGACCACCACCCTGCGCAGCATCCTCGGCATCATCTGCCCACGACAGGGCCAGATCCACTTCAACGGCCAGGCGCTGGTGGGGCAGAAAATCTTTGAAATCGCGCGCCAGGGCCTGGCGCTGGTGCCGGAGAATCGCGGGATCTTCCGCCTGCTGACCGTCGAGGAAAACCTGCGCATTGCCGTCCGCAAGAGCAGCCGCTGGCAGCTTGAAGACGTGTACGGCATGTTCCCGCGCCTCAAGGAGCGGCGCAGGAACGCCGGCCATGCGCTCTCCGGCGGCGAGCAACAGATGCTCGCGATCGCCCGCGCCCTGCTCAACGATCCGAAGCTGCTGATCCTCGACGAACCCACCGAAGGCCTGGCCCCGGTGATCGTCGACGAACTGGTGAAGATCCTGCGCAAGGTCAAGGACGACGGCCTGCCAGTGCTGCTGGTGGAACAGAACCTGATGGTCTGCGACAAGCTCGCCGACCGCCATTACGTCCTCGAACAGGGCCGCGTGGTCTACGAAGGCAGTGCCGCCGCCTTCCGCGCCGACCCGACGATCAAGAACCGCTACCTGGCGCTGAGCGCCTGACGGGAGAATGCAGATGAACAGTTTTGCGCAACCGCTCCAGGGCAACGCCCCGCTGATCAACCGCGACCGCCTGTGGCAATCGCTGATGGACCTGGCGCAACTGGGCGCCACGGTCAAGGGCGGCGTGTGCCGCCTGGCCCTCACCGACCTGGACCGCCAGGCCCGTGACTTGTTTGTGCAGTGGTGCGAGGCCGCCGGGTGCAGCGTCAGTGTCGACGCCATCGGCAATATCTTCGCCCGCCGCCCTGGGCGTAATCCGGCACTGCCGCCGGTGATGACCGGCAGCCATATCGACACCCAACCCACCGGCGGCAAGTTCGATGGTTGCTACGGGGTGATGGCCGGGCTGGAAGTGATCCGCACCCTCAACGATTTGAACATCGAGACCCAGGCGCCGCTCGAAGTGGTGGTATGGACCAATGAAGAAGGCTCGCGCTTCCCGCCGTGCATGATGGGCTCCGGGGTATTTGCCGGTAAGTTCGACTTGCAGGACACCCTCGCCAAACAGGACGAGCAAGGCCTGTCGGTGGGCGCCGAGTTGCAGCGCATCGGCTATGCCGGTGCCCGCGCGGTGTTGGGCCACCCGGTCGGCGCGTATTTCGAAGCGCATATCGAGCAAGGCCCGGTGCTGGAAGACCAGGCCACCACCATTGGCGTGGTCATGGGCTGCCTGGGCCAGAAGTGGTTCGACCTGACCCTCACCGGCGTCGAAGCCCACGCCGGGCCGACGCCGATGCACCTGCGCAAGGATGCCCTGGTGGGCGCCGCCGAGGTGGTCAGCGCGGTCAACCGTATCGCCCACCAGCAGCAACCTCACGCCTGCGGCACGGTCGGCTGCCTGAGCCTGCACCCGGGGTCGCGCAATGTGATTCCCGGCCAGGTGCACATGACCCTCGACCTGCGCCACCTGCATGCCGACAAGCTGCAGGCCATGGTCGATGAAGTACGTGGCGTGATCGAAGCCACAGCAGCCCGGCACGGGTTGACCTTCGAACTGACGCCCACCGCCGACTTCCCGCCGCTGGACTTCCACCCGGCCTGCGTCAACGCCGTGCGTGATGCGGCGAGTGCCTTAGGCCTGAGCCATATGGACATCGTCAGCGGCGCCGGGCATGACGCGATTTTCGTCGCCGAACTGGGCCCGGCCGGGATGATCTTTGTGCCGTGCGAAGGCGGCATCAGCCATAACGAAATCGAAAACGCCGCGCCGGATGACCTGGCGGCCGGGTGCGCCGTGTTGTTACGCGCCATGGTCAACGCGGCACAGGGGAATAGCCATGAGTGACATAGGTGAACTGACGGCCGTACAACTGCTGGCGCATTTTCGCGACAAGACCCTGTCGCCGGTGGAGGTCACCGAGGATGCATTGCTGCGCATCGAACGCTACAACCCGATGGTCAACGCCTACTGCCATGTGGACCCCGAGGGCGCGCTGCGCGCCGCGCGGGCCTCGGAGCACCGCTGGTTGAAGGGTGAGCCCTGCGGTGCCCTGGATGGCGTGCCCGCCTCGATCAAGGACCTCACACTGACGCTCGGCATGCCCACCCGCAAGGGCTCGCGCACCTCGTCGGCCGAGGGGCCGTGGGACGTCGACGCGCCCTTCCCGGCCTTTATGCGCAAGGCCGGCGCGGTGCTGCTGGGCAAGACCACCACCCCGGAATTCGGCTGGAAAGGCGTCACCGATAACCCGCTGTACGGCATCACGCGCAACCCGTGGGACACCCGCACCACGGCGGGCGGCTCGTCTGGCGGCGCGGGCGCGGCAGCTGCATTGAACCTGGGCGTGCTGCACCAAGGCAGCGATGCCGGCGGCTCGATCCGCATCCCCTGCGCGTTTACCGGCACCTTCGGCATCAAGCCAACGTTCGGCTATGTGCCGCAGTGGCCGGCCAGTTCGATGACCATCCTGTCGCACCTGGGGCCGATGACCCGCACCGTGGAAGACAGCGTGCTGATGCTGCAGGCCGTGGCACAGCCGGATGCGCGGGATGGCCTGATCGGCGCGCCAAGGACCACGCCATGGCTCACGCCGCACACGGATTTGAACGGCCTGCGCGTGGCCTACAGCCCCACGTTTGGATACGTGGATGTCGACCCGCAGGTGGCCAAGGTGGTTGCCCAGGCGGTCGAGGGCCTGGTGCAGTTGGGCGCCCATGTCGAGCAGATCGACCCCGGTTTCAGCGACCCGCTGGAAGTGTTCAGCACCTTGTGGGCGGCGGGCGCGGCACGCCTGACCGGGTCCATGAGCGACGCGCAGAAACAACTGCTGGACCCTGGGCTGCTGCGCATTGCCCGGCGTGGCGAGCAGTTGAGCCTGGATGACTTCAACGCAGCCCTCGAAGCCCGCGCCGCGCTGGTGGCCCGGATGGCGGCGTTCCACGAGCATTACGACGTGCTGGTCTCGCCGATGATGCCGATCACCGCGTTCGAGGCCGGACACAACGTACCGCCCGGTTCCGGGATGCAGGAATGGACCGAGTGGACACCGTTCACCTACCCCTTCAACCTCACCCAGCAACCGGCGGCGTCGGTGCCGTGCGGCTTGGCGGCGAATGGCTTGCCGGTGGGGTTGCATGTGGTGGCGGCGCGGTTTGCCGATGAGCAGGTGTTGAGGGTATGCCAGGTGTATGCGCGAGCATTTCCAACCCGACACTTGCATGCCCCGGTCTGATAAATAGCCACTGTGCCTGCGGAATGCGTTGACGCCTGACTCAGTGCTATTCTCGCGCCCTCAATGTTTTCAGGAGTTTTACGCAATGCCAAGAATACTCACATGGACAGGTCTTTTCTTGGCGCTTGCCTGCTTGCAAGGCTGCGCGCATACCGACCCACTGCTGGGTCAGCCTTACTTCACAACGCCAGCCCAGACAGCCAGCGACAAGGCCACCGTTTACTTCGTGCGCGAGTATCGCCTCATGAGCCCGCAATTCATCACCGAAGTCCACGTCGATGGCCAGAGCCTTGGGGGGCTGCCTACCGGCGGCTACTTCAAGGTGGACTTGCCAGCCGGCGTGCACCGCGTCAGCTCCAACAAAACCTCAATCCTCACGGACGAAGCCACGCGCCAGTTTGACTTGTCCGTCAAGGCTGGCCAGAGCTACTTCGTGGTGGATCAGGATTTGTGGGCAGAACCCAAGGACGGTTTGACCCTGGGCGACATGAACAACAATATCTATCGAGGCTCCATGCACTATTTCCGGTGGGCGCTACTGCCTGCCGATACTGCCGTGAAGTTCATGCCCAAGTACCGCTTGGCCAAATCCAAATAAATCTATTCCTTTTGAACACCCTGGGCATCCCAGAAGGCGTCTTCGGAGGCAAGCCCCCTCGCACATTTTCTGAGCGCACTCCAATCCCCTGCCTCTACAATGTCCCCCATTCATCCCCGGGGGCTTCATGGACATCGAACTGGCACGCACTTTCCTGGAAATCACCCGCTGCGGCAGCCTGGCCGCCGCAGCCGAGAAACTGCACGTCACCCAGACCGCCATCACCGCACGCGTTAAAAACCTGGAAAGCCAGCTGGGCAGTACGCTGTTCGTGCGCAACCGCGCCGGTGCACGCCTGACCGCCGACGGCGAGGCGTTTGTGGTGTACGCCAACCAGTTGCTGCAAACCTGGGAAGCCGCGCGGCGCGACCTGCCGTTGCCCGATGGCTACCGCAATGTGCTGCATATCGGCGGTGAAGTCAGCCTGTGCAACCCGCTGATGCTCGGTTGGGCCCGGGCCCTGCGCGAACAGATCCCCGGGCATGCCCTGCGCACCGAAGTGCGTGAAGGTGAATACCTGCTGCGGCAGCTGGAGCTCGGCGTACTTGATGCGGCGCTGGTGTTCCAGCCGCAGTACTGGCCGGGGTTGCAGGTGGAGCAGGTGCTGGAAGAAAAACTGATCCTGGTGCAATTGACGAGCAAACCGGCCCCGTACGTCTACATCGACTGGGGCCCTGGTTTCCGCCAGCAGCACGACGCGGCCCTGCCCGACAGGGCTCGCGCGGCGGTAAGTTTCAACCTCGGGCCGCTGGCATTGCAGTACATCCTCGAGAACGGCGGCGCCGGCTATTTCCGCACGCGGGTGGTACAGAGCTACCTGGACAGCGGCGTGATGCAGCGCGTGCCCAAGGCCCCGGAGTTCAGCTTCCCGACGTTCCTGGTGTACTCGCGGGCACGGGATTCGGCGGTGTTGCAACAGGCCCTGGGGCTGCTGCGTGAAGTGGTCAAGGCCGAGAGTGACTGGTCACAGCGCTGGGACCCGTTGATCTGAATCCCTTCCCCGGCGCAGCGCGCAAAACTCGCAGATTCCCGTGTACCAACTAAGCTCAGTCTCCAACAAAAAAACCTGAGCAGCCCGCCATGGTCCATCCCACCGAGACGTTTCGCAGCCGCTACCGCGCCGAGGTCAGCCCCCATTACAACCCCTGGCTGCACGCCGGCTTTGTGCTCGGCTATGGCGTGTGCTGCATCGGCCTGGCCGGGGCCTCCACCCACCGAGTTACGCCGTTCGAGTGGCTGACCGTGCCGCTGACCCTGGTGCTCTTCAACCTCTGTATCTACCTGGTGCATCGCCACCTCGGCCATCACAAGCACGCCTTGGCCCGCCTGTTCTATGCGCGCCACACCGGTGATCACCACAGCTTCTTTACCCCCGGCCACATGACCTACGACAGCCCGCGAGACTGGCGCGTCATTCTCTTCCCGGCGTGGCTGATCGTGCTGCACAGCCTGGTCATCACCCTCCCCGCCTGGTGGTTGCTCCAGCACCTGAACGCCAATGTCGCCGGGCTGTTCGCCGGGAGCATGATCCTCGGTTACCTGCTCTACGAAGTGTTCCACGCCTGCGAGCACTTGCCCGCCGACCACCCGCTGGCGCGCCTGCCGTGGATTCGCCAGATGCACCGACTGCACGCCCTGCATCACCGCCGCGAGCTGATGCAGGGGCGCAATTTCAATATCGTCCTCCCGCTGATGGATTACCTGTTCGGCACCCTGTACTGGGAACCGAACCCCAACGACAACCAGGAATCGTCATGAGTACCCGTCGAAAGAAAATGCGTCATCTGCTGTTTGTGCTGCTGCTGGCGGTGATCGCTTTCCTGCTGTTGATGCCGACCAAAGTGCAACCGGTGAACTGGGCTCCGCCCAAGGCGCCATCGATGAAGGAAGGTGCCTATGCCGACAACCAGCGCCTCAAGGCTGTGCAGAAAATCGGCGCCCAGGGCATCGCCGGCCCCGAGGCCTTGCTGCTCGATGCCCAGGGGCTTCTGATCAGCGGGCTGCATGACGGCCGCATCATCCGCACGTCGCCCGACAGCCCCACCCTGGAAGTACTGGCCAACACCGGTGGGCGGCCGCTGGGCATGGCACTGCACCCGGACGGGCGCTTGATCATTGCCGACGGGGTCAAGGGCTTACTCGCGCTGGATCCCCAGCGCCAACTGACCGTCCTGAGCGCCAGCGCCAATGGCGTCCCCTTTGGCTTTACCAATGACGTGACCATCGATGCCGGCGGGCGCTATGCCTACTTCAGCGATGCTTCGAGCCGCTGGGGTTATGGCCAGGATGGCGAGGCGGTGATCGAGCATGGCGGCGATGGTCGCCTGCTGCGCTATGACTTTCGCAACGGCACCACCGAGGTGTTGCTGGACCAACTGCAATTCGCCAACGGCGTGGCCCTCGGCCCCGATGAAAATTACCTGCTGGTCAATGAAACCGGGGCGTATCGCATCAGCCGCTACTGGCTCAAGGGCGAACGTGCGGGCAACCACGACTTGTTTATCGACAACCTGCCCGGCCTGCCGGACAACCTCAGTTTCAACGGCCAGGACCGTTTCTGGGTAGCACTGTACTCACCGCGCAACCCGCTGCTGGACAGTTTTGCCGGCTACCCATTGCTGCGCAAGGTGATGGTGCGCGCGCTGATGGTGGTGCCCAAGCCCATTGAGCGCAAAGCCTTCGTGCTGGGGCTGGACACCGACGGCAAGGTCATCGCCAACTTGCAGGATGGCAGCGCCGGCAATTACTCGCCCATCACCACGGCCCGGGAATATGGCGACTGGCTGTACCTGGGCTCATTGAAGAATACGAGCATGGCGCGCTTGCCGTTGAAGCTGGCGTTGGCGCAATAACGCAAACAGGGCATACAGGCGCCTGGCCTGTATGCCCTGGGTACTACGGGTCACTCATGTTCAGCTCTTGGTGCTGCTCAGCAAGGTCTGTTTGCACAGGTGGCCGAAGCTGACGAACTCGGTGTTGTCACCACCGACGCCGATACCCGGGTATTCCAGTACTTCCATGCGCCACACGCCGTAGTTGAAGTCGGTACGCCAGGTGTTGTTGTAGCCCTGGGCATAGTCGACAAAGGTGGTCTGGAAATCACCGAAGCAGGTGCCCACGTTGATCGTGCCCGCCGCTTGGCCCGCACTGTCGGTCGCCGCCGAATACGCCTTGTAGACGATATCGCCGTTGGCCGGGTCGATCCGCTGGTCGAGATAGACGATCGGGTGCAGGCCCACCAGCGGTGCACCGGTGCTGTCCGACAGGCCCATGGTCCAGGTCAGGTCGCGATAGGCTTGGGTGGTCATGTAGCCGTAGCCCACGTCGGAAGCCGAATACGGAATGCGCAACACGTTCGCCTCGCCCTTCACATCCGGGCTGTTGACCCGCGGGTTGGAACCAAACGACAAGTTGTACTTGCCGGTCGCGCTCCACGGCTCGTTCGGGTGCTGGTTCGGCCGCACACGTACCTTGACCACGCCACCGACACCCGGGCTCGGGATCGAGGTCGACACGACGTTGGCCCCCACGGTGACCCACTGGGCGCCATCGAAACGCTCGAGGATCCACTTGTTGCGCGTGCTGCCACTGGTCGCATCGGCCGTCAGCGCAATACCCACACTCTGGCCACGAACGGCGGTGAAATCGAAGTAATCGACATCATCCAGGCTGTCGGCATTGCCGTTGATGTAGTTGAGGGTGTCCGGCAGTTGGAAGGCCGTGTCCGGGGTGTCATTGGGTTCGAACGCATCAAGGTTGGTATCGACCGCGACGCCGAACTGAAAGCTCGAGCCCTGGACCGCCGCGTTGGCCTCCATGAACCAGTAGTAATCGCCGGCCGGCACCACGCCGCCAAGGCTTTCATCGCCCGTGCCGGGGTTATTGGAGGTGCCCAGGGGCAGCGGATTGCCCTGGCCGTCGTCCTGGAACAGCGACAACGACATGTCGGTGCCTGCGGTCTGGTTGACCAGCAGAACATTGATCCGCGCCTTCTGCGGCAGGTTGAAGTGGTAGCACAGCAGGTCGCCGGTTTGCACGCCATCAATCGTATAGAGCGAGTTGATGTCCAGCGTCTGCTCACAGCCCTGGACCAGCGCAGCCTGCACGGCGGGCGCCGACTGGGCCGTGGCTTTTTGTACCTTGGCCACCCTGGCCGGCGCAGTGTTGTCTTCCACCACCGAGTCAGCCTTCGCCTTGGGGGCAAACAGGGTTTTCTTCTGCTGGGCACCCGCCAGCAATTGCTGTTTGAGGGCAGCCGTCGCCTTGTTGGCCTTGACCTTCGCAGCGCTTTTCAAGCCTTGCTTGACCGCAGGAGGCGCCGCTTGCGCAGCCAGGTGAGGGTATTGTTCAGCGAGGGCAAAGGCCGAGACAAAGCAGGTGGCCGCCATGGCCGCACCGAGCATAAAGGCTTTTTTCGATTTCATTTTTTATCCATCCATAGTTAAAAACTGAAGGTCAGGTGACATCCGGTCACCTGGGATGGAATGTAGGAGAAGACTGGATGAATGTACAGTATTTTTTATGGAAAAATTCAGGCTCTTTCAAATGAGAATGTCGGCCCATCTACGCCAAACAGTCCAAACGACTGTTGCGATAACCCAAATAAAGCCGACGTAATAGGGCCATAACACCCAACGCTTCAGCCCTAATGGAACAGACGCCAGCTCGGCCTCGGTCACAACGCCTGCTTTCACATAGCGTGCTGAGTCAGACAGGAAATCAAACATCAACAGCATGCGGTATTGCCTGTCGAGCCATCGGTTTCGTCTCCAAAATCGCTTATTGGCGCGGACCCTTTCGTTATGACTGAAATAACCTTCTACCTCGTCGAGTTTTGTATATTCGGCAAACAGCGCCAGCCCCAAAACGACAAACGCCCCCACAAAATGCACAATGGTGAAGGCAAGAAAAAACGACACGATTAAGCCCCCTCTGGTTCGAAGATCAAATCACCGTTGACCTCCAGGATCTTGCCACCCAATAACGCACCTTCATCACCTAGACCAGAGCCTACCGCCTGCCCACCCGCAGCGCCGCCGATGACTGCGCACGCAAGCGCACCTTGTCCCTTCATCGAAATACCCAAAAATAGGTGACAAGCACGAAGAGCAAAGGCTGCACCATACTTTCCCCCGACAGCAGCCCCAGCCACTCCCCCCATCAACCTCCCCGTCTCCACATACTTAGCCCTCCTGCACTGAGCCTCCCGTCCCGTCACACACGCCTCCTTGATCTCCAGCCCGGTCACGCCCACATCCAGCGCGATCCCAATGAAAGTCCCGTTTCCCAACCACTTGGACATCTGCGCAATCTCGCGCATGCGCCGTGCATACCCCGCAATCTCGCCTTTATGCAGATAGCTTTTGGTCGAAATCCCCAGCACCTTCTTCAACGACTCATTGCCCTGCAACCCCGTGCCGAACCGTGCCGCGCCTTGCAGTTGCAGATCCAAGCGCCGGAACAAAGCCTGGCGCTGTTTGATAAAGCCATCCCGGTCCAACGCACCGTCCTTCAAGCGCTGATGCAACCCCTCGATGTCCTCCAGGGTCTGCGCCACCTCATTCAGATGCCGCGACCAGGCCGATGTCGCACTGCCGATACCAATCGATCCGTAGGCCATGAAGCTCTGCAGCAAGTCATAGTTGCCGATCAACTCCCTGCCCGCCGAGGTATCCATTTCCAGATTGCGCCGAACTGTTTCGGCATGGCGCATCAACCAGGCTTCCTCGCTCGAACAGCTCACGCTGTACGGATCGGGAATAATCACCAATTGACCCGGCGCGACCAGACCGGGGCGCAGGTGCCGGTTGAGCACATCAAAATGATCGGAGCGCTGCTGGCTCGGGGCGCCGCCCATG
Source organism: Pseudomonas sp. 1 R 17 (assembly GCF_900067035.1). Classification (NCBI taxonomy): domain Bacteria; kingdom Pseudomonadati; phylum Pseudomonadota; class Gammaproteobacteria; order Pseudomonadales; family Pseudomonadaceae; genus Pseudomonas; species Pseudomonas sp. 1 R 17. The sequence goes on from NZ_FKLB01000060.1 coordinate 290,751, forward strand.
AGGCGGGATTTCAAATGGGTGTAGTCCGTTGTGCGGTCGTTGATATAGCTCTGCGCCATGCCCTACATCCGAGATGCAAAGAAGATGGCGTCGAAATATAAGCAAGCACCTACGCCCCGAACACAAGCGCAGGTGGGTCGAATTGCATTTGGGAAGTTGCCTACTTCACGAAGAAACAGCGCCTACAGAAACAACCCTAATAACCGGTCATCTCCAGGTAACCCACCCCACCGTCAAACCGCACCGGTCCTTCCCAGTACGGAATACTCAGGTTCATCCAGGCGTTCGGGTTGACAGCCTGGGTGGTGATATCCAGTTGCTTGCTGGGAATCTTCAACGACCAGCGTGTGGGAATGTGGCGTCCGTCGATGACTGTTGTGTCCAGCGGTGCCAGTTGGATGTCGGCGTTGTGCAGGGTCTGGGTGTGGCCTTCGCGGTCGATCCAGGTGCCGGTCAGGTAGGACGCGCCGTCGGTTTGCCGCACCCGAAACAGCATCAGTTGCTCGCCTCGGTCCAGGTGCAGGGAGAACCAGTCCCAGCCGGTCTGGCTGGCGGTCAGCGGTTGGCTGCTCCATTCGCGGTCGAGCCACGCCGGGCCGCTGACCTGATACGTCTTACCGTCGATGCTGACACTGCCCTCGGCGGTAAAAAACGGCTGGCTGTAGTAGTACGACGCCTGGCCCTGATCGGACTTGCGGCTGTAGCCATGGTCGCCTTGCAACACCAATGGCCGGCTGGAGGTGAGGCGCAGGTCGTAGGCAAATTGCGCCCCGCTGGCCTTGAGTTGCATGTCCGCCAAGGCGCTCGCGGCGCCGGGCTGGCTGGCGAAATTCCAGTCGTCGATCCAGGCGTTG